>CAZDVV010000311.1:0-1504 GCA_964508875.1 uncultured Desulfobacteraceae bacterium | reverse complement strand
GCCGGTGCATTGACGCCTTCATTTTTTCCATCCATCCCCGCGGTATTCCATCAGATCCTCTTAGATAAAAAAGAGGTATAATGTCCTTTTCAAGAATGTCGTAGAGGGCGCGGGCTTCAATTTCATCCTGGAAACCTTCGTCTTCATATTCCTCGCCACTGCCTATGGCCCACCCTACGTCTCTGTCGTATCCTTCCTCCCACCAGCCGTCCAGGACACTAAAATGAAGGGCCCCATTGGCCACTGCCTTCATGCCACTAGTACCGCAGGCCTCAAGTGGGCGACGAGGAGTGTTGAGCCATACGTCTACCCCCTGTACCATATAACGCGCCACTTCCACGTCGTAGTCCTCCAGAAATACTATGTGGCGCCTGAATTTTTCTCGATTCGAAATCTGGACTATTTGCTTTATCAGGTCTTTTCCTATCTGGTCTTGGGGATGAGCCTTGCCTGCAAAGATTATCTGAACAGGCCGCTTTTCATTTGTAATGATTTTTTCCAGTCTCGCTATATCTTTTAAAATGAGGTATGCCCTTTTGTAGGGTGCAAACCTGCGAGCAAAACCTATGGTCAAGGTCTCAGAGCTCAAAACCTCATCAGCTATTGTAAGATCCTTGCTTGAAGCCCCCCTTCTTGCAAGCTGTGCCCTCAACCGTCTCCTGGCAAACGCCACCAATCGTTCTCTGGCGCGCTCATGGGTCCTCCAGAGTTCTGTGTTGGGAATGAGATCCACTCTTTCCCATACCTTTACATTATCAGGGTCCTCAATCCATCTTGGTCCAAGGTATCGGTCATAATTTTCCCTCATGCCTTGAGATATCCACGAAGGAATATGTACTCCGTTGGTGATATGTGTGATTGGGAGGTCCACCTCCGGCGTCTTTGGCCATATCTTTTCCCACATACTTCGGCTGACCTTTTCGTGCAGCCGGCTAACAGCATTGCACCAGTTTGACAACCTCAAGGCAAGCACTGCCATGCAAAACCACTCGTCTTTGTTTCTGGGCTCCTGCCTTCCAAATCCCAAGAACACCTCAAAACTGATACCAAGGGATTTGGCATACTCTTCAAAATAAAGACGCATCAAATCTGGGTGAAAGACATCAATACCAGCAGGTACCGGGGTATGAGTGGTAAAAACGCTGGTCGCCCTTACAAATTCAAGGGCTTCATTAAAGTTGAGGGCATATTTTTCCCTCAGATCCCGGATACGTTCCATAAGGGCAAAGGCGGAATGGCCTTCATTGATATGAAACACGTCAGCCTCAACACCTAATGCAGCCAAGGCACGCACTCCTCCAATACCCAGGACGATTTCCTGCCTGATTCTCATATCATGGTCACCGCCATAAAGCTGGGAAGTGATATCTCTGGCCCAGTCGGAATTGCCTTCCACGTTTGTGTCCAACAAAAAAAGCCAAAATCTGCCGACATTTACCTTCCAAATCTGCACCTTGACCTTCTGGTCCTTTACCTTTAGCTCTATCATTATAGGTTGTCCATC
>CAZDVV010000310.1:0-1509 GCA_964508875.1 uncultured Desulfobacteraceae bacterium | reverse complement strand
TCCTTGGCCTCCGCGCTTTCAACCCTTTCAATGCCCTTATCCTGTTAAGAATCTCCGCTCTAAAACTTGGCGAATCCAACACACCATGGATATATGTCCCCATTATGTGCTTATCATCTGTCACCCAACCATCTTCCCAGGCCTCGCTCTTGCCAGGCTCATGGATCAAGGCAAATGCATGCCCTCTTTTGCCCTGCACATAAGTCCTGCCGATCTCTCCTCCTTTAATGGTTACGTATGAGTTATTGGACATGTTCTGGGCCTTAAAGGGAACGACCTTGTAACCTTTTCTTTTCAATATTCGGCAAAAGGCCGTAACCGCAATAGACTTGCCCACATCGCTCCCTGTTCCTAAAAACATGATTGACCGGGCCCTTGTCATCTCTAAGCCATCGACGTTGGAGTTGTTAACTGATACAGACGTGTAAATGTTATGACATCAAACAGCAAAAAACGACAAGAGTTACTTGGTGCTCCTTCACATTTGCTCATGAGAAGTAGCTGAGTTGGCGCAAACCCCATTTAATAAGGAATTCAGCGCCATTCCTAGTACACGTGGCATGTGTGTACCTTTCACAAGGGTTACCATAGACTTTACGTGTTGTCCTGAAATCTCCTCCGCTATTTGAACACACCATGCTCTAAACGCGGAAAGATCATGTATTAATCCCTTTTCATAGGCATCATTGAGTGCCATTGCTGTTTCCAAAAAAGATGCATAATGGGGATCAAGGAGCACCTCCTCCAGGCGGGACATAAGTGAGGCTTTGCTCTGCCCCTCTTTGAGGTTTGCAGTGTTCACTAGCCCAAAGAGATCAATTCTTCTTTCTCTCAATCTTTGGAATATATTGCGATCAGGCACTATCCCATTCTGTTTGTAGATAGCTTCCTTTACTCCAGCATATACTGCTTTAGCAATTAATTCGCCCATTTTTGAATGGCCCCCGGTGTTGTCAATGGGGATTCCACTTCCTTGAACTACGATCATATTATCTGTTCCAGTACCAGTGGCCTGGTTGATCTTCGGGCTCTGATGGCTTCGCACATCAAGATCCATAAGGGCTGCTGTTTTCGCCTCGGTCGCGGTGATTATGGCCCTTGTCATCGCTCTCTCACTTAATTTCATGTTGGGAAAAATTATTATATTTATGGTTCCTGGTTCATAGTATCTTCCTGTATCTGCAGACATTTCTGTAATCGAAGGAACTAGGGATACCACACGTGAAGGCATTTTGGAGATAGTTATCTGGATGCCGCGAGAGTCCTTGAAGTGAATAGGGTATGCAACAGCGCATATGGGATGGCAAAGCAGGCATGAAACCAATAGCAATCCAACAAGGTAAATCAGTATTTTTGTTTCGTGAACGATCATGATCACTTCCTCGCTATTGTGTATGAAAAAAAATGGTTGAAGGGAACTTTTTATCCCCCTCAACCATTGCTCTCCAGCCTGGTGTCCTAGAAATCATACCTGAGTCCCAAGAAGAAGCTTCTCCCTGGCATAGGATA
>CAZDVV010000309.1:0-1516 GCA_964508875.1 uncultured Desulfobacteraceae bacterium | reverse complement strand
AAGGAGTAAGAAGGCTAGAGTAAGGAGATTTGTTATTGGACAAGCCTCATAAAAGCCTTAATTAAAGCATGGCAGCTTGCTATGGACACAGTGGCATCAGAGTTCTAAGGACCAAGGACTGAGGTCAGAGGACTAAGGTAAAAAGTATGGCAAAAGTTGAGCAGTTTGAAGGTTTGGTGGCTTGGCAAAAGGCCCGTGAATTGACAAAACAGATTTATTCCCTTACAAACCAAGGGCCTTACTCGAAAGATTTTGGGTTACGAGACCAGATCCGGAGAGCCTCAATTTCGATAATGTCCAATTTGGCAGAAGAGTTCGGACGTGCTGGGAGGTCCGAGTTTCACCAATTTGTTGTTATCACGAAAGGCTCTTGTGCAGAAGTAAGATCACAGCTTTACGTTGCCCTTGATCTAGGCTATATCACACAAGAACAGCTTGATCATATTAGCGCTTTAGCCAGTGAGGTTTCCAGAATACTTGGCGGTCTTCGATCATGACTTCAGCGGCAGAAAAATAGTTTAAAATGAGTATTACCATTCAATCCTCAAAAGGGAAACTCGGCCCTCAGTCCTCAGTCCTCAAGACTGAGTCTTCGTCCTCAGCACTTGGTCCTCAGTACTGTGATCACCCACCTCGATGGTTGATCACAGGTGGCTGCGGCTTTATTGGCACCTCCCTCATCAAGCACCTGGTGAAAAATAATTTGGCAATGCACATCCGAGTGCTGGACAACCTCTCCGTCGGTACCCGCGAAGACCTCGCCTGTGTCTGTAACTTCATCGAAACCGACTCCTCACCACTCAATCCTCAGCCCTCAGTCCTTAGCACTCAGTTCTCATCCCTTAATCCTGACAACGTTGTGGAACTAATAGTCGGCGATATCCGCGACCCCAACATATGCATGCTTGCCGCCCAAGGCATGGACGTGATAGTTCACTTAGCTGCTAACACAGGTGTTGGACCTTCCGTAGAAGATCCCAGGAAAGATATGGAAGTCAATGTCATTGGAACCCTGAATATGCTTGAGGCTGCCCGCCACAATCATGTGAAGCGTTTTGTGTTTGCATCAAGTGGTGCTCCTGTCGGAGAGGTGGAGCCTCCAATTCATGAAGAACTGGCACCTCATCCCGTTTCTCCTTATGGAGCAAGTAAATTAGCTGGCGAGGGATATTGCTCAGCCTATTTTCGAACATATGGAGTTGAAACCGTTGCACTTAGATTTGGAAATGTATACGGACCAGGATCTAATCACAAGAATAGCGTTATAGCTATATTCATCCGGCAAGCCAAAAAAGGTGAAGACTGGGAAATCTATGGAGATGGAAATCAAACAAGGGATTTTATCTATATAGATGATTTAGTGGAAGCAATTATAAGAGCCTCAGATCTTCGCCTGGGAGATTCTTTTCCTTGGGGAGAAGTTTTTCAAATAGCAACTAATAAAGAGCACACTGTAAATGAAATCGCAGACATGTTGCGTGAAGAGCTAAAGAGTAGATTTGGCATTACTATCCAT
>CAZDVV010000308.1:0-1524 GCA_964508875.1 uncultured Desulfobacteraceae bacterium | reverse complement strand
GACGGCCTGGAGGTGATTTGTTGTTTTGGGTTTTGCCTCTGAAGCTCAAGGTTACCTTTACAATGAAGCGAGCGATTCTTTTGATCAAGATTACTATGACGGCCATTTGCGCAAGAATACCTGCCTTGTCTAGCCCCCGAATTTTTGGTTTTGCAAGGATACAGAAGTCCTCCTTAGCGGTGGAATTTAGTCTTTCAGAGGCGGGACGAAGGGCTTTGAGTTTTCGATATCTATATGTACCTCTAATGACCTCTGTGATGAGACGAGGGAATTGTCTGATAGACATGTGTTTTGTAAATCCATGGTAGTTAATCCAGAAAGGGCAGTTTGTGGCATATTCAAGGAGCCTTGGATTTTTCGAAGATACACACTGTCTACGGCAACTGAAGCTTGCTCTATGGGATTTGAAGTCAAAACCATTGGGCCGGGTGAGGATGCCGCAGGGTGCGTATGGCCATCCATTTCGATCATAGCCCCTTTGCTTTAATGCGGATACTGAGAGGTTTTCACTACGGGGGTTGTAATCGATAATGGGGATAGCGCCATGAGAGCGGGAGAACTGGTAGTTGTTATGCTCATCGTACTTGGCATCAGCAAGATCGATCTTTGATGTTTTGCGGTGGTAGTGACGGACCTGTTCTTTGTTGGTGACATAATGGCGGCCTTCCTCAGTGTTACCTGCAATTGTGGTGCATGCCACAGGAAGCTCAATGCCGAGGGTGAGCTCTATTGAGGTCTCGATGACCGCGTTAAAGCCAAAGATCTTTTGCTTACGGTTTGGGTTTTGGGGATTCCTCCTTACCCCTATCCTTGCATCGGTATCAGAGGGGAGCTTGGGGCAGCGGAAAAAGAAGGAGTCAGTGGTAGGGCTCTCTCCCATAACAAACTTGGTAAAGAGCCCTCTTTTTACAACGAGGTCCAGACCTGCCTGTTGGAGTTGGTCTTTAAGGCCAAAGATCTGGTTAAAGATGCTGGGGCTCTCAGGGTTAGCTGGCTCAAGGGAAAGTGTCAAAATCTCTATTTTGGGCCGTTTGACATCCTGTGGGAAGTTGTCAGAAGGGCAGTCAACTTTGATTCGGATCTGTTTTCCGGGGATAATCGTTTCAGGATGCTCGAGTCGATAAAGGACCCTTTGGCGGACGTTTTCAATGATTCCTTTGAACTCAATGGAGTTGCATTTATCACAGAAGTAAGTGCATCCCTTATAGCGTGCATGGGAAGGGAAGAGCGTGCCATCAGTGGCCAGTATCTTGAAGGAGAGAAAACCGAGCAGCTCTGCGATTTCTACAAGCACATGGAAGATTTGATTGTAAAGGCCTTCTCCCAGCCGAGCTCTGAAATTAGTGAAGGTAGCCTCACATGGCAGATGAGGGTATCTAATGCCAGCGTAGAGCCGATAATGCTTTCCTTTTTCCCTGTCATGGACGGTGTGGAGGAAGGCTTTCATATCGGCAGATTTTTCAAGGTAACGGAACAGCTCGATGAGAAACAGACTAACAGGGTCATAGGCAAAACCACTGATGC
>CAZDVV010000307.1:0-1528 GCA_964508875.1 uncultured Desulfobacteraceae bacterium | reverse complement strand
TCCTGAGCAAAGGGTTATCCAATACACATACCATCCTTACATGAACGTCCCTCTTTCACGTACAGAGGTCAGGGTTGAAGAGAATGGAAGCACACTGGAACAGTATACGTACAATGGTCTTGGCCAGAGGGTGATGAAGGAAGATGAAGGAGGGAGGTCTATTTTCTACTATGATGTCTCCGGGCGGCTGCTAGGAGTTTATAATCTCAATACCGGCCAGGAGACCGATTATATCTACCTTGGGAATAATGTGGTGGCTTCCGTCATTCTGGGATCGGGAGATTATTGTGAAGGAGCCTCGGACAATGACGGGGATGTGGATGATTTAGACATTTCTGCCTTTTCAGATGACTACGGTAGAATAGGCTGCGAGCAGGGTCAGGCCTGTCAAGGGGATTATGACGGAGACGGCGATGTGGATGGTGCAGATCTTGCTGCCTATGCCCCTGATCAGGGACGCGCCGACTGCCCGGTTGAGACGGTTTACTACCACTGCAACGAACATCTGGGCACGGCCTCCAAGGTCACCGATGCATGCGGTGCTGCCGCTATTACGCTTACCGATAGTCAAGGCCATAGCGTAACGGGACATGTGAGAGGACCGGGGCACTGGGTAGAAGTGAAGGACTGGAATACAAAATGGGACAGTGGCGGTAAGCTCTGGGGTCAGCTGATTTATCAGGCACAAGATCGCTGGGGCAACTGGCAGGGAGATTGCCTATATCCAACACCGCCCATTCCCCCGCAAAGCTGGCCCAATGACTATGGCTGCAATCCTCATTATGGATCATGTGAACCCCTCGGATGCTACTGTCAGCATGGAGTGACTTATTACCACGAACCTGTGGAGCCTGTCATACAGGGTGGTGATATTTCACCTTGAGCTACACTTAGTTATGAAACTGATTGGATGCATTTGTGTTAAGGAGATGCCACAGGTTTCTCCGGACTACTTTTTTTTCAGCTATGAGGTCATGTCCCCCGTCACCCTTGGGGCTCCTCAAGTCTGATTTCTAGCCTTTCCAGACCACCGCCTCCTTTAACGCCATTTCATTGAACTTCTCTGACACAGCGGAAAAGTCCACAATTTCCACCTTGTATGGGATATTTAGCTCTTCTACATGTTCTCGGAGCAAAGTCAGCTTTTTCCTATCGAACCCATCCTTAGGAATTATTCCTACATCCACATCAGAGGTGCTCGCAAAATCTCCCCTGGCCCTAGAGCCGAACAACACAACCCTTACATTTTCGTCCTCTAGGAAGGTTAGGATAGCCTCTTTGAGTTTTTCAAGAGAGTCTAAGCTCTCCACTGTTTTCCCCCTTGCTCCTCACTCTTAACAGCAACCCACCAAGAATGTCTTGCCTGCGAGCTTCTAAAATCAGTTCAACAGCTTCTCGCAAGTTATTCTTTGCCTCTTCTATCGTTTCACCTTGTCCATTGGCGCCAGGCACCTCTGGGCAAACTGCCCAATACCCACCTTCAGGTGCTGGCTCAATAATTGCTGTAAACTCAGCTTTCATATCTCCT
>CAZDVV010000306.1:0-1530 GCA_964508875.1 uncultured Desulfobacteraceae bacterium | reverse complement strand
TCAACCTCATCTTCTTTTATTATGAGTGGTGGTGCAACAACCAAGGTATCGTACCACGCAGCCACGTAAAGGCCATTTTTCATGGCCTCGGAGGCTACTCTGACGGTCATGAGAGGACCAGGGCCGAACTTTTCAGCTTTAACATTGAAAGGTTCTTTTGTCTCGCGGTTCTTGACCAGTTCTAAGGCCCAGAAGTGCCCAATGCCGCGGACATCGCCTATTGAGATATGGCGTTCGGCGAGCTCGTAAAGTTTTGTTTTGAGATACCCGCTTACTCTCTGGGGCAGCCCTGATGCCATCAGTTTCTTGTATTCCTCCACAGCGGCAGGGATGGTGCACACAGCCATCGCATGGTAAGCATATGTATGCCCATGGCAAAAGACTTCCTCATCAAAAAATGATGCCACCTTATCTGTTGCTGCCGTGATACCTGCTGGAGTGTAGGCACCAGTAGCACCTTTGGCTGTAGTGAGTAAGTCAGGGGTCACGCCCCAATGCTCCATGGCAAAGGCCTTTCCGGTTCTGAACCAACCTGTCATGACCTCGTCGGCGATGAGCAAAACGTCATTTTCATCACATATTTTCCTTAGCAAGGGAAAATACTCAGGAGGAGGCACGATTCTGCCGTTGGTGCCGACGACCGGTTCCACAATAATGGCAGCAACGTTACCCTCTTCTTTTATCATGTAATCTAAGTATCGAGCGCACTGAATGTTGCATTGGCCATACTGCAATCCAAATGGGCATCGGTAGCAATAACAATCAGGTGCAAATCGGACCCCCTCCACAGTGCATCTTGCCCGCTCCGCATACCAGCGTCTTGGGTCACCCGTAAAGGTGATGCCTGCTGGTGTAGCGCCATGGTAAGAATGGTAACGCGATATGACCTTGTATGCGGGAGCCTTTGATTGCCGGACTATTTTAAGTGCAGCCTCGTTGGCCTCAGTGCCGCTGGTGGAAAAAAAGAATTTTGAAAGCCCCTCGGGCATCACGGACTCTAATGCCTCCACCGCTGCCATTGCTGACTCAGTCACAAAGCCTGGTGCCACATAAGGAAGCTTCTCTATCTGTTTTTTAACGGCTTCAATAATATTCTTGTTCTTGTGCCCCAGGTTAGAGCACATGAGCTGGGAAGAAAAATCAATGTATGGTTTTCCGTCTTCATCGTAAAAGAAGACCCCCTCGGCATCCTTGACCACCATGGGGGTATGCCAAGCGTTTTGACGATTCCAGGTGCCAAAGGTGTGTTTTGTAAACTCAACTACCTTTTGCTTCAATTCGCTCATGGCGCTCTCCTCTTGGTTGGAATTTGTTTAAGGCAGTAGTTCGATGATTTCCTCATAGGTTTCTGGCCGCCTGTCTCTGAAAAATTGCCAGACATTTCGGACCTCACGGATCATGTCAAAGTCCAGATCTGCCACAACCAGCTCGTCCTTGTCTCTACCAGCCTCGGCCACAATTTGTCCCCGGGGATCACAGAAGTAACTAGTTCCGTAAAATTCTCCGATATCCCAGGGTTGCTCGTGGCCT
>CAZDVV010000305.1:0-1533 GCA_964508875.1 uncultured Desulfobacteraceae bacterium | reverse complement strand
TCCTCATCCACTCTGCCCAGATCACCGGTGCGAAACCAACCTTCCACAAAGGCCTTCCTAGTCTCTTCTGGCTTTCGCCAATACCCTGGTATAATGGAAGGACCCTTGAGCCATATTTCTCCAATCTCTCCCGGCAGCACATCTATCTTGGTATTAGGATCCACGATGCGCACCTCAAGGTCTGGCAATGGAATACCCACTGAGCCCGGCTTTTTCTTGCCATGCAAGGGGTTAGAAAAATTCATCCCTGTCTCCGTCATGCCCTCTCTTTCCACTGGCTCTTTTCCAAACACCTTTTTGATTCGGTCAAAGTCTTTGGGCAAAAGAGGGGCTGAACCCGATGCTAGCAGGCGAATGTGAGAAAAATCCAGTTTCTTCTCTCCCAAGTAATCCAAAAGTCTGACATACATTGCTGGAACTGCCATGAACACAGTGCAGGCATTTTCACCCGTATTTACCAACAATCGCTCTATCACATGTTCAGGCCTGAACTGATCCAGCATAACTATCCTAGCCCCTGCGAGCAAAGCCGTGTGTAATGCAAAGCACAGACCATGTACATGGAAAAGGGGAAGGGCATGGCAAATCACGTCCTTTGAGTTTATCTCCCAAACGTGGATGACATTGAGTGCATCATGGACAAGGTTGCCATGGGTAAGCACAGCCCCCTTGGGTTTTCCGGTTGTTCCCGATGTGTAGATGATCAAAGCCGGATCATCGGTCCCCAGGTTCTCGACCACGGATTCGGTTGAAAACCCCTCAAATACTTCAAGTTCCTGGTAAGGCACGTCCGTGTCCACTGCCATCACCGGGCGACCCTTTGCAAGCCCAAGAATCATCTGCTCCTGCCCTTTCCCGCATACAATCAGGGCAGGGTCAGCATCCTCGATAAAATATTCCATTTCGCTTTTTTTAAACGCGGGATTGAGGGGTACAGAAATCGCACCTATCTTTACCAGGCCAATATGGGCCATTATGAAGGCCAATGACTTGGGCATGAACACTATTACCCTGTCGCCCTTCCCTATCCCCATATCCAGGAAAGCATGAGCCGCCCTGTTGGACTCTAGGCCCATCTCCTCATAGGTGATTTCCGTTTCTTTTACTCCTTTGCGATAAAATGCTATGGCCTTCTTCTTAGAATGCTTAGCAAAGGAATTTGCAAAAAACTGTGAAAGAGATGTTTGCATTGTTACCTCTACTAAATTCAGGATATGAGATTGGCCACACTTGATATGGGTACAAATCAATTTGATGAGATTGACTATAACATGTATTAAGATTAGGTGCAGCCTTGAATTTACTTATATGGACGCATCTCAATATGAGAAGAATACACGTAGGCGCAGCTCAAATTTCTCCACACTTCTTTGACAAGGAAAAGACCTTGGAAAAGACCTGCAGATATATTGAAAAAGCAGGCGAACTGTGAATTGACCTCCTTGTTTTTCCATAGGTCTATTTTTGTGGCAATCCCTATTGGCGAGCCACCGCTATCGCACTTTTGCCCTTCAGATACCCTATTGCTTGGGA
>CAZDVV010000304.1:0-1561 GCA_964508875.1 uncultured Desulfobacteraceae bacterium | reverse complement strand
AGATATGATATGGTCCTGTTTAGAACTACCCCCTGGGGAATGATGATGCATGCCGGATATGCCAGTGGGTACTTTGATTCCCGCAGAAAAGGGGGTGGAGTAATCGGTAATCTCACTGATCCGGATTTCTTGCAGTTATGTGATCGGATATTAACAACAACAGATCCCTCGTACTTAAAGGAATTATACCATAGGTTGCAAGACTATTATGCCCAGCATCTACCTGCTGTTGCCCTTTGCTGGGGCAAAAACATCTATCCATTTCGGAAAAATTGGCAAGGCTTTCGAGTCCACCAACTGGAGGGTGGTCTGGCCAACCGTTTCTCTTGGCGTTTTTTAAAGTATGTTGAGTTGTCTACCTCAGACGAATCCCATTAGCCGGTTCAGGAGCAAACCTGGCTCAGCCATTGGGAATGGATATTTTTAAATGAATCAACTTCCAGCTAAGTTTGGCCAATACCTCTTGACCTTTATCTCTATCATCAGCCTAAATTTTTTCCTGGTTCATCTGATGCCCGGAGATCCCTTAGTGCATCTTTTGGGTGAAGAGAATTACCTTTATCTCCATACTCAAAGGCCACAGGCCTTGGAAGCATTAAAGGCCAAATACGGCCTTAATAGTCCATTATATAAGCAATACCTTCGCTATTTGGCAACGACCCTGAGAGGGGATCTTGGTTGGTCCTACCATTATGGTCAACCTGTTCTTCGAGTGATTCTCTTCAGGCTGAAATGGACCTTAGTGCTGCTGGTGCCGTCAATTTTAATTGCCGGTTTGTTAGGGGGAGTATTAGGTGCGCTTGCAGGCTGGAAAAGAGGGCAGAAGATAGAGTCTCTGTTTACTTCGGGGTTTTTATTCCTTTATGCCGTGCCGAGTTATTGTCTGGGACTTTTGTTCTTAATGATTTTTGCCTTTTATACTGATCTTTTTCCCTTGGGAGGAATGGGAGAGCAAACTTTCCCTGGTTCGATCGGCCTGTTGGATACACTACGGCACATGTGTTTGCCCCTGGCTGTTCTTATATTACATAATACCGCGTATAATTACATAATCATGCGCAATGCTGTAAGAGAGGTCTTACAGGAAGAGTATGTTCTTACCGCTATTTCAAAGGGTCTAAAGGAAAGGCAGGTATTGTTCGGCCATGTTTTCAAAAATGCCCTACCGCCGCTTATAACAGTGGTTGCTCTGGACTTTGGCTTCATAGCGGGGGGTGCCCTGCTCGTAGAGATTGTCTTTTCTTGGCAGGGGATGGGCACGTTGATCTATGATGCCGTTGTCTCCAGGGACTATCCTTTGCTTTCAGGCTCTTTCTTCGTCATAACCGCTTGTGTGATCCTGGCCAATGCCCTCGCTGATCTCTTTTACGCCATTGTTGATCCAAGGGTCAGGGATGGTGGGGCAATTGTTTAGGAGCAAAAGAGTGGTCTTTGGTCCTTCGTTGTTACTCTTTTTCCTGCTTATTGCCCTTTTTGCGCCCCTGATCGCCCCTTGCAATCCGCGCGCCTCGGGGACACCTTACCTGCCTCCAAGTAGGGTTCACATCCTGGGAACCAATGG
>CAZDVV010000303.1:0-1570 GCA_964508875.1 uncultured Desulfobacteraceae bacterium | reverse complement strand
GGATTTCTTCGAGGGTCGATGCCTTTGCTATGTCCTCTGTACTCAAAGCAGAAGCGGTACCGCTTACGAGAAAAACGAACAAGGTCAGAACAAGGCCGAAAAGTAGAAATTTTTTCATGTGTACAGCCCTCCTTTTGAATTTATGGTAAAATTTGTCTGTAAAGCCTGAAACACTCAACACAAATGTCCACCCAGGTCTTGTCTTTTCACCCCCTTTCTCACCAGAACGGTATTGCTCTGAACTGGCCAGCTGCAGCTAGCCCTTTCATTGAAGGAAAATGTATAAGATGGGGATCATCGCCGACTTTACTAATTTTAAAAGGAACAAGTCAACAGGCTTGTGGCTTTTAGGTCTCAGGATTCTTGAATACGCTCAATAGGCCTAGTAAGACAAGTTGGGCCTCCCCCTCCCTTGATACTTATTTCCTCGCCTTTATATTCATATACTTCCATGCCCTGCCTTTGCAAAAGCTCCCTGGTCTTTGGATTTCCTGACAGCATTAGGCATTTGCCTGGTTCAATTGCAAGCACGTTGCATCCCAAGGTCTCAAATTCCTCGTCCGGCACATCTAGCAGTTTGTATCCCATAGCAAGAAGCTTTTCCCGGAAACCAATGGGCATAAGGGGCGAGTAGACAAGGGCTGTATCATGGTCTACCGGGCTGATAATAGACATGAGATGAAATACGTCTTTTGGGCCCCTCCAGTGTGGAAGATCTACGATGATCATTTCCTCGATACAGCCCTCCAGTAGGGCCTTCAATTGGCCTATCCCCTCGCTGTTGGTCCGATAGCTTCTGCCCACGGCCAGAGTGTGGTCGTTCAGCCATACTACATCCCCACCTTCCAAGGTACCAGGTGCCTCTATTCTGCCCACAATTGTTATCCCGAGAGATCTGAAGAACTTCTCCTGCGCGCCCGGCTCTTGTGCCCGCTCAGGTTTTCCCATGTTGCAAAGAATAACCCCTTTCTTACACACTATGGATGCGTCCCTCACATAGATTGAGTCCAAGGTGAGGCTGCTTTCCCGAGGCAGGAAATGTATGCGAGGCACGAAATTAGACAGCAGTTGGATGAAACTTTCATATTCCTCAATGGCCCTGTCCAGCTCAGGTGGACCCAAATACCGGAGCTGGCGCCATTGAGCCATGATAAGTTCTTGACTTTGAAAGGCATCCCTGGGATGCTTGAGAAGCAGACTCTGTATCTTGGCCACCTCGGACTGGACAGTTTTCATCGCATACCTTCAATCAACAGGATATTCAACAATAGCTACACAGAAACCTTCATCCCATCTAGTGCTACTGTCACACGGTAGTTTAAGCCTCGATCACGCATTATGGACGAAACCGTCAGCTGCCATTGCGAATGGTTAGTGGGTATAGGGTAAGGCTGGTCAGAACCTGGCGGCCGCAAGGGGTCCAAAGGATCGTATTTCTTTAATAGGTCATTGGCCGGGTCCCCTGGAACCTTATCAGCATCACCCATGTGAACCAGAAATGTTTCAATTGCCGGCGAAAATTTTTCTATGAACCCTATGGCCCGCTGAAAACTCATGTGGTGGGGTCTGT
>CAZDVV010000302.1:0-1579 GCA_964508875.1 uncultured Desulfobacteraceae bacterium | reverse complement strand
ATTTGCCATTTTAACAGGCTCGGAAACTAGGGAGGAAATCCTGTCTTCATTGATCCTGTTGGGACCGCTTGCAATAACAAGTACCGGCTTCTCTGTTTCCCTGGCCTTGAAAACTATGGACTTGGCGATCTGTGCGACCTCGCAACCAACGGCCTGAGCCGCCTCCTTTGCACTCCTTGTGGACTGGGGTAGTTCCAATATCTCAGTCTCAAGTCCGTGATCTAGTAATGCCCTATGGACCCGCTGTACGCTTGAGCTCACTCGTTCACTCACGGTCTTGCCCCCTAAACCTTTCATAATTTTCTCGGGCTATACCCGAAAGTCAAAGCAAAATAGGTGTTACTTTGGCAAGGGCTTAAAATGATAATACCCCAAGGCGGATGCCAAGACAAGTGCCCTTCATTGCTTCAGTGTACCATAATATGTAATCAACCGTGGAATAGAATGAGTGCGTATAATACCCTCATGGGTCAAAACAAAAGGGGTTCCTCATGCTTCATGATTGACAAATATCCCTCCGTTACCTATAGTCAACGCCTGAAATCAAGGATCATAAGTATTTGATTAAGGAGGACATTATGGGTAAGAGATTAAGCATATTTTTGGTTGCAGCTCTTTGCATTGGATTCGTATTTACCTCTCAGGCCTTTGCAAGAAAAACAAAGGTTGCCTTTGCCCTTCTGTGGACTATTGACGACATGGGATGGACAACAGCCCATTACCGTGGAATCCAGTACCTCAAGAAGAAACTGGGCGACAAAATTGAGGTCTCTTACACAGAAAAGGTTCTGGCAGCTAATGCTGAACAGGTCCTGAGGGGTTACGCAAAGGCTGGATATGATATAATTTTTGCAACTACCTTTGAACACATGGATCCATGCCTTATCGTTGCGAGAGACTTCCCAAATGTTGTGTTTGAGCATTGTTCCGGATACAAGAAAAATAACAAGAATATGGGAAATTATTTCGTTCGTATGTATCAAGCCGAATATCTTGCCGGTTATATGGCTGGACTCATGGGGTACAAGAATGTCGGAACCGTGGCAACCCAACCTATCCCAGAGCCTATTCGTGGCATTAATGCCTTTACTATTGGACTCAAAAAAGGACTCAAGGAAGCAGGTGTTACCTATAATCCCAAGAAGGTTAACACCATTGTATGGCTGAAGAGCTGGCGCGATGCCACCAACGAGACCCTTCTGGCAGAGACCTTGGCAAGCAGAGGCCATGACCTTATTAGGCAGATGGCCGATACCCCGGATTCTGCCATAGCTGCGTGCAGAAAAAATGTGCCGGCTATTGGATACGGCATAGATGTAAGGAGCCAGGCCCCGTGTGCTCTGGTTTCCACTGAGTGGAATTGGGGTGTCTATTACGTGGATGCCGTAAAGCGGGTCATGAATGGCACTTGGCGGCCTGCAGATGTCTGGTGGGGATTTGAAAAGAATGGTATCAAACTCTCTCCCTTCAATCCATCTGTTCCAGAGGATGTAAGAAGGAAGGTTCTTGCTGAGAAAAAGTTACTTGAAAAGGGTGTAGATAATATCTTTGCTGGCCCTATCAAGGATCAGTCAGGGAA
>CAZDVV010000301.1:0-1581 GCA_964508875.1 uncultured Desulfobacteraceae bacterium | reverse complement strand
GGAACAACGCCTCATACCCGCGGGGCATCAAATGGTAAATCTCCGGCTCAAGGCCCATTTTGGCGAGCCTTACTGGCTTGCAGAAAAGATAGGCGGGATCAGCTATCTATTTTTCTTAAGAGAACTTGCGGACAAGGTTCAGACTCAGTGGAGTGAGGTCCTCCAGGTGCTCGAATCAATGCGTGAGAAACTTATCAGCACAGCCCATATGATAGTGAACGTTACCTTGGACGAAAAGAGCTACAAGGAATTCGAGCAGCGCTTGATGGATTTTCTCAATACCCTGCCAAATGACATTGTCCCCCGCCATGACTGGCAGTGGTCAGCCCCTGGTGCTGAGCAGGAAGGCCTTGCCATTGCGGCCCAGGTCAATTACGTGGGCAAGGCAGCAAACCTTTATGATCTGGGGTACAAATTCCACGGATCTGCTTTGGTCATATCCAGGTATCTAAAAACCACATGGCTTTGGGAAAAGGTAAGGGTTGAGGGGGGCGCCTATGGAGCCTTTTGTCTCTTTGACCGACTCTCAGGGATATTGAGTTTTGTCTCCTACCGAGACCCGAACCTTGAAAAGACCCTTGAGGTTTTTGACCAGACCGCCACTTTCCTAGAGAAAAGGGCCCTGGATGAAAAGGAACTAACCAGAGCGATTGTGGGAACTATTGGAGACCTGGATGCCCCCATGCTGCCTGATGCCAAAGGGTTCGCCTCCATGCTCCGCCACCTCACAGGAGATACGGACGAAGTGAGGCAAAGGATGCGAGAACAAGTGCTTGAGACCACTCCTGATGATTTCCGTGTCTTTTCGAGGGCATTGAATGAACTGAAAGAAAAGGGGATAGTAAAAGTAATGGGTTCACCAGCAGCCATTGAACAGGCAAATAAGGCAAGACCGGGATGGTTGACCCTGGTCAATGTGCTATAGTTGATGCAAATCTTATGCTCATACCCGGGTAAACAGCACTATGCCAAAAAAAACCATACTAATAGTCGATGATGAAGAAGACCTATTAGAGCTTATGAGTTTTAACCTTAGCAAGGAAGGTTACAGAGTGTTGACTGCTCAGGATGGTGAGCAATGTCTAAACATGGTAAAAAAGTCATTGCCTGACCTTATAGTATTGGACCTTATGCTACCGGGAATAGACGGCCTAGAGGTTGCCAGAACCCTTAAAAGGAATCCCCAAACAGAGCATATCCCTATTGTTATGTTAACGGCTAAAAGCGAAGAAATTGATATTGTTACGGGCCTGGAATTGGGGGCTGACGACTATGTTACAAAACCCTTTAGCCCCAGGGTCCTCCTGGCGAGAATTAGAAGTGTCCTAAGGAGAGCGGCCCAAGCTGCTTCTGAGAATGAAAAGTCGGTGCTCAAAATTCATGAGCTGCAAATCCACACAGGCCACCACGAAGTGCTCGCAAATGGGAAACCCGTTCACTTAACTCACACCGAATTTGAGATTTTGAGGTGTCTGGCACAAAGGCCTGGTTGGGTCTTTACGCGCTACCAGATTGTTGATGCAGTCCATGGCGAGGAATACAATGTCACCGAACGCTCTGTAGATGTGCACATAGCAGGTC
>CAZDVV010000300.1:0-1591 GCA_964508875.1 uncultured Desulfobacteraceae bacterium | reverse complement strand
TGTGGCGGCCTTGCGCCTTTAAAATAGGGCTTGCCGCCTGCGGCCAACCCAATGACCCAATGACTCAACAGACCCACTGACCCTTTGACTCAATGACTCAACAACCCAACAGACCCATTGACCCATGGACTCCCCGACTCAAAATCCATCTCATTGCTGCTGCCCGTCCCAACTTCATGAAGATCGCACCCCTTTATCATGCGTTGAAAAAAGAGGATTGGGCAAAGCCGCATATTGTACACACCGGCCAGCACTATGACCTGAACATGTCCGATGCCTTTTTCCGCGACCTTAGACTGCCAGATCCTGATTTTCACCTAGGCGTTGGCAGTGGAACCCATGCTGAACAGACAGGCCGTGTCATGATGGCATACGAAAAACTCCTTCTCCAAGAAAAACCCGATTTTGTGATAGTAGTGGGTGATGTTAACTCCACCCTCGCCTGCGCCCTCGCCACCACCAAAATTTGTTTCACTCAAATTATTAAGCCTTCTAGCCTCCCAGCTGGCCAGCCTCCTACCTACAGCGGACATCGTCCGCTGCTGGCACACTTAGAGGCTGGCCTCCGCTCCTTTGATCGCAGCATGCCCGAGGAGATCAATAGAATTGTCACTGATTCCCTATCGGATATCTTGTGGACTCCTTCACCTGATGCGGATGAAAATTTGAGAAGAGAAGGCATTCCAGATGAAAAAATAATCAGAGTTGGAAACATCATGATTGATTCCCTTGAGATGCTACGCGAGGAAATACAAAGACAGCAAATGTGCAAGCAGCTTGGTCTCAGGGACAAGGATTATGCTGTGGTAACGCTCCATAGGCCTTCAAACGTCGACACCCCAGTGGTCCTTGAAAGCATTTGCGACAGCCTCGTGCAAATTTCAAAAAAGATTAGGATAGTCTTTCCTGTCCACCCTCGCACCAGGAAAAACCTTATCTCCTTCGGCTTTATACGCCAACTGGAGGAGACTCCCGGGATTCTCCTTACCGAACCGGTTAACTACATCAGGTTCATGAGTCTTATCTTTGACTGCAGGTTTGTGCTTACCGATTCGGGAGGCATTCAGGAAGAGACCACGTACCTCGGAATCCCGTGCCTTACATTGCGACCCAATACCGAAAGGCCAATTACAGTTGAGCAGGGAACCAACAAGCTTACCACCCCTGCAAAGATGGTCAAGGATGCAGATACCATTCTTTGTGCCGACACATTTTCTTCCCATGTGCCTGAGTTGTGGGATGGTCGCACAGCGCAACGAATTATCGAATCAATAAAGGAAATCTCAGGTTGGACATATTGATTAGAGGTGTAGCTACTCAAAACTGGCCTGACATACCTCTTAGCCCACAGCCCCAACGACTCACAGACTCCCGACTCTTGGACCCACTGACCCATCGACCCTCTGACTCATTGACTCAACGACCCAACGGACCCTTTAAGTCCCAGACCCAACAATAACGAATATCGAACAGTGAATAATGAAGGTAGAAATACCAAATCTCGGTTGGCCTTTGGCACTCAGCCTTGATCCTTTGACCTTGCGCCTTGTGCCTAACACCTAGGGCCTTGCGCCTTGTGCCCAACGCCTTA
>CAZDVV010000299.1:0-1630 GCA_964508875.1 uncultured Desulfobacteraceae bacterium | reverse complement strand
AAGGACGGCTCGCCCGATTTGCTCAGTATGACAAACTGGCCGACCATTTTGAAAAACATTGTGACATCCAGCGCATCTTTACTCTATTGGGACTTAAATCATAAGGCCTGGAGCGTAAGCATATGAAATCTGCCTTTTGCATAGCAGGGATACATGGCGGATGCGGCAGGGCAAGTGTTGCGCTGTGCATCATGGCTGCGCTGGCTCGCTGAGGCCTGAAGGCTCAACCCATACATCAATCACGGATGCGCGTAAGTGGGAGTTTTTATATGAGTTTCGCGGTCTGCAGGATTTTTTCTATAGCCATCTTTTCCCGGTCATCCAATGGCAGTAAAGGCCTCCGCACAGTTCCTCCCCGGTATCCCATCAGTCCGCAGGCATACTTTAGCCCAGCGATGCCAAATGTGGTGGTCACAGCCTCGTTCACGGGAAATACCCTTCTGTAGATTTCCAAAGCCCTTTTGTGGTCTCCCGCTTCAAAGGCTTCCTGAACCGTTGAACATTCGTTGGCCGCACAGTTGGCTACAGCGAATATCCCAGCACTAATCCCGAGGGTCAGAGCCGGGTACCAGGATGAAAAGGTCCCTAAAATCAGATTGAAATTTTCATCACTAACCTGTTGGAATTTAACCAATTGAGGTATGTTTCCCGTGCTATCCTTCATCCCGATGATATTGGGGTGACGGCTCAGTAAGGCAACTACATCTGAAGATATGTTGATATGGGTAAAGGCAGGAACATTATAAATTAATATGGGTATGGACGTCTGATCTGCCACTTCGGTAAAGAAACGAATCTGGGCCTCATCGGTCATATTGTTGAAGTAATAAGAAGGTGTGAGCACCAAAGCAGCATCTGCGCCCCGATCTGCTGCCTTGTTGGTAAGTGCAATGGTTTCACGTGCCGATTCCATGCCAGTGCCAGCCAGAATGAGCCTGTCTTTATTAGCGTGCTTGGCCGTGCACTCAATCAACTCTAGTTTTTCGGTCTCTGATAGATAAGGTGCCTCTCCATTGGAGCCTAGAACCAGATATCCGGCTAATTGGGTTTCATTCCACCTTTCTATATTGAAGATGTGGGCCTCAAAATCAATGTCACCGTTTTCCTTAAAAGGTGTCAAAATAGGAGGGATAATCCCTTTAATCGGTCGCTTTAGCATTTGTTAGACCTTTCATTGCTGCTATTCCAGTCCTACCATTTCACCTAGCACTTTTGAAACTGAGTCGTGTATTACCAGGTCAGCCTGAGCATCCAAAGGGGTAGGGGTAAGATTGATGATCATGAGCTTGGCTCCCTGGGAGGCGGCATGTTCGGGCACAGATGCGGCTGGATATACGACAAGGGATGAGCCCAGGACAATACAAAGATCACATTCCTTAGCATACTTGAAGGCCATAGCCATTTTGTCCTCAGGCATTGCCTGACCAAAAGAGATAGTGGCAGGCTTGAGAGGACCGGAACAGGTATCGCAGTGGGGATCTTTTTCACCATTTCTTATTCGTTTCTCTATTTCTTCCCTATCATAGACCTTTCCACAATTAAGGCAGGTTACAGAGAAGGCGGTGCCGTGTATTTCTATTATCTTTTCAGGCGAATTGCCTGCCTTTTGGTGGAGGTTATCTATGTTTTG
>CAZDVV010000298.1:0-1632 GCA_964508875.1 uncultured Desulfobacteraceae bacterium | reverse complement strand
CCTTGCTGGGATGAAACAAAAAGGGCAAAACTGCCCGAGCTGAAGCAAAAGGTGATGGAAATAAGATCGCGGTTAAAGGGGCAGGGCAAAAAGGCTAGGAAGCTGGGAGGCTAGGAGGCTAGGAAGCGTGGCGGCTGGACCGCCAAGAGCAAGGATAAAGGCGAAAGGTTAAAGGGCAAAGAGAACATGTCAGGAAGCTGGGAAGCCAGGAAGCTAGAATGCTAGAATGCTGGGAGGTGGGGAAAGCAATTTTCAATTGTGAATTATGAATTTTGAATAAGAAATGACAAATGTCAAAGTCCAAATGACAAATGAAATCCAAATGCTTCAATGACAAAATATATTTATTGCTTCTGTCTAGGCTAACGACAAGTGAAAGGAGCCTTACCTATGAACGAACACCGGAGCTGCTTTGGTCATTTGTTATTTGACATTGATTTGACATTGGGATTTTGGCATTTGAAATTGTACAACTACTATGTGCTAGCTCCTGACTTCTGCCTTCTTGTCTTCTGACACCGCTACGCGGTTGATCAAACTCGCCGCATATGCCGCCCCAAAGCCGTTGTCAATGTTTACCACAACCACCCCCGAGGCGCAGGAATTGAGCATGCCCAGTAGTGCTGCTATCCCACCGAAGCTGGCCCCATAGCCAATACTGGTGGGCACCGCTATTACGGGCTTTGCAACCAAGCCGCCCACCACACTAGGAAGCGCTCCTTCCATTCCGGCTACCACTATAATCACAGAGGCCTGTTCCAGTTTCTCTCTGTGAGCCAAGACCCTGTGCAGTCCTGCTACACCCACATCATATATAGTATCGACCGGGTTACCAAGGAATCTGGCGGTGACTGCCGCCTCTTCTGCTACGGGGATGTCAGAGGTACCAGCGCACACCACCAATACCGTACCTCTTGCCTTAGGCTCTATGGGACTTTGTGCCAAGGTCAGTGCCCTTGCCTCTTCGTGATAGATGGCCTCTGAGTACTCTGAAAGGATTTTGTCTGCCTTTTCTCGGGACAGCCTTGTAATGAGCACATTGTCCCCCTGCCCTGCCATGCGGCGTATGATCGCCAATATCTGATCGGCTGTCTTGCCCTCTCCATAGACTACCTCTGAAGTGCCACGCCTGAGGGGTCTGTGATGGTCAATGCACGCAAAACCAATATCCTCAAAGGGCATGGTCTTGAGCTTGTCCAGCACCTCTTGAACGGAGAACTCGCCAGATTTGAAACGCATTAGCAGGTCTTTGAGGGTAGGCTCTTTCACAACGTTGCTCCTAATATAGTTCATCCTTATTGGTTTATATGGATCTCCGTCTCAACAGTCATCCCCGCGAAGGCGGGAGTCAATAACCTGTAATAACTGGATTTCCGCTTTCGCGGGAATGACACAAAACAGCCTCTTCTCACCTTATCTCTTGTGTTCTATGGGTAAAGGAACGCAAAGTTTGTTATTAGAATAGTACAAAATCAGTATTTGCACAGCTGCCTCCTTGCTGGTTTTTCATAATCGATAGCTAGTTTCCATCCATAAATGGCCTTTTTGCGCAACCTCTGCGTCAATCTGCGGGATTCCTTGCCTGCCTGTGCGTTGCCTGCCTGCGAGCGTCCTCGCTCAGGCAGGCACGCA
>CAZDVV010000297.1:0-1645 GCA_964508875.1 uncultured Desulfobacteraceae bacterium | reverse complement strand
CAATAGGATTAGTCGTGGCCCCACTTCCGAACGCAGCGGCAAGACCTGCCACTGTGGAAGAGTGTCAGAGCCGCGCACAATGATCAATATTATTCGTCCCCAGAACAGCCCTTGTAAATTTCTGGGCTAGGTAGTTTTCTTCGTTTGTTATTCTGGCACTACAAAATACACCAATGGAATCTGGCCCATGTTTTTCTTTGATCTCCTTGAACTTCTTTGCCACAAGATCCAGGGCCTCATCCCAGGAGGCCTCTCTGAAGCCCCTATCTTCTCGGATCAGTGGTCGCTTAAGCCGATCCTTGTGATTGATAAATTCATACCCAAAGCGCCCCTTTACACACAAGCTGCCAAAATTCGGGCCCACATCTTCCACCCCTGTTACCTTGATAACCTTGCCATCCTGGATATGAAGGTATATCTGGCAGCCCACGCCACAGTAAGAGCAGGTGGTCCTGACCCTTTTGATGGGACTCCCCTTTATCCGGTGCAAGTTAAGATCCTCTTTGGTCACCAATGCACCTACGGGGCAAACCTGAACGCATTCGCCACAGAAGACGCAATCGGAATCTTTTAACGCAAGGTCGCCTTTGGCCACGATCTTGGAAGACGACCCCCGGTACCCGTAGCTTATGGCATTATTGACCTGAATCTCATTGCATGCTTGAACACATCGCCCGCATAAGATACAACGGGAAAAATCCCTCACTATGAAAGGATTTACATCCTCTATGGGATACTTTACTTCTTTTGGTTCAAATCGAATGTCTCTTACCTGGTATCGGATGGCCAGGTCTTGGAGCCTGCAATCACCATAGGCAGGACAAATCTCCTTGTGGGCTTCGGGCTCCATGGCCTTAAGCTGGAATTCCGCCCACGCATCTTCGTCCATATCCTGGGCGAGACAGTTGTGGTGTCCGCTTGCCAGCAGCAATTCGATATTGAGCCTTCTTGCATTTAGGACGCGTGGGCTATCCGTTTTTACCACCATATTTGGAGCCGCAGGTGTAGAGCACGCGGGAAGCAAGTTTCTTGCCCCTTCAACTTCCACAAGGCATATCCTGCATGCCCCCGTGGGCGTAGCTCGCTTTAGGTAGCAAAGGGTGGGGATATCAATTCCATTTCTTCTGGCTACCTGGAGAATTGTCTCCCCGGGCGTAAACGAGAACTCATTGCCGTTAATTACCAAGACATTCTTTGACTCCATGTCAATCCCCTTGACGCAACTTATTTTGCTGTCTTCCTGAGAAAATTGCTGCAAGGCCCCATAGCCACACAACAACATGTTATTTGATCCCGAACCTTGAGGTCAGCCCCCAAGGAAAGGCGTCGGCGAGTATAGCAAAAAAGTGAAATTTCTTTCAAAGTATTTTTGGAATTTTTGATTCAGTCTCCCAAGATCCGCGATTGAGATGAAGAGCAGGGTGGAAAACAGTTGGAAAACCTCGTTGATTCAATTAGATAGGCATTGATATGAAAGCGCTAACAATGAACCAATAAGGTAAAGACAGATGATAAGACAAACGGTTCTTCCCCGCCCGACATCGGGCAGGCTTTCAAGCTAGAAACGGCACAGGAACTTATCACATCGAGGGGGGGTGAGGCGTTTGCCCATAATGTAGGCGGCCATAGAGGGGCCTAACGTGGT
>CAZDVV010000296.1:0-1657 GCA_964508875.1 uncultured Desulfobacteraceae bacterium | reverse complement strand
CATACCATCTGTATGGTTTTCCATATGAAGACCACATTGAATATTAGCGATGTTATTATGAAGCGGCTCAAGGAGGAGGCAGCCCGTCAAGGCAAAACCATGTCAGAGCTTGTGGAGGCGGCCTTGAGAGCTTTTTTGGCTAACCAAAGAAAGGAAGTGAAGCTGCCTCCTTTACCTTCCTTCGAAAGTGGGGGGAGCTTTGTTGATCCCTCAGATCGCAAGTCAGTGTACGACCTTATGGAACAGTTATAGTGTTTGTAGTGGATACAAACATACTGATTTACGCTTCGGACCGAAGTTGTCCTGAGTATAAACCCTGTAAAGATCTATTAGAGTCGTGGAGATCTCAATCCTCGCCATGGTATATAACGTGGGGTATCATTTATGAATTCCTCAGGGTTGTAACGCACCCGAGAGTATTCAAAAAGCCGTGGAATATTGAAGGAGCATGGCGTTTCATAGAGGGATTACTAGAGTCTCCAGGGCTGAACATCTTGGTTGAGACCTACCAGCACCCTCAAGTTTTCCAAGAGGTTTTAGAGGAAGTTGGACCAATAGCCGGCAATCTTATCTTTGATCTTCACATTGCCGCGCTCATGCGGGAGCATGGCATAGAAGCCATCTACACGCGTGATACTGACTTTTACCGCTTCCCCTTTGTTCGCGTCATTGATCCCTTGAAGTGATTGGTCTGCTCCGACGCCCTGAGGATTGCATGGCTTTTTGTCCACCATTTGGTTGGGGTGAATTTGCTGTTGATATTGACATGAAGGAACACAACATGTAGTTAGTTAATGGCTGTCTACTTTATTCGCTATACCCAAGAAGAAGAATGCATAGGTTGTGGAGCCTGCGAGGATATATGCCCAGTTGGTGGTTTTCCTCAAAGGCAGCGTGTGGTCAGTTCCTTTATTGCCCTCATGTAGTTGTTTAATCCCCGAATGAAGATATCATTGTGGTTGGCGCCTGGTATTTTCAGGAAGCGTTTGTGTTTTGAAGGACAGGCATCAAATAGAGCAACTCCATCAGAGAAGGGAATAATGTGATCAAATTCTGCGTGGATGACCAGGGTGGGCTTGTGGAACTGTGAAATCTTGTCAATATTGCGAAACCCTTGTTCCTCCTTAAATCCTATTGAATCAGGGTCAATGCCTAGCAGCCTCAGCAATGGACCTGCATAAGCAAAACCGCTCTCAATTATGAGGGCATCAATCCTATCTTCATAGTTGGCGGCGAGTTCCAAGGCCGAGGCACTTCCAAGGGATCTTCCCATTACAATCAGGGGCCCTGCATAACCTTTTTCCTCAAGCCATTTTGTGACAAAGTCAAAAATAGTGTGGCAATCTCGCATCATGGAAGTTATGGTTGGCTGTCCTCCTGATAGTCCATAACCCCGATAATCCACTGGCAGAAAGTTAATCCCTTCGCGATTGTACAATGGACCCATGTCATCATAGTCAGCTACTATTTCACCATTACCGTGGAAGAAGAGGATTGTGGGGGCTTCCTTGGCGCAGGAATGAAAACGACCACCAATGACCACATCTTCCTCTACATGTATTATCAAGTCTTCGGCGTTCTCGGGCGAATCCCCCCACTGAGGTCTTGGGTGAAACAAAAACATCAAGATCTCTGGCCTGTCCAAGTGGGAGTAATC
>CAZDVV010000295.1:0-1660 GCA_964508875.1 uncultured Desulfobacteraceae bacterium | reverse complement strand
TTTTCCTTTCCTCGTCAATGCTTCCTTGAATTTGTTCAAACTCCGAATCCGACCACCTTCCAAAAAGCTCATCTAAGTCATCATAAGTCCTCGTATATCTTTTTCTCTTTTCCATCCCTAGCTCTTGCCTCAAGATATCCAGGACTAACTGATTAATACTTTTTCCTTGCCTTGAGGAAACCTCTTCTAATCTTTCCGCCATATCGGGATCTATACCCCCAATAGTAATTGCTTTCATCAATAGACCCCCGAGAAGGATATCACTTTATGATATCCCTGTGATACTATCCCATGACATCATAAAGGCATTGTCAATGAGTCTTTGGGTCGATGGGTCCTTGAGTCCGTGGGTTGGCCCCAAGCAACAGGCCCGAGGCGTAAGGCTCAGGGGCTGAAGCGCTAGTGCTCTTATCCGAAAACAACGATTCTTGGATTGGTACTAGCGGCCCCGCCCGGTCTCTTGACGATTCAAGAACGAGACAACCTTGTCCTGAAACACCCGGAAGTCCTCAAGGTCTTCTTGGATGATATTGTAAATCGTTTTTTCATCCAACTCCCAATAGAGGTGCACCAGCCTGTTGCGGAATTTGGCCATTTTGATCAGCCTGTCGCAGAACTGTTTATCAAATACTCCTAACCGCATCATTTGGACAAATATGTCAGCGTAAGTTTCTGGTGGTTCTACAGGCTTTTCAAATTGATACAGGGAGATTAGCCTGTTGCCAATATTAAGGCAGCTCTCTATGGCCAACTGAAGGAATCTCTCTGAACTTGCCCGCACAACTTCATCCTTTATAAACTCCTCCAAGGGTATCTTTTGAGCCTCTTTTAACATTAGGAAATATTTGTTTAGCCGCTGAAGATGCTCCATTATCCGTTCATCCATTGTAACCCACCCCTTTCAGGAACACCTCGTTGAAATGGTCCCTATAAAACTTGAAATCCAGATAGCGGTTCAACACAATCTCATAGAAATTTGCCAATGCCCTCTTATCACGACAAAAAAGCAGCCTACCATCTTTAATAATACGGTGAGAAAATCTGGCTGGGGCATCATTCATCACAACAAGGTCAATGTCTTCGGAATGAAAAATCTGATTGAAAAGTCCGATAAGATCAAGGTGTTTTTCAAACCTTTCCTTCTTACTCAGGCCAAAAGAAAGGACTAGGCCGAAGTCAAGATCGCTCAAAGGCTTGAGAGGCCCTTTGACTCCACTACCAAAAATAAAAAGGGCGAGCACGTGAGGATTCTCAGAAACCCTCTCAACCAAAGCCGGAATCTTTTTTAATGCATCAGGCGGTAATTTTTTACCTTCTCGGATCATGCCTGGCCTTGGTCGTTGGTAGTTCTCGGGTCAAGGTTGACGAAACCGTAAAAAGTCCAAACCGGTCATTTTTAGGCATTCCCAGGGGGAGCCTGCGTACCACACATAGGCAGGAATCTAGTCATAATCTAGTCATTAAAGTTTACTGTGAGCTTCCGCGGGCCTGCCCGACGCAGGCGGGCAGGGGAGTGAGGGGTTCTGCCACCTCCTACAGAGCCGTCAAGATTCAATACAAAATAGATGTTCTTTTGTGGCCCCTCGTACTGCCTTAAGAGAAATCTTCCTGTCAAATGTAACAAGGCGGCCTCCATGACTAACAGCAAGAGCTAGCAAGT
>CAZDVV010000294.1:0-1664 GCA_964508875.1 uncultured Desulfobacteraceae bacterium | reverse complement strand
GCGCCGGGTGCGGAGCCAGGTTTGCTGGTGCGGGGGCCGGCGGAGTGGTGTGGGCAATTGGGCCAAAGGAAAAAATAGGACAAGTGAAGCGAATGTGGCAAGATACACTTAAAACCATAAAAAGCGGAAAACTGCTCACATGTCAAGTAGACGATACGGGGGCAATATAGGACCAAGGAAAAAGGATAAAGGACAGACGCAGGCAAATCTTTGAATCCATTAGAGGCTGCAGAGTTCCTGTTCCTAATCCTTGATCCTTTGACCTTGCACCTCTGGCCTGTACCTACTCCCAATATATGCTGGAGAGTTACTCATTGATAATCGCTTGACCATGAAAGAAGATCCTTTGCTGGTATTGATTAACCCTTGGATTCATGACTTTGCGGCATATGATTTGTGGTCAAAGCCTATGGGGCTCTTATTGCTGGCTTCAGAGTTACGTAAGGCGGGTTATGGTGTTACTTTTGTTGATTGTCTCGATGTGCATCATCCTGATATGCAGGAAATGGGAATCATCAAGCCGCCGAAACGACGCGATTATGGAACCGGTAAATTCTGGAAGCAGGTTATCTCAAAGCCACGACCACTTGACCACATCGACCGGCCCTATAGCCGTTACGGGATCCATCCTGATGTCTTTAGAAATGACTTGAAGAAGGTTGCTCGCCCAGCGGCAATTCTCATCACCTCACTAATGACCTATTGGTATCCAGGGGTATTCGAAGCAATCAGGATTGCAAAGGAAGTTCACCCCAGGGTCCCGGTTATTTTGGGCGGAATTTATGCCAGGCTCTGCCCGGAACATGCCAAGGCACACTCCGGTGCAGATCATGTTGTGCAGTCATCGGACCCATCTCATTTGTTAGGTTTGCTCGATGAGCTGGGAATTGAACCAAGTCTAGGACGGTCTTCACCTGAGCCGCTCCCTTTCCCTGCTTTTGATCTATTAAGAAAACTGGATTATGTGTGTATTCTCACCTCCATTGGATGTCCTTACAGATGCCGGTATTGTGCCAGTGGATTTCTTTTTCCGCAGTTCAAGCAAAAAAGCCCTGATGAAGTATATAGGGAAATTACTTACTGGCACCAAGAATGGGGAGTGAAGGATTTTGCATTCTATGATGATGCATTGCTTGTCAATGCAAGCCACCATCTTATTCCTTTGATGGAAGAGGTTATCGCCTCTGATCTGAAAGTGCATTTTCACACTCCCAATGCCATACACATAAAAGAAGTGACAGCGGAAATTGCCCATCTCATGAAGGCAGGAGGATTTGTGACCTTACGTATAGGGCTTGAGACGGCGGATTTCTCATTGCGCCGGAATTTGGACAACAAGCTCAGGCAAGGGGAATTTGAACGAGGTATCCGGCACTTGTTTGATGCAGGCTTTCGTGGTTCCCAGATAGGAGCTTATATCTTGGTGGGATTGCCTGGTCAATCTGTAGAATCTGTCAGCAATACAATTGATTTTGTAGCTGACAATGGCGTTATGGCGTACCTTGCCGAATACTCTCCTCTCCCACACACACAATTGTGGGAACAGGCGGTAAAATCCTCTGAGTATGATCTAGAGAATGAACCCCTGTTCCATAACAATACGCTACTTCCTTGCTGGGATGAAACAAAAAGGGCAAAACTGCCCGAGCTGAAGCAAAAGGTGA
>CAZDVV010000293.1:0-1665 GCA_964508875.1 uncultured Desulfobacteraceae bacterium | reverse complement strand
CCTCAAATCGTTCCTCAATGTCACGGAGCAGAAACTTCAAGTCGTGGTAGCTGGTCATTCCCAGCCTCTCCCACCCGCCATAGGATCGAATGATCTCTTGGGTCAAAGGATCACGCGGTTTTGGTCCCCCATTGTAAAGCCATTCCTCTATCTGTATCCTGGCCTCACACGGGGTAATTCCTTGATTGGGGGATGTGAGGTGGATGGCTTCGATGATGTGGGCTGGCTTGGGTAAGTATTTTGAGTTCTTAAGAAGATACTCAAATGCCCTGGCACATTGCTCGTCAGTGTAATCTTCAAGGGCACCCCAGTACGCCTGCATGAGGGTTTTGCTGAACTTTTTGTCAAAGATCTCCGCAATAAGGGTTATGAATCTTTGAAAAAGACGACTATTCTCCATGTGTTACTCTCCCACTTTCCTGCCTCTTTCATACTCCCACTCCCACAATGCCCTAGCAGTGGCCCAGCCGGTATGGGAAAGCAGGGTTTGGTGCTCACGGTTGTGATACCTGCCATTAAGTATCTTTCCAAAATTAGAAGGCCGAACAAGCCATTCCAAATCGGCAATAAACTCGGTCCTCCGCCCCGTTAGAAAATCGGAATCTCCAACGAGCTGAAAAAAGGAGCGCCACCACTCAAGGCTTTGCCGCTGGCAGGACTCGCGCCAACGAGCCCGTAACAGCTTTCGTCTAGGCTCGTCCCATATCTTAACCTTAGGGCACATGGGCAAGATTCCATGGTATAAAGCTATTATGGCTTCATGGGGACACCTAGGGTTCCCGGATTTTCTGGATTGAATATTAACCATAGGATCAGAGTTGGAAAGAGAGGAGCGGTCCTCAGCTGGCTCAGGACAGGGAGGCGTTACACACATATCCACCCTGTGACAACTGTCCCCAGGACAGTTGTCACCTCTATTCTCTGCCGTAGTCTCTGTCTTGTTATCTCTGTTAGTAGTCTCTGTTTCCTTATTAATACATGAGGAAAGGTTTTCGCGTGCATCACGAACCACTTTCGTGTCCTTTATGAAAATCTTTCGCAGTCTAGATGACGAACATTTTTCGTGATGATCATGCAGAATTCGCGATTCGAGCTCTTTGAGTTTGTCGTAGTTTATGGTGTACCAAAGGGTTCTGTCCATCTTGCTATGATTGAAGTTGCGGGTAGAGATCAGTCCGGAATCTCTCAATCTCTTGACGATGTTTTGGATAGTTCGAGTTGTCCAAAATGGAAATTGAACCCGCCATTGCTCGAAGGTATTGTAGACCCATGTTAGGCCTTCATATTTCTTTCCTTCTTTTAGGAGCCAATAGTGTAGCTGCTGAAGAAAAATGGCCTGATTTAGGCCCACAGCCTTGGCAAGGGTTGGCAGCACCTGAAGGGGCGGCTCATGAATCAAAAGATGTGTCATTGTGATCTCCTTTTCTGTTAAGGGAACTCTATTATTCCATATGGAGATTTCAGGAATTTCTCTCGGATTTGTAAAAAACACTCAAATCCTTACGTTTTCAAAAGACAGGCTCATGAAGCGACTGGGACGTATCAGCGCAGAGAGGATGGTTGTTGAGAGTAATCCCGCAATATTCGGGCAACCGCGGTGCAGTTGTCGCGACTCAGTAAGCCCTGCCGGACCCATTTGGCCACGAGGTCCTCGGTGAGGTTGAG
>CAZDVV010000292.1:0-1667 GCA_964508875.1 uncultured Desulfobacteraceae bacterium | reverse complement strand
ATCAGGACTGTTTGGTAAGCAAAAGGAGCTTGAGGAAAGGGTCTAGACGGGATTTTCAAGGCATGGACCAGAAAAGAAAAGAGAGGCTGGACAGAGGCATAAAGGTCAGGTCTGACACCATCTATGCCCTTATGTCAGTGAAGGAAATCGCATACCTGGTGCTTCCCCGATTGGTTTTGATCTGTGGTCTGCTGATCGCGCCACTGGTGATGCCCAGCATGTACTGGCAGAGGGTCATATCCATAGTGTGTATTTACAGCCTTCTTGCCATTAGCTTTGATTTCTTGGCGCATTTCGTGGGGCTTGTCTCGTTGGGAGGGGCATTTTTTATAGGTATTGGAAGCTATTTGGCTGCTATCCTGAATACCTACTGGGGACTCCCACCAGTGCTCACCATCCCCTTGGCCACCGTATTTGGGGCCCTAATATGTACTATTCTTCTGTTTCCATGTCTTCCCCTCAGGGGTGTTTACTTTGCGATAGTGACCCTTATGTATCCCTTGGCCTTGGCCCGTATCATAGAGGCGCTGGACATACTCGGAGGCACAGATGGAATAATGGGGGTTGCAAGTTTTCCAGGCAGGTGGGTGGAACTGTATTTCATGGTGGGCATGGTGCTGTTATTTCTTTTTGGAATGAGAAGGCTTGTCAATGAGGATATTGGCCTTGTTTTTCGGGCCGTAAAGGACAATGACCAGGCAGTTCGGGCCTCTGGCATGAATGTTACATTTTTCAAGGCCATTGGGGTCTTCATAGCCTCTGCCATGGGGTGTCTGGGAGGGGCGTGTTTGGTTCATATCTACATGTGGGCCGGGATATCTCAGTTTGCCCTGGATTTTTCTATCCTTCCCATTGCGGCCACTGTAATCGGGGGGGCTGGAACCCTGGTAGGGCCGGTCATAGGTTGTATTATTCTGGTGCCCATTTCAGAGTTGCTTAGAAGTTTTGGCACGCTGAGGATTGTTTTTTATTCCCTTATCCTGGTGGGGTTTATCGTGTTTCGCAGTGAAGGGCTAATGGTATACGGCCAGAGGAAATACCATCAGTTTGAAAGGTGGGTAAAGGTATGAGTGGGGAGCCCATTTTGGATGTACGAGAGGTAACCAAGGCCTTTGGCGGAATCCTGGCCCTGAACCGTGTGAGCTTCAAGGTGTTTCCCGGCCAGATACTCGGTGTAATAGGCCCCAACGGCTCTGGCAAGACAACCCTGGTAAATTGCATTACCGGTTTTGTCCGCATGACATCGGGAAAGGTCCTTTTTAAGGGCAAGAATATAAGCAAGAAGCCTGCACATAAAATAGCAGATCTGGGCCTGACTCGCACCTTCCAGATAATGCGGCCGTATTATAGCCTTCCCGCTTACAAGAATCTTGTCATTCCGCTTTTTTCGCCGAGGGCAAGGCGAACGGGCGGCTGGCGAGGCGGGGGCAAACTTGGAGACAGGGATACCGTGGGAATAGACATTCTTGAAGAGATTGGGTTTGAGCGTGACTCCTTTGTTCCATACAAGCTTGCTTCCAGTTTACCCACAGGTTACTTGAAGAGGCTCGAGCTTGCCAGGTGCTTGGCCCTCAAGCCAGAGATGATCATATGTGATGAGGTGTTTTCCGGTCTCAGCATGAGTGAGATTGCCAGCATGGTACCTATCATAGAAAGGCTACGTATGG
>CAZDVV010000291.1:0-1692 GCA_964508875.1 uncultured Desulfobacteraceae bacterium | reverse complement strand
GGGCAAGACGGGGCATATCTTGCAGAATTTCTCCTCCACAAAGGATACGAAGTCCACGGGATCAAGAGGAGGTCATCATCCTTCAATACCGCGAGGGTGGACCACCTTTACAAGGACCCCCATGAGAAGGACGTCAAATTCTTCATGCATTACGGTGACCTCACGGACGCAACAAATCTTATTCGCATAATTCAGGAAGTTCAACCAGACGAGATCTATAATCTGGCAGCCCAAAGCCATGTGAAGGTATCTTTTGAAACGCCCGAGTACACGGCAAACTCAGATGCCCTTGGTACCCTGCGGTTGCTTGAAGCCATCAGAATGCTCGGTCTTGAGAAGAAAACCCGCTTTTACCAGGCCTCTACAAGTGAGCTTTATGGAAAGGCCAAAGAGATCCCTCAAAACGAAAACACCCCATTTTACCCCCGAAGCCCATATGCGGCTGCAAAACTCTATGCCTACTGGATAACAGTTAACTACAGAGAGGCCTATGGCATTTTCGCCTGCAACGGAATCCTGTTCAACCATGAGTCCCCTGTGAGAGGCGAGACCTTTGTAACACGGAAGATCACAAGGGCTGTGGCACGTATAAAACTGGGGCTACAGGATACTCTCTATCTGGGAAACCTGGATGCAAAAAGGGACTGGGGCTATGCCGGTGACTATGTGAAGGCAATGTGGCTTATACTACAGCAGAGTGAGCCAGATGATTACGTAATAGCTACTGGACAGAGTCATTCAGTACGAGAATTCGCTGAAAAGGCGTTTAAGGAAGTGGGCATTGAGATTAGGTGGCAGGGCCAAGGCGCGGATGAAGTGGGCATTGATAAGGAAACAGGCAAGGTCCTGATTCGCATTGACCCGAGGTATTTTAGGCCCACAGAAGTAGAGTATTTGCAAGGGGATCCCACCAAGGCGATGAGAAAACTAGGGTGGAAGCCAAAGGTCTCTTTTGATGAGCTGGTAAAAGCAATGGTTCGTGAGGACCTCAAGGAGGCAGAGAAGGACCAGCTCTGCACCACAGCAGGATACAGGATATTCAATCATTATGAATAACCAGAGGGGGGCCACTGGATCTCTTTAGGCTTGCGATGGAAAAAGAATCCACAATATATGTTGCTGGACACAGGGGGCTTGTAGGCTCGGCAATTCACAGAAAGCTCCAGCAGTTGGGCTATAACAACCTTATTGTGAGAACCCATGATGAGCTAGACCTAACACGTCAACAGCAGGTTGAACAATTCTTCGACTCCTATCAACCTGAGTATGTCTTTTTAGCCGCTGCAAAGGTGGGAGGAATACTGGCCAATTCTACCTACCCTGCTGATTTCATATACATCAACTTAGCCATAGAAACTAATGTTATTCATTGTGCGTTCAAATATGGTGTCAAGAAACTGCTTTTCTTGGGGAGCTCCTGCATATACCCGAAGCTCTGCCCCCAGCCCATGAAAGAAGAATATCTCCTTTCAGGGTATCTCGAGCCAACAAACGAGGCCTATGCAGTGGCCAAGATCGCCGGAATAAAGATGTGCCAGGCATACAACAAACAATATGGAACCAAGTTCATTAGTGTCATGCCAACAAATCTTTATGGTCCAAATGACAACTTTGATCTGGAGACATCCCATGCCCTCCCTGCCCTGATTCGTAAATTCCATCTTGCAAAATTGGCGGGCGCAGGGGATTGGG
>CAZDVV010000290.1:0-1744 GCA_964508875.1 uncultured Desulfobacteraceae bacterium | reverse complement strand
TTGCCCCCTTCTGCATGCCATCATAGACAAATTCGAACACCTCCAGCTCGGTCTCGCACTTGGGCCCTCCGGCAATTACCACAGGCACTGGGCATCCATCCACTACCTTCTCAAACCCATCATCACAGTAATAGGTCTTCACAATCTTGGCTCCCAGTTCGGCCGCAATTCTGCAGCTTAGGGCCAAATAGCGAGCTGTTCTTTTTTCCAGTTCCTTCCCTACTGCGGTAACCGCCATTACTGGAATGCCATAGTCCTCGCATTCGTTGACCAGGAGAGCCAGGTTCTCAAGGGTCTCCTTCTCATAGTCGCTCCCCACAAAGATGGAAAGCCCTACAGCCGCCACATTTAACCGTATAATCTCTTCAATTGAGGTGGTGATTACCTCATTTGCGAGATCACTGCCCACCACAGAGGTTCCCCCCGATACTCGGAGAATTATGGGTGTATCAGTATCTGGATCAACGCAACTGCGCAGCACGCCTCTTGTTACGAAAAGGCCATCTGCGTAGGGGAGCAAGTCCTTGATAGTCTCACCCGGCCTTTCTAAGCACCGGGTTGGTCCCTGGAAATAACCATGATCAATTGGCAGGAATTGGCAATGCCCGTCTTCTTTTATTAGCCTGGAAAGCCGATTTCTCATGCCCCAATCAAGGGCATTAGCCCCCTTTATTCTCCTTCCATCGGACTTTTCCCTTATAGGAGACATTTCCGATGGCGTCCTTTGCTCCATAATTCCACTTGCATCCGGCATGCATTTACCTCCATGTTGTCTGAATTACATCAATTCCAGAAGTTTTAATGATTCCTAATTGTTATGAAAAGGAGCCACATTGTCAAGGAGGATTTGTCCAACCTGACATTGACCCAGGCGGTTTAATGACATATATTGTCCTGGCAACTGAGCTCGTTCAACACGCTCGGGGGATTTCCGATTTATCAAGAGCACGTAATAACTCTGGCAATAGGCTTAAGGCCTTGGGTAAAAAATGCAAGTTAGTAACACATGTTATCACCTTATGCCTTGAGCCGAACGCCCTACGCCTATTTTTCGATGGATGAACGAGAAATCGAACAAGGATACGCCAATTTCCACCGTGGGCTTAACAAGATATTGAGGCGGAGAGATGTAAAGCTGTTTAAGTCTTTTGTGGCTGCCCATCCAGGACAGGCCGGGAAGCTTTCCCACTGCCTTGGGCTTAGTGATGAGCTGGCAGAAATCGAGATGTACAAGGCAATACTTGTGAGGTCGCCCCTGAAGGACCTCCATCAGGAGGCAAGTGACTGGTTGAAACGAAAAGGCATTACAGTTTCCCGATCCTCTGCCAAAAGAGGACCAAGGGGTCGCAAGAGGAGGAAGCGAGCAAATGGATAACAATAAACAGGGAGTTGATGATCTACCCCCCTGTCTAATTTATATTGACAAGGAAGGCAAATGGTATCATGAGGGAGCTGAGATTATAAGGTCGGATTTTATCCAGTTCTTTTTTGAGCACATGGAGTTGGATGAACAGGGTAGATATATTGTTAACTGGAATGGACAGCGGTGTTATGTTGAGGTGGAAGACACCGCGTTTGTGGTGAGACAGGTTGATTTTTTGGGAGGGAATGGGTCACCACACAAGGCAATAATACACTTGAGCGATGGTACGAAGGAGGAACTGGAGCCCGAAACCCTGTTTGTAGGAAACGAGGATGTGCTTTATTGTAAGGTGAAGGGAGGGAAATTTCCCGCCCGGTTCCT
>CAZDVV010000289.1:0-1746 GCA_964508875.1 uncultured Desulfobacteraceae bacterium | reverse complement strand
TGAAGCGTTTGCCCCGGTGAAAGGGATTTTTTTCCATGAGATTGGGAATTTCAGGCCTTCCCTTGGTAGGTCTGTCTACCACCACAACGTCTGCCCCAAAATCTGCCAAGAGCATACCGCAATAAGGAGATGGAGCCAGGCCAGCCATTTCAATTATCTTTATACCGTTTAGTGGCCTAGACCCCGGAGTGTTGGCTCTATTATCTTTCATTGGTAATGAGCATCCTCCTCCCATTCCTAATTCTTCAAATCCTTCGCTGAACTATATGGCAGTATGAGCCCCCTGTCAACAAAGGCTCAAGGTTAATTTCATTCTCAGCGATAGCCCGCCTTCTTATGCCTTTTCCATGCGAGCAGCCATATTGCGACGTTGAAGGCCAAGAGCCCTCCAGCTATGAAGTATTGCATTTCCCTGTTAATGCCTGGAGGATATACTATAGGCATGATATAAGTGTCTATGAATCCAGTTTGCGGACCTGATATTCCAGCTTTGAGGCGAAACCAGTCTTCCAGATATGTCAGTGGGCATATCCAGCCAAAATACTCAATGGCGACTCCCCAGGCCACTGCTGGCACATGCAAATAGATGATCCTAAAGCGCCAAATGGTGAGAAATCCTCCGGCTACCACAAATACAATAAATGCGAAATGGATAACAATGGTCATGTTGGCCAGAAACTTGTAGGCCATAAGCTCACCATATTTTTCCTCAAATGGATACCTATCCTACGATATCATCAAATCCATTGGAAATCGATTTCTCATTGGGATACACTAATTGGCAAACACATCAGCAAACCTCACGCCTCTCTACTCCTCATCATATCCCTCTCCCCAATAAGAGAGGCATATGCGGGTGGCCGCTGAGAACGAGCAATGACGGAATGGGTGGTGAATAAGAAGGAGGTTTACGGGATAGATTTCAGTGGTGCCAAGGATGCTGGCAGACATATCTGGATCAGTAAAGGGATTGTCAACGGGGACAGGCTGACTATTAATTCCTGTTTCCCAGCTAGTGCCCTTCATTCTTCCGGAATCAGCCTTGATAAGTGTTTACCAGCCTTAAGGCAGTTGGTGACCAGTGAAAAAAGTGCCATATTCGGATTTGATTTTCCCTTTGGCCTGCCTGCAGAGCTCGTACGTCATGGAAGCTGGAAGGATTTTATTTTAGCCTTTTCCCGAACATACAAAGATTCAGGACATTTCCGAAACACATGTCTTGCCGCAACTGGTAATAAAGAGCTCAAAAGGGGGACAGACATTTTCAATCGTGCACCCTTATCCCCATACAATCTAAGGCTTTACAGACAAACATACTATGGGATCACACAGATCATCGCGCCCCTTGTTGCAGATGATAAGGCGCGTTTTATCCCTATGCAAAAACCAGTAACTGGCAAGCCATGGGTATTGGAAATCTGCCCGGCTTCCACTCTAAAGGCGATGAGGCTTTATGCTCCATACAAAGGGCCTGATAGGTCCAATGAAGCCAGGACAAGAAGGAGACAGCAGATTCTTAAAGGAATTCTTGCCAATGGCCAACAAAGATTGGATAATAGTTTGATAACTGCTGGAGTCTTAGAGAATCCAAGTGGCGATGCCCTGGATAGCGTGATTGCCTGCTTTGCAACATTTTGCGCATTGAAAAAAGGGATTGACATCTCCACAGTGTCAAGAGTAGCCCAAATAGAAGGAACTATATTTGGTGCTTTTGAATAACCATATGATGAACATAAAGAGAAAACA
>CAZDVV010000288.1:0-1771 GCA_964508875.1 uncultured Desulfobacteraceae bacterium | reverse complement strand
CTATTAACTTTAAAAATGAGCAGCCAAAGGAGACCCTTACACGCTGGAGGCTTGAAGGAGTAAGTGGAATTGAAAAAGAGATAAAAGCTTTTCCTAAGGCTGAAGGCTGGCCAGATGAGGCAAGCAGAGAGGCAGAAGCAAGTTTAAATGCTAATGGTATAAAGATTCTATGGCATTTTGGTGATAGATTGGGAGATATATTTAAGGCAGTTGGCTTAAGGGCAGGTGGGATAGGAGTTGTATTCTTTGTAGAAGATACTCCATTTAAAGGAAGATTATATGCAGCAAAGACACTTCAATCATTTTTAAAACCTGATTATTTAAATCTACCTTCTTGGAAACAGGAGATAATTTCAAAGGCCTTCTTAGAAGAGGCACTTCCCTGGCTTGAGATGGGCCAGCATACAAACATTGTATCTGTTCATCTTTTAGAAAATATCATTCATCCAGAGACAAAAAGAAACATACCATTTGTCTTTTCTGAATTTATAGAAAAAGGAACATTATTAAGGATTATTAAAAATAAACCATCTTTAGAAGAGATATTTAATGTCTCATTACAAGTTTGTAAGGGATTAATTCATGCACATAAATATATTTCTGCCCATAAGGATTTAAAGCCAGAAAACATAATGATTTATGATGAAGGCATATATAAAATTACTGATTTTAGTGCAAGAGTAATAGGCACACCTATTTATATGGCACCTGAGCAATTGATAGCATATTATAAAATGCGTGGGCTTAAGCTTACCTCTTATGAGCTTCCTATAGACCATAGGGCAGATCAGTTTGCCATAGGATTGATAATAGTTGATATGTTAAAAGGAGGAAATAAAGAAAGGATTGATTATATTACATCTGATCCAAAAAGGTTTGTAGAAGAGGGATTGAAGGGATTTTTAGTAGAAATACCAGATTGTTTAAAAGAAATACTTAATCGTTGTCTTAAGCCAAGACCAGAGGATAGGTTTAGAGATATTTCTTCTCTAAAAGAGGCATTGCTTAATGCATATAAAAAAGAATTTAAAAAGGATTATAAATTCCAAGGGTAGAAATACATGATTCAGCAGATTGGTGGTTTAACAGAGGAAGAGCATTTTGGAAAATCCATCGTTATAGTGAAGCAAAATTTTGCTTTAATGAAGCTTCTAAAAAAACCTATTCAAAGATGGATCAGATAAGATCTCTTTTTAATATTGGTTGCATGTATGAAGCAATGAACAGACTTCGGGAAGCAGAGGAAATACTTATAGAAGTAATAAAACAATTTCAAGAACTTACCATCCTATATAAGAGCTTTAAGGATATGAATTTTTTAGTAGACCAAATCTTTAATGCAAAAAATATACAAATAGAAAAAGGAAAATGCCTTGCAGCACTTGGAAATGTTTACTTAAAAGCAGGTATATTTTCAGAAGCGGAAAAAAAGTATAGAGAAGCATTAAATATTTTTATTTTTTTTAATGAAGTCTCTAATGTTAAAATTGAATTAGGTGGATGTTTCATGAACCTTGGAATTATTTATGCTTCTATAAACCGGTTTTCTGAAGCAATTAAAGAATTTGAAAGAGCGTTAAATATATTTAAGCAAACTCCAGGAAGAGAAGAAGAACAAGCAAGATGTATTATGAATATTGGTATTCTTTATTTACAAAAAAATGAGTTATCAAAAGCAAAAACAAAACTTAAAGAAGCATTAAATCTTTTTCGGCAAATTCCTGGTTTAGAAATAGAGCAAGCACGAAGTTTAATGAATTTGGGGGTTGTT
>CAZDVV010000287.1:0-1773 GCA_964508875.1 uncultured Desulfobacteraceae bacterium | reverse complement strand
ACCACATTGTCCAATGGATGAAGTCGAATGATTAGGGGCTGCCTAGAATCCATGACTCTTGTTTTTAAGCGGGCATAACCCGAGAGGTGAACAACAAAACTGCTGATAGGGCATTTTTTGTTTACCCCTGGCAGCACTGGAAAACCAAAGCAAGGTTTTGCATTGACCTGAGGCTGAAGTGTTAAGTATCCTTATCAGGAAATTCAAAAAAAACCATGGAAGGGCAGATGACAAAACAGCAACTCATTGTAATACTCAGGAAGCTTTTGGAAACCGATGTAGACCTGTGGTTCCTGGACAAGTTGGATGAACATGAAATCCAGACCCTAATAGCGTGTGTCAGGAGTGGAGTAAGGTGGAAGAAACGGCATGAAAGATCAAAACAGATGGGATAGAGAGAGTATTTTGGCAGTATCCAGCGCATACTGGCAAGGGGCCACACTTCAGGCGGCTGTAGCGCTTGATATATTTACTGCCCTGGGCAAGGCCGCCTTGGGGGCTGAACATCTGGCCCGAGCAAAGGGGTGGGACAGCCGCGCTGTTGAGACCTTGCTGGACGCCTTGTGTGCAATGGGGCTGCTTGCAAAGGAAAATAAACAATATAGGATCACCGATGAGGCCCGAACCTTCCTGTCCAAGGACTCTGATCAGTACATCGGCTATATTATAAAGCACCACTTGCATTTGATGGAAAGATGGGCCCAGCTGCCCAAGGTGGTTCAGACGGGCCGACCAGTACGCAAGGGTCCCCAGCAAAGCAAAGAACAAAGGGAAGCCTTCCTCATGGGTATGTTCAACATAGCCAGCCTTACGGCTCCCAGGGTGGCCCAAGTTCTTGACCTTTCAGGCAAGAGGAGACTTTTGGACCTGGGGGGAGGACCGGGAACCTATGCCATTCACTTTTGCCTTGCGAATCCACTTCTTAACGCCACCATTTATGACCTTCCGGAAACCAGACCATATGCCTTGAAAACAGTTGAGTCCTTTGGGCTTTCAGGAAGGATATCTTTTCAGGAAGGAGATTATTTGGACCAAGAGGTACCGGGAACTTATGATGTTGTCTGGATGAGTCATATTCTTCATTCATTGGGACCACAGACCTGTCAAAAAGTTATAGCTAAGGCTGTGGCCGCCCTGGATACAGGGGGAGTATTGTATGTCCATGACTTTTTGTTGAATGAGCATCGCGATGGGCCGCTTTTCCCTGCGCTTTTCTCCCTCAATATGCTGGTGAACACAAAGGAGGGAAGGGCCTACTCAGAGGTAGAAATTAGGTCAATGATGAAAGGAGCGGGGTTGCGGGACATTGAAAGGATCCCCTTTGAATCCCCTAATTCCTCCGGGATCTTGCGGGGGATTGTTTGATCACGCACCTTTCCATACTTGTTCCTGGTGAAACTGCCTTATAGGCCTACCACCGGCCTTTTCAAAGGCCTCTATCCAGCGCCTCACCCTGTCCTTACCATATGCCTTTTCCCACGCCCTTACGATCTGTTTAACCGGGATATCGGCATAAGTACCGTGGTATTCAATATACTCCATGAATTGTTTTTTGTCCCGGTTGAATGCCTGGAAGATTGAATCGGTGCGCCCATCAAACTCGAGAGCGTCTACATTATGCCTTTGGCAAAGCTCTGCGTTAAAGGCAGGAGTCGCTTTTACCCATTTTCCTTCAAGAAAGAATTCTGTGTACCCATGGTAGACGAACAGATCGGTGCCCAAATATTCCAGAAGCTCCTTGCTGACCAGGTGGTTGCGCACGGTTGCAAAGCC
>CAZDVV010000286.1:0-1836 GCA_964508875.1 uncultured Desulfobacteraceae bacterium | reverse complement strand
ATGACGGACCATATGTAGACGGCTGTATTGCCGGAGGCAGGGAGTACTTCCACATCAATGCCAATGGCGACGTAGAGCCTTGCGTGTTCGTGCATTTTGCTGTTGATAACATTAAGGAAAAGAGCCTCAAGGAAGCACTCAACTCTGACTTTTTCAAAGATATCAGGGCCCATCAGCCCTGGTCAGACAACCCTCTTTGCCCATGCATGATCATTGATAATCCGCATTGTTTGAGGGATATGGTCAAACGGCATAGGCCTATTCCAACGCATGTGGGGGCTGAGAAAATAGTCAATGAACTGGCATTATACCTTGATGAGTATGCCCAGAGTTATCACCGAATAGCCCACAAGGCCTGGAATGAAGAGTATGCAGAAGAATACGGTAAGTACTTATGAGGATTTGCGTCTTTTCAATGCCTCTGCCATTAGCACGGCGGCTTCAATGGAATGGGAAACGGGCACACCATTGAGTTCAAAACCCTCGATTAACATTCTGAATTTTTCAACATGTGGAACGTAAGCGATAAGAGGTTTACCCACCTCCTGATAGATGTTGCTAAGCCTTGCTCCCAGATCAGAAGTGATACCTGGCAAATAGGGCAGCAGAAGCAGTATCACGCAGCCTATTTCCGGAATCGTGCTCAGGTGTCTGGCAGCACAGACGAAATCCTCATCCACAGCGCTTCCGGTCAGGTCAATGGGATTTTCCAGAGACGCTATATTCCTGATGCTTTCAGATAGATCTTTTCTTATCAATTCTTGTTGTTCGGCGTTGAGTCGTGGCACGTGGAATCCGTGTGCGGAACAAACATCTACCGCCATGGCACCATGGCCACCACTGCCCGAGATAATGCCTACAGTGGCTTCAATGGGAGTTTGGTAGGAACTCAAAGACTCACAAAAGGAAATTAGCTCAAGTTCATTTTGGGCCTCAACAATGCCCATTTGTGCCATGGCGGTGGAGAAAATCTGGTAGTCCCCTGCCAAAGAGGCTGTATGGCTTAGCACAGCACGGGTTCCTGCAGTGGTTTTTCCTGATTTGATAACAACAACAGGTTTTTTGGAATCCGAACCAGCCAATGCAAAGTCCCGCCCTTCACCTTCCTCAAAGCCCTCAATGTAAAAAACTATTACCCTTGTGGACGGATCTTCTTGTAGGTATCGGAGCAGATCAATCTCCCTTATCAAGGCCTTGTTGCCAATGCTGACACCTAAAGACAGCCCTACCCCCTCTTCTTTAAATTTGACCATGTTGTCCACGAGGATGCCGCCGCTTTGGCTTACGACAGCCACATTGCCAGGATCGGGTCTAACCATACGTTCTGTTGGCAAGAAAAAAGAGTCTAGGACAAAAGGTACATAGATGCCCAAGCAGTTGGGGCCGATGAATGGAAAGCTGGCCTCTTTGGCCAAAGAGACAATTAGTTGCTGCAGATCATTTCTCCCTACTTCAGCAAAGCCACCTGAAATAATGGCTGCGCCTCCCACCTTGGATTCGATGCATTGAGATAGGATCTCAGGGACATGATCAGCCCGGACGGCAATCACAGCAAGGTCAACCTTTTCAGGTACATCTGATATGGTCCGAAACACACGTTCTCCTTGCAGAACTCCACCTTTGGGATTTACTGCATAAACCTTAACAGGGTAACGGAGATGATTCTTGCGGAAGATGACGTTGGCCGGATGCTGATCATTTTGCAACGATACCCCTATAACCGCCATGGTTTTGGGGTGAAATAGAGAGCGAAAATCCATAATTCTTTCCTTTCTAAGAACTGTTTTCTCTTTATGTTCATCATATGGTTATTCAAAAGCACCAAATATAGTTCCT
>CAZDVV010000285.1:0-1861 GCA_964508875.1 uncultured Desulfobacteraceae bacterium | reverse complement strand
CCTGAATGCTTTGTGGAGATCTCGCGGAAGGACGCAGAGGCCAGTAGTATTCAAGATGGAGAGCCGATAAGGGTCAGGTCAAGACGCGGAGAGATAGTTGCGAAGGCGAAAATTTCGGAGAAGGCGGTGGAAGGCACTGTTTTTATCCCCTTCCACTATGCCTCTGCTGCTGCCAACAAGCTGACCAATGCCGTCTTGGATCCAATAGCCAAGATACCCGAGTATAAGGTATGCGCTGTTCGGATTGAAAAGGTTTAAAGACGAGGAGTGATAGAAATGTTAACTGCTGCTGATTTGTCCATGAAAAATCCTGATCTCACTGATGAGATCATGGCCGAGGTTGACAAGATCATCGAAAGAAACAAGGGCAAGCCTGGTTGCCTCATTCCCGTATTGGAGGATTGTCAACGGGTAGTGGGCTACTTACCTGTTGAATTACAGGAGTACATAAGCGAAAGACTGGACATTCCAGCCAGTACCATCTTCGGGGTGGTTACCTTTTATTCTTTTTTTTCAATGGTTCCAAAGGGCAGGCATGTCATAAAGGTCTGCCTAGGAACAGCGTGTTATGTAAGAGGCACGAAACAGATCCTGGATAGATTGAAGGATAATTTTGGTTTGGAAGTAGGTCAGACCACGGAGGATCGTAGGTTTTCGTTGGAGGCTGTTAGGTGCCTGGGTGCATGTGGTTTGGCACCGGTCATGGTGGTGGACGAAGACACCCATGGCTGGATGAACCCTAAAAAGGCCCTTGAGGTCCTGGAACACTATGAATGAGGTTGCTCATGAAGAAGCTTAAAGTTGAAGACCTGGATAGAATCAAAGAGGAGTTCATCGAGGGCAGCAAGTTACAGAAGGGAGAAAGGACAGTTGAGATTCTTGTTCACATGGGCACATGTGGAATTGCTGCCGGGGCAGAAGAGGTTTTTGATTCGCTGAAGGAGGAGATAGAGAATTCTGGCAGGAACGACATTGAAATTGTGATGACAGGATGTGCCGGAATGTGCAGTAGTGAACCCAATGTCACCATCAGGCGCTTAGGTGAAGAGGCAGTAATATACCGTGATCTCGACCGCGAAAAGATAAAGGAAGTTTTCAGGAAGCACGTACTTGAAGGTGAGATTGCAACGCAGTACGTATTAGCCAAAATCAGATAGGCTCTGAGGAGAATCAGCAATGGCAGGCAATGGTGTACCCTATATTGAAGAGGTTCCCTTTTTTGCGAAACAGAAAAACATTGTGTTGCGAAACAAGGGGATCGATCCTGAAAAAATTGAAGCCTATATTGCCCGGGATGGCTACAAGGCGGCAGCCAAGGCCCTTTTGGAGATGACGCCTGAACAAATCATTGAGGAGATGAAGAAGTCAGGGCTTAGGGGACGGGGCGGCGCAGGCTTTCCTACGGGCCTTAAATGGGAGTTCGCCAGAAAATCTCCGGGAGATATCAAATATGTCCTATGCAATGCGGACGAAGGGGATCCAGGGGCGTTTATGGACAGAAGTGTCTTAGAGGGGGATCCCCATGCGGTCCTTGAGGGCATGATCATAGCAGCAAAGGCCATCGGTGCACACCAGGGCTACATTTACTGCCGTGCCGAATACCCCCTTGCCCTGAGAAGGCTGGATATTGCCATACGCCAGGCGAGGGAGTATGGGCTCCTGGGCGAGGACATACTGGGAAGCGGTTTCAACTTTGACTTGGAGGTGTACCAGGGCGCTGGAGCATTCGTGTGCGGTGAGGAAACCGCCCTCATGCACTCCATAGAAGGCAAGCGAGGAATGCCACGGCCTAGACCGCCGTTCCCAGCCCAGCAAGGGCTGTGGAAAAAGCCAAGTGTGCTCAATAATGTGGAGACACTGG
>CAZDVV010000284.1:0-1882 GCA_964508875.1 uncultured Desulfobacteraceae bacterium | reverse complement strand
CCTGAAATTCCCAATCTCATGGAAAAAAATCCCTTTCACCGGGGCAAACGCTTCATTCGCGTGAATTTAAAAGATCCTGAAGGGGTGAGCATAGTAAGAAAGATGATCGAACAATATGATGTGCTCATTGAACCCTATCGCCCGGGTGTGATGGAATCCCTTGGCCTTGGGCCTGAAGAGGCCCTTGAGATAAACCCCAGTCTCATATACGCAAGACTCACAGGATGGGGACAAGACGGCCCTTATGCCTCCATGGCTGGCCATGATATTGACTACATTGCTCTGTCAGGAGCTCTGTCACTTTTTAGAAGAAAAGGCGAGAGACCCCTGCCTCCCTGCAATCTCCTTGGTGACTTTGCAGGCGGGGGTATGCTCTGCGCCATGGGCATTCTCCTTGCCCTGATAGAGAGAAACCGCTCAGGCAAGGGGCAGGTAATTGACGCTGCTATGGTGGATGGTGCGGCCAATTTAGCCACCTTTTTCTTTGGATTGTTGGGCCATGGACTCATGACGCTTGACATAGGTACAAATGTCCTGGATTCGGGCGCACCTTACTACCAGACCTACGAGACCGCAGATGGAAAATACATTGCCGTTGGCGCCATAGAGGCCCGTTTTTACGAAAAACTTATTGAAGGCCTTGGGCTGGACCCATCAGAATTGCCGGCCCAAAATGATATGAAACACTGGCCAGAGATGATCAAGCGATTCGCCAGTATATTCAAAACAAAGACCCGTGACGAGTGGATGCAGATATTTGAGGGTACGGATGCCTGCGTGGCGCCCATACTTGATCTCAATGAGGTGGCCAGTCATCCACACAACAGACATAGAGGCGTCTTTCTTGAGCGGGAAGGTATTGTTCAGCCTGCCCCCGCTCCACGGCTATCTAGGACGCCAGGGGCAGCAGGATTGATACCTGAGAAAGAAAAGCTTGATACTCACCAGATACTCCAGGAGCTGGGATATACCGAGAAAACCATTGACCTACTGGTACGGCAGTCCGTCATAGAATGAAGTGCGCTGATCACGGAGCAGGCAGGTGCTCATATGCTGCTCATTGAGGCAGTACCTCCTGAGGTATCAGGTTTCATAGCACGCAAGCTGAAGATCCCGGTGCTTTCAATTGGTGCGGGTGGAGAGTGCGATGGTCAGCTTCTGATCGTCTCAGATGTGATCGGACAATTCACTGCATTTACACCCAAGTTCGTTAAACAGTATGCCAATGTCGCAGAAGTAATAACCAATGCGCTTAGGGAGTATATCAAGGATGTGAAGACAGGGGCCTTCCCCACAAATGCCCACTGCTACCACATGATAAAGGGAGAGGAAGATAAGCTTCAACAACTCATAAAAGAATATGAATAGGGACGGATGCCGCGGCTGTGGTTGATCCTGGATAGCGCCTTTTACTCTTCAAGTGCTCTGACTTCCTGCAAGAGCCTTTCCCCAAGCTTTGCTCTTGCCACCTCCAGATCGTACCTGGCCTGCAGGTTCATCCAAAAATGCGGTGAGATATGAAAATATCGGCCCAGTCTCAAGGCCATATCAGCATCTATTCTCCTTTGTCCTGCGACAATAGCATTTATGCGTTTGGTGGACACGCCTATATCTTTAGCAAGCCTTGCCTGACTAATCCCCAACGGCCTTAAGAATTCCTCAGCAAGGATTTTACCAGGATGAGCCAAGGAGATTACCCCATCAGCCAATTGTGTACCTTTTGGTTCCTATAAGAGTGGAAAAAGTGAGTCTATTGAGAGACTTTGTGTTCTTAAGCTGTCGTCTATTTTGTGATATCTCCGATTGGAATGATTATGTTTAACCAAGAAGAGACTCACCCATTAGCTCCAGTAGTAAATGGCTACACCCTACTTGATACATT
>CAZDVV010000283.1:0-1898 GCA_964508875.1 uncultured Desulfobacteraceae bacterium | reverse complement strand
GACCTTAGGTTATGTGGCTAATATCCGCTTCCTAAAAAATCCTTATATTTTGGACCGTAAGAAGAAGCTTGAAGAAGGATGGTCGATAGAGGAATTGAGGGAGGACTATGCGCAAAAGAGGGCGTTTGCCGCTGGGGAGGGCGATGTGGTTAACGGCCCCATTCTTGCTGGCGAGGTGGCAGGAAGGATTCAATCTGTTCCTACGGTATCGGAATTGATTGAAGAAATTATCAAAGACGCAAACAACACCCTGAACAAGCTCGCAAACTTTATATCAGAGAAGCCTTAGACACAACTTTAATACCGCAGAATCGGCGAATAAAAGCTTGAGCTCAAATTGATAAGGACTGAGTGCATAAGGAAGATGGAGGGAAGGAAATGACGTTGAGCTTGCCAGAAAAAGTAACAGTTTCCGATATCACAGTTCGTGATGGGTTTCAGTCTGAGACACATGTGATTCCAGCTGAAGCCAAACTCTTTATCATAAGGCAGCTTATTGAGGCTGGATTTAAAGAAATGGAAGTTACTGCTTTTGCGCCTCCTCGGTATCAACCTCAATTCAGGGATTGGGAGGATGTGCTGAAGGGATTACCTGATAGGGATGATGTGACATACTCGTGTGTTACAACAGGTAAAAAGGCTACAGAGAGGGCCTTAAACGCAAGGGAAAAAGGATATCGTGTTGACAGGATATTGCTAGGGATTCTACCTGCCAGTGAGAGACTGAACAAGATTGTTGTGGGGATGGATTATGAGGAAACCTGGAAATGGATTGAAGAAACAGTGAAAAGGGCCCACGACTTGGAAATGAAAGTCAACGTTTTTCTAACAGGTATCTTCAGCCCCCCCGACCCGCAGGAAAAAGACGCTAACCTGATGCAACGGGCGCTGGAGTTTATTGACAGACTATTGTCGATTGATGTCGACGACATTGAACACCCTGACCATTTAGGAGAGGCTACACCAAATCAAGTTTACGAATATTTTCAGAAGGTCTTTGAAAAATTCCCTGACCCGAAGCTTCATGTTTTTCACGTGCATGACGCGAGGGGCATGGGCCTGGCGTGCTATTTCGCAGCTATGCAGGTGGGAGTGACGCGCTTTGAGACTACTTTAGGCGGCCTTGGGGGTTGGCCCGCCAACTTTGTTGACGGTGTCCCGGTACCTGGGCTTATTGGATTGACTGAGATTGCTCGACGTCCAGGACTTGTTTCTACTGAGGATTTTCTGGTTATGTTGGATGGTATGCAAATTGAGAGCGGTATTGATGTGGATAAGGTAATGGAACTGGGGAGAATGGTTGAAAAAATAGTAGGGCGGGAACTTTGGAGTTTTTGCTTAGGCACAGGCTGGAGCAGGCCTGGCGCGAGGCGTGTACCAAGAAAGCAGGAATATAAGACCGAGAATAGGTAAGTATTGAACAAAGGGGAACTCTGGTTTTGTTTAATAGGCGAAGCAGGTTTCTAAGAGCCCAAGGCGGAACTTATTCAAACAAAAAAGCTGGAAATGAGGAGATAGTGTAGAGAATGAGGTGAACATATGTCTGAAAGGCCAGAATTAGTATATGCTGATCTTCAATTAGGCAAGGAATTTGAGCCATTTCATTTTTCTGCTAACAAAGAGACTGTTGATCGTTTTTTAGAGGCCATCGACGAAGGGTCAAGCCCTATTTACCAAAATGTCTCAGTTGCTGAGTCATGGGGATATGATCGCCCGGTGGCCCCCCATAGTTTAGCTGCAATATATGCGCGGTTATCTTATTTGAAAAACTATACTATGCCGGGCGGTGGAATCTTGGTTAGACAAGAATTTCAATTCTTCCGCCCCATTTTTGTTGGTGATGAGCTCATCTGTCGTGCGAAAGTTGTAGATAAATTTTTGAAGAAGGAGCGAAAGTA
>CAZDVV010000282.1:0-1904 GCA_964508875.1 uncultured Desulfobacteraceae bacterium | reverse complement strand
ATACAAATGCTGCAAATGTTTTGAAATGGGCGGCCACCTAGATTGTGGGTAAGTCCATAGCGCGGACTCTCAAGTTGACGGTCTTCGGCACGCCCTAGCAATTGAAGATACATCTCATATAGCATCCGCAGACCAGAAGCACCAATAGGATGGCCGAAACACTTAAGCCCTCCGTCCACCTGACACGGTATCTTTCCGTCCCTATTGTAAAATCCATCTAAGAAATCGCGCCACGCCTCGCCACGTTCTGAGATGTGGAGATCTTCACAGGTAACTAACTCAGTAATAGAGAAACAATCATGAACCTCCATCATGCTGATCTCCTGTCGAGGGTTAGTGATGCCTGCCTCCTTGTACGCCATAGTGCTGCAGCGGTCAGTGGTCATAAAATGGGTCCCATCCCATTCGTTATAGCCCATTTCCTCACCATTGCTCAGAGCCAACTGCAAGGCCTTGACTGTTACAGGGTTCTGGATTCCCATGTCTTTTGCTCTTTCAACTGTGGTGACAATAGCACAGGCCGACCCATCACTAACACCGCAGCAGTCAAAAAGGCCAAGAGGATATGCAATGATGGGGGCATTAACTACTTGTTCAATAGTGATTGGCCTTCTTAAATGAGCCTTGGGATTCAGGGCACCGTTAGCATGGCTTTTAACTGAAACTTGAGCCATAGCCCTCTTGAGATCATTAGGAGGTATGCGGTATTTGGCGGCGTAAGCTGTTGCCAACTGGGCAAAGGCTCCAGGAGCTGTCATATTTGGGTACCAAAGCCAGATCAATGAGCCCCGGTTGGATCCGCCCTCAGGTAGTCCACCATATCCCGTGTCCTTAAGTTTTTCCACTCCCAAAGCTAGACACACATCATAGGCGCCTGATGCAACGGCATAAACCGCACCGCGGAACGCCTCTGTTCCGCTCGCACAATAGTTTTCTGTTCTTGTGACAGGAATAAATGGAAGGCGAAGAGCAGATGATAAAGGGAGTGCACTTCTGCCAATATTAACATTTTCCATACAGCTACCAAGCCAGGCGGCCTGGATTTCCTCAGGCTCAATACCAGCGTCTTCAATGCACTCTTCAAATGCCTCAACCATAAGTTCTTCTGCTCCCACATCCCAGCGCTCTCCAAACCGGGTACAGCCCATTCCGATTATTGCAACCTTGTCCTTGATCCCTGACGGCATTTATTGTCCTCCTTGGCCCTCTTTGTTTGCCCACAAATTTATCTATAATGCTTCTTTATACTTGGTTTCCGTCACAGGTACCGCTTTCCAAAAGTAGCCTGTGAACCCGCGCTCTTTATCCACATAGCGCCTCCTGAAACTCATAGTAACTTGCTGTCCAACATGTACTTCAGATAGCTCGCAGTCTGTGAAGTCGGCCATAAATCGGCCGCCTTCCGCGAATTCGATCATTCCATAAATAGCTGGAGGGTCCACAGAAACAGCCAGATAATCCCCGGTAAAACTTTTTACATAGCAAGGTTTGTCAGCAAATTCATAAGGCTCCTGGGTATTAACTGCCTTGCATTTAGGGTTCACGCAGATATTCATCCTAGGGAACTGGGGTGTGCCGCACTTGGTGCACTTGCCACCAACAAGGCCTAGGATCATGTCACGTTTGCGCCACAGAACGGTCATCGCTGTTTGGGTAGGGGCCTCGGCTCTGATACCCATTTCAGCCTCAAAGATATCCCTAAATTTCAGAAATTTCATATAATTATCGGTAGATTTTTTTCTTTCTAGGGCCCCTTTTATTCCTGCCCGAGGCGAAAGGTCGCGGATTGCTTGGGTCACCTTGAAACAAAGGGCGTCAGAACCTTGCCCGAATCCCGCCACAACAATAAGGTCTCCGGGACTTGCTTCCTGAAGTGCATTGACCAATAGGACTAAGGGGTGAGC
>CAZDVV010000281.1:0-1912 GCA_964508875.1 uncultured Desulfobacteraceae bacterium | reverse complement strand
CTGAGCGAGAGCTTGCCGTGTCCATAGGTGTCAGCCGCCCGCCTTTGCGCGAGGCCCTGAATGCCCTGCAGGCCATGGGATTCATAGAGATCCGCCCAAGGAGCAAAATAGTGGTAAAATCCTTAGCAAAGAAGCCCTTGGAGGACCCTCTTACAAGGCTTATTTCAGATGACATTGATAAGTTTTTTGAGCTGTTAGACATACGAAGGGCAATGGAGAGCTGGGCTGCATACACAGCAGCGAAAAAGGCTACAAAGGAGGATATCAACAAACTCGAAGAAATCATAAAAAGAGACCAGGAAAACTTACGGTTAAATAGAGATGACGCAAAGACCGACGCTGACCTTCACATCGCCATTTCCCTTGCTGCTCACAATACGGTTCTGTCACACCTCACGGCCTCGTGTTACAACATTCTATGGAATAGTCAGAAAATGTCACGCAAAAAACTCTTCAAAAAGAAAGAAAACAAACGGCTAATAGCAGAGCAGCATATGAGAATATTCAAGGCAATTAAAGCAAAAGATCCTGACCGAGCCAGAAAAGAAGCAAGCTCTCACATAGATTTCGTTGAACAGGAGATACGAAAGATCATTGAGGAGGAATCCTCTGCCCCTTAAATCATGACTCGGCCTTCTTTTCCGCGTATGTCAAAACCATTCCGCCATCAAATAACAGGTCCCCACCGATCAGATACTTGGCAAATCGAGAGAAACCAAACACAAAGAGATTTCCAACATCTATGGGCTTCATCATCTCCTTAATGCGCGAGAACCCCATCATTACATCGCGTACCACTTCCTCTGGTGTGATTCCGCGCTGCTCTGCCTGCGCTGGTATCTGCTTCAGTGCAAGGGCGGTTCTCACAAAGCCGGTGCTGACCGTAAAGCCCCTGATCTTCCCCCCACCCTCGGCAGAGATGGACTGGGCCAAGGCCCGAAGACCGAATTTGGTAATGTTATAAGCCGGCTTGTTCAGTGTGCATATATGGGCATGAACAGAGGCCATATTTCCAATGGCACCTGTTCCGTCTTTGCTTTTTTTCATGTGGGGGATGGTCAGTTTTGATAGATAAAAGGGGGCACGTAGCATAAGCCTTATCATGTAATCGAACTTTTCCATTGGAAAGTTCTCTATTGGATCAATATGCTGAATTCCCGCGATATTGGCGACATACTTTATGGTCCCTAGCTTAGCCGCCTCATCCACGGCCCTGTCCATCTCCTCATCTTTGCGCAGATCTGCCTTGAGGAAGATCATCTGGCCACCCATTTCCCTGGCCATTTGCACAGTCTTCTGCCCTTCTTCCTCGTTTATGTCCAGCCCCACAGTCATCAACCCATTTGCTGCCGCTGCAACAGCGGTAGCCCGCCCTATGCCCATAGAAGCACCAGTAACTATGCACACATTGCTGGGATTGAAGTTATCATCATCCAACATCAAGATCTCTTTCTTCTCTATTCTCGGCTCGCTTATATCCATTTTTTCCTCCTGTCTATCACAAAGCCACCTTCAACGGCGCAGGCTCAAACTTCCTCGTTTTAGCTTACCCAATTTCGCCTAGCGCGTAAAAACTCAGGTAGTAGCCAAAAACTGCAAAATTGTTTGCTTCCTCTCTTCCATTGCTCCGAAAAGGATACTGTAATGATTTACCCACTGCAGTTCAACAAGCTGAACATCAGATATTTCATTGACCATCCTTTCAGCGACATCTTCGGGCCATACCAAATCATCACCCATGAGCAGGCCTTCTGTAGCGCGAAGTATCAGGACAGGGCACTTTACCGATGCATAAAATTGAGAGATGTCAAGACCTGCGAGGCTCCCACTTTCTTCATTAGTGGGGCACTCACAGATCTTCTCCTTTACAAATTATGTTTTCCTTGAAATCATCAGCTTGTATAATATTTTT
>CAZDVV010000280.1:0-1928 GCA_964508875.1 uncultured Desulfobacteraceae bacterium | reverse complement strand
AGCCTGCTTCCAATCTTGCTTTCCGCGTTAACAATCGTAGGTCTAAGCATATTGCGTCGTTAGGGTGTTTGGCAGTTCATTTGAGACAATCATACAAACATAGAGCACGAGCCAGCCTGTCAAGGAGAGGCACACTTTCTGTTTCTGAGAGACCCGCGCAGCTACACACGGGATCTCCTTTCTAATTCTATAGCTGAAGCGACTTGGTTTGTTTCATAACTTCTTGAGAGGCCAAAGTATGGTGCTATCTCGGTGAGGTACAAGAGATTGTGTGTCAGATCCGGTTTATAGCTTTTAAATTCAAGAATTCTAACGGCTACAATTCAAAGTCTGTAGACCTAATACGAGTTCTATTGCCCCAATAATCTCGCAAAAACCTCAGAGCCAACACGCACTCTACAGGATCGTTGAAGACCGGGAAGATAGCCAATTTCTTGAACTCTTCAATGTCGTCTCTTTGAGCAAAAGGACAAAAGGCTATTGGTTTGTTTCTTGTCTGGGAAAGATCTCTTAGAAATTCTAGTATCCGTTCAGGAGGGCCTATTTTCCTGCCAAATATTTTTTCAGCCTCAGGATCATAAATAAATGAGAGAACAAGTCCATCAATGTTTTCAAGCTCTATGCAGCTTTCAATGGCAACAATCAGTCCCTTGGGATCATGAATGTCACCCAGGTCCATGGGATTGGCCATCTTTATGACACCCGCACGGCTATACTTTCCTATTTTGTTGATCACATGATCAGGGGGAGCTGGGCAGGTAAATCCCAACTTGTCGCAGGCATCGCCTAGAATTACGGCAAAACCTCCGGACATAGACAAGACGGCCAAACGGTTACCCGTTAAGGGGGGCAGACTGAGGGCCTTAGCGGCGATCACCATTTCCTTTAGATTTCCAACTCGCACGATACCGGCCTGCCTGAGGGCTCCATCAACGATTTTGTCATCATTGGAAAGGGCCGCAGTGTGGGAATAGGCCACACCTCTAGCCGTCCTGCTGACATTCGATTTGAACACGACCAATGGTTTCTGTGATGCTTTCGCAAGGGCCATCAGTTTCCTACCATCTTCTATGCTCTCAAGGTACATATGGATCTGGCTGGTCTCCTGGTCTTTGATCAGGTATTCCAAAAAATCGATCTCGTTGAGGTCTAGCTTGTTACCTGCGCTAATAATCTTTGAAAACCCCACATATTCATCGGAAAAATAATAGGCACATTGGGTTGTGACACCACCGCTCTGTACGATAATGCTTACGGGTCCTTTTCTCAGTTTCTTAACCTGGATGGGATTAAATGGTGTACACAGTCCTGAACCAGTGCATATAACCCCTATGCAATTGGGCCCAATTATGCGGATACCATTGCGTCGGGCTACCTTAAGGATTTCCATCTCTTCGTTACTCGTGGAACCAGTTAACTCCCTGAAACCGCCTGAGGAAATTATTACATGGCGAATTCCTTTACGAGCACAGAGGCGCATGGTTTCTGGGATAGATCTAGCAGGGATTAAGAAAACAGCAAGATCAATATGTTCCGGTAAGGTTTTAGGATCGGTAATGATTGGGAGCCCATAAACGGCCCCAGGACTTTTTCCGACGGGGTAGACCTGGCCCTTGAATCCCATCTCAAGGCAGTTGGAAATGATGTTTTTTGCCAGGTTTTTTGGACTATCGGCGACACCAAACACCGCTATACTGGTTGGGTGAAAAAACTGCCGCATATTTTCTCCTGTCAATTCATGTGTCCGTCTCGTACAGATGAATTTTCGGGGCCCTTACAAAATTCCAAGACATCCGGTATACCCAAATATGGTACTAATATGCCTATATTTGGGACATTTAATTATGACTTGCCACAGATCAATGAAAAAGTCAAATGAGCAAGCTGCAAGCCTATTGTTAGTGACACAATCATTGCTCCCTAAGAGC
>CAZDVV010000279.1:0-1930 GCA_964508875.1 uncultured Desulfobacteraceae bacterium | reverse complement strand
TGTCAACTTCTTGAAAAAATGTCCTCTGAAGACCAAGGGGTGCATAAAAATGCCTGCTGACAAATTCTGCAAGGCTAATACCTGATACAACTTCGACTATCCATTCAAGGAGCATGTACCCAAGGTCGCTGTAGAGCGTCTTGGTGCCTGGTACATATTCCAGAGGACTTTGAAGCACCAACCTCCGGATCTGTTCTTTGGCTTGCCCTGCCTTCCCCTGCTCAACCTGTTTATAAAGGGGCATCCAATCTATTAGCCCTGCGCTGTGGCAAAGAAGTTGTCTCAACGTAATGGCCTTCTTATCTGCCGGTACATCCGCAGGCAACAAATCAGTCAAGGTCAAGTTCAGGTTAACTGTCCCTTTTTCAACCAGTTTCATAACCGCCAGTGCTGTGGCCAGGGGCTTTGTAAGAGATGCCAAATCAAAGATGGTATTCTCCCTCATGGGCACCCTATCGGACTCAGTGGAGGCAAACCCCACAGCATTACTATAAAGAACCCTCTCGTTCTTACCCGCCACTACTACGGCCCCAGGGAAAACCCTGTTTCCCAGACCTTCGCACAACAGTTCATCTATTCTGATTGTTGAGTTCTTGTACACCGACTTCCCTTCATAGCCACGTTTAAGGATATGCCCGTAACCACCATGTATCTGATGACAGCATATGATGTCTTGCGACCTATTTATACCTTAAGCCCGTAGGAGAGGTAAACCTCAATCCTTTTGTCCTCACCAACTTTAAGGTCAGCCATCCGGCTGTTCCCTGCTCTTCCTATTTTCTGAGGCAAGTTTGGCAAGTTCTTTTTCCGCCCTATTTTGCGTCTCCGCCAATTCCTTTGCTCTCTCAGGTAAAGCATCCAGTTTGGATTCCGTCTGTCTTGTAAGGTGGCTTACAAGCAAAGTAACGGGTCCCAAAAGGTGCTGCACATACAATAAGGCGGCAATGTTTTTGTATTGATGGTTCTTACTATCATGTGGTATTTTAACTTAAGTGATAAGCAGGCATTATGCGGTACAGCAAGAATTTAGCAAATTATGTGAATGATCATAGTGGATACTCTAGCCATATACAATGAACTCCGACAAACCCTTGGCGACGAAGCTGCAAGCAAGATAGCGCAGATAATTCAGGGGCTGTATCAGGAGTTGAGTCACACGGTCCGAAAGGAGGATTTTGATGAGCTGAAGGCTGTTGTAAAAGACCTGGCTGAGGCTCAACGCAAAACAGAGGCCCGTCTTGATACCCTCACTGAGCGGATAGGCGAACTGGCTGAAGCTCAAAAACGATTTGAAGTAAACATCTGGGGTGAAGCGCGAAGGGGTTCAGAAAATCTTTTGATCCTAGGTGAAGCCAAATCTCAGCTAAAGAAGTGAGATGTTTGCGGTTTCGCCAAACGCGTATCTCGCCTCGCCGATTCTATGAACAAAAAAATCTTTCCCGTTCTTGTCACATATCAAACCTCCCCCCAGGTTCAGAAGGCTGCGGACAAGAAAAATATAAAGGTTTACTTCTCATTCCAATTGAGACCATCCAAGCCCTCAAATTAAAGCATCCAAGTATAGCAAAGAGATCAGTTCCGATCCAGGTACCTTCCGCTCCGGCTCCCAGAGAGAAACTGACCGCCACCTAATATCTTCCAAAACTGTATGGGAAGATCTTGCCTTTTCACATACCTCCCCAGCCGAGCCTAGCTCACTGAGGTGGGATGAAACATTTGAGGGACATTGACAATAATCTGCAAATTTGGAAGTATTTATAATAAGATCTTTGCTTTTGGGTAACTTTAGCTTAGATATAGTAGCAAGCACTCAAGGCATAAATCCCGAAAATGAAAAATCTACCAACGTACATTACTAATGCTATAGTGCATGCCTTAGAAAACGACGATAGAGTTATTTTCGCTTATCTTTATGGCTCTGCAACAAAGG
>CAZDVV010000278.1:0-1931 GCA_964508875.1 uncultured Desulfobacteraceae bacterium | reverse complement strand
TTTGGCCTCAGGCGGTCAGCAGTGAACCGTGAAGAGTCAACGGTAAGCTGTGAACGGTTAACGGTGAACTGTGAACCATCCCCAGCTCACTCATAACTTTCTTATGCATGACGTTACCGCAACAGTCAAGGTCAACAAACTCGTTGCCCATAAGACCTATTTGATGAGCCTCGATGTGGCAAAGGGGTTCTCAGACGCAAAGCCCGGTCAATTTGTGATGTTGAGGGTAGGCGATAGCACTGATCCCTTGTTACGCAGACCTTTTTCTATAGCAGGAATTGATGAAGACGGCTCGCTGCTTGTCCTCTATCGTGTGGTGGGTAAAGGCACAGCTTTGATGAGCCAATGGAAGCCCAGGACAAGTACAGGGGTGCTTGGACCTTTAGGGAGGGGATTTGACTTCGCATCTAAACAAGAGCTTTCAATTATGGTAGCCGGAGGAATCGGTATTGCGCCTCTGTTGTTCCTTTCACATCAGTTAAAGTCCTCGAAGACGATTCTCTTGATGGGGGCAGGGAAGAGAGAGGAGCTTATTCCCGTTGAGGGCCTTGCCAAGACGGGGTTAGAGATTGCTATCGCCACGGAAGATGGATCAAGGGGCCATCGCGGCCTTGTCACAGAATTGCTCGATAAGGCATTGAATGATGTTGAGGTAGGCCAGACAATGGTCTATGCGTGTGGTCCGGAGCCAATGCTGAGCAAGGTGAGCTCCATGTGTTCAGGCAAAGGTGTTCGTTGCCAGGTATCGGTAGAAACTGCTATGGCTTGTGGGGTAGGTGCCTGTCAAGGGTGTGCGGTCCGTTCCAAGAAGAAGCAGCCTGCTTATTATCATGTGTGTAAGGATGGCCCTGTGTTTGATGCTGAGGAGATAGTGTGGGATATTCCATGAAGAACAAAGAACCCGATCTGAGTGTGGCCTTGGGTCCGCTCAAGCTCAAAAACCCCGTGATCGCGGCATCGGGAACCTTTGGTTATGGTGATGAATATGTGGACGTGGTGGATCCCAATGTTCTTGGGGGAATAGTTGTAAAAGGGCTTTCATTGAGACCACGAGAAGGAAATCCACCTCCCAGAATCGTGGAGACCCCTAGCGGGATGCTCAACGCCATAGGTCTTGCCAATATCGGCGTTGAGGCCTTTATCAATGAAAAACTTCCCTGGCTGCGAACCCTTGACACCACAGTCATTGCGAATATTTACGGACACAGCATTTCGGAATACGGCGAAGTAGCCATGGCCCTAAAAGGTGTCGATGGTGTTGATGCACTCGAGGTTAATATTTCTTGCCCAAATGTGGAAATGGGAGGGATGGCCTTTGGGACTCACCCGAGGGTGGCAGGTGAAGTAACCGGAACAGTGCTCAAGAATACTGACAAGCCGGTAATAGTCAAATTATCCCCCAACGTCACTGATATCACCGAAATAGCCAAGGCAGTGGAATTAGCCGGTGCGCATGCCATTTCTCTGATTAACACCTTGACCGGTATGGCCATCGATGTGGAGAGCAAACGCCCTCGTTTGGCGAATATCTCTGGAGGACTGTCTGGTCCTGCCATTCGGCCCATTGCGGTGTACATGGTTTACCGGGTGGCCAGATCGGTGAAAGTTCCAGTCATAGGAATCGGGGGAATAATGGAGGCGCGCGATGTCCTTGAATTCATGATAGCAGGTGCAAAGGCAGTCCAGGTGGGAACGGCCAACTTCGTTAATCCGAGGGCCACAGTGGATATTATAGAAGGATTGAGACAATACTGCCTTGAAAAGGGAATTTCCAGACTATCGGATTTAATTGGTTCTCTGAAGGAATGAACCCAGATTAGATTATGCATCAATTTTGGTGAAGGGTAATGGGATGTTCCCCCCCCCCGCCTGCGCCGACGCTTCGGCGGGCAGGGAAGCGGCGTATTTTGGCTTCTGAGCAGCCTGCCTGC
>CAZDVV010000277.1:0-1972 GCA_964508875.1 uncultured Desulfobacteraceae bacterium | reverse complement strand
AAGCGCAGGACCAAGCCAATGGAGATTCTGGCTGGAGAGAGGTCTTGCTATATACTACTTGCTTTCATCTGTCTCAAGATGGAAGTGACCTGGCAGTCAAAACCCATAGGAAAAGTGGGCAAGCATCTACCTTCTCTCAAGAAATTGACCCAGGGAAATTTTACACAAAATCGTTGACAGTACCAAGTTGTTTATCAGTGATGCCTGCTTGGGACTTATAGAGTTAATTGATGAATTTTACCCAAATGCCAAGTGGCAGAGGTGTGTGTTCATTCCTGCCTGAGGACAGGCAAGTTTATCGTAATATTTTCAGTGTTGTCCCTAGGGGCAAGGTAAAGGATGTAGGGAGAATGCTCAAGGCCATTCATGCCCCAGAGCACAGTACGATGTTTTTCCTTCTGCTCACCGGAGAAGGGTTCGGACCCACCTGCCCGATGGTCAGGCGCGCAAAAGTGTGAAACATTCTTGACGCTACCAACGGAGAATTCAAAGGCAGGATGTGCATTTTATTTTTTTAATGCGTTTCGAAATTTTAGATAAGTAGATGGTGCTTACGAATGATGTTAAACAACAAGAGGACTAAATATTACATGGATCTCATTATCATTCTTACTCAAAAGGAGATGAAGGTCAGATACAAAAATAGTTTTCTTGGATACTTGTGGTCTGTTCTTCATCCCCTCGCATTTGCCCTTATTTTCTTTGTGGTCTTTAAGGTTATCATGAGGATAGAAATGAAAAATTATTCCCTTTTCCTTATTGCTGGGCTTTTCCCTTGGCAATGGTTTTCCACGTCTGTTAATGGGGCTGCCACAGTTTTCATTGGAAACGCATCTATTGTTAAAAAGATGAATTTTCCTAGAAATGTGATCCCACTCGCGCTTGTGGCCCAAGACATGCTCCACTTTATTTTAGCCATTCCTGTCCTTATTTTTTTTATGGCAGTATACAAAAAATCTCCTTCTCTTTCTTGGCTGTATGGCCTGCCGATGTTGCTTTTTATCCAGTTTCTTATGACATATGGCGCGAGTCTAATAGTGGCGTCTACAAATGTCTTTTTTAGAGATATTGAAAGACTGGTTACCATTTTTACAATGCTTTTATTTTATTGTACTCCCATTATTTATCCAGTGACGATGATTCCGGAGAAGTACAGAGAGCTTGTCAACTTAAATCCTTTAACTCCTTTGATAGTAAGTTGGAGGGAGCTTTTTATTAAGGGCACAATAAATACGAAGTTTCTGCTGCTTGGGTTAGCATATGCTACCATAATATATGTGATTGGCTACTGGGTATATAGAACGCTTTCGTGGAGGTTCGCAGAGGTACTATGAGAGAGCCTGTTCTCATTATTGATAATGTCAGCAAGACCTACCCGGTCTATGGGCATTTAATAGGCAGCCTTAAACACTTTCTTTTCCATCCTAAAAAATCTTTAGGATTCTTTAAGAAGTCAACATTTGAGGCTTTACGCGATATATCTTTTGAGGTTTTCAAAGGAGAGGCTATAGGGATAATAGGAAAAAACGGAGCTGGAAAAAGTACTTTACTTGGTTTGATCGCCGGAGTGCTGAGACCTACAAAAGGAAGAGTTATAGTGAATGCAAGGGTATCTCCCTTGCTTGAGCTGGGAGGTGGGTTTCACCCTGATCTTACAGGAAAAGAAAATATATTACTCAATGGAGTCCTACTGGGAATGACCAAAAATGAGGTTAAAGCGAAGGCTGCTCGGATAGCAGAATTTAGCGAGTTAGGTGATTTCATTGATCAACCTATAAGGACGTATTCCTCAGGAATGCTCGCCAGGCTTGGTTTTTCAATTATTGCACACCTTGATCCAGAACTATTGCTTATAGATGAGGTGCTTGCAGTAGGAGATAAAGATTTCCAAAAAAAGTGTATCAACAAAATTATGGAGTTTCGGGAAAACGGGGTAACAATTATTTTTGTATCTCATTTAATGCCTGAGGTC
>CAZDVV010000276.1:0-1987 GCA_964508875.1 uncultured Desulfobacteraceae bacterium | reverse complement strand
GCTTACTGGGGTATGCCCCTTTTGGCCATGATTTACCCGAGGGGTGAAAAGATCAAGGATGAATATGACAAAGAAGCAATCAAACACGCCGCCCGCCTGGGAGCCGAACTAGGTGCAGACGTGGTGAAGGTTTCCTATACCGGGAGTCCTGATTCTTTCAGGGAGGTGGTGGAAGGATGCAGTGTGCCGGTGATCATTGCAGGAGGCCCCAGAATGGGATCAGACCGTGCTGTCCTTGAGATGGTAAAGGGTGCAATGGAGGCAGGAGCCGCGGGGACATCCATAGGGAGAAACGTGTTTCAGCACCCTGATCCGACCAAGATGGTGGCTGCCCTTGCCATGATAGTTCATCAGGGGGCGAGTGTGGATGAAGCGATGGAATTTCTCCACACCAACAATGGAGGCAGAGATGAGACAAACGGCAACTGGGCCGAAAACCGGGCTGCTGCTTGAAAAGCTCCGGAGCCGTGTGGACCAAATCGACCGGCAAATACTTGATCTCCTTGCTGCCAGGCAAGCCCTGGCCAAGGAGATCGGAGAAGAGAAAGCGAGGTCAGGCCTTGAGGTAGTTGACCTTGCAAGAGAACAGGCCGTAGTTGAAGGTCTTGCTCAAAGAGCCAAGTACCCACTGACCTCACAGGCAATCAGGGCCATTTACAGGGAAATAATCTCAGCGGCTCGATCAGTACAACAGCCCATAACTGTGGCGTACCTTGGCCCTGAGGGAAGCTTCTGTCACCAGGCCGCTCTGGCGTTTTTCGGGAAGCTATCAGACCTGCGACCCCACGGCACTATAGAAGACGTTTTCTCAATGCTGGAGAAAGGCAACTCTAATATGGGAATGGTGCCTGTTGAAAATTCCTATCAGGGCCCAGTGGGTACCACCTTGGATCTTCTTTATGAATATGATCTGAAAATCCAGGGTGAGATCTTCCTAAGAATAAGACATTATCTCCTGAGCAATCACGAAAAAATCTCCGACATCAATTGCGTGTATTCTCATCCAATGGCCCTTGCCCAATGCAGGACCTGGCTGAGGGAGAATCTACCGGGAATAAAGATAATAGAAACACCGAGCACATCTGAGGCTGCCAGGTTAGCCAGACAAATACGTGGAGCGGCTGCCATTGGGAGCAAGATTGCCTCTGAAATTTACAGCCTGAAGATCCTGGTTTCAGATATAGAAGACAGGGCTGACAATGTAACCAGGTTCCTGGTAATTGGCAAGCAGGCTTCTAGCTCGGCCCAGAAAAGCAAGACCTCGGTGCTCTTTTCTCTCCCCCACAGGCCAGGGGCCCTTGCCCGTGCCATATCCCCTTTGGCCGAGGCCGGAATAAACATGACGCGTATTGAGTCCCGGCCTCTAAAGGAAAAGAGATGGGAGTATTTGTTTTTTGTGGACATCGAGGGCCACCGAAAAGAGGCCAGGGTCGATGAGGCCTTGAAACAGATGGAAGGGGCATGCGCCTACTTCAAGGATCTTGGGTCATATCCTTCAGGGGGCGAGCCATGGGATTAGATCAGCCTACAGTGGGCATTGTGGGTGGCACAGGCAGGATGGGTTCTTGGTTTGCGGGGCTTCTCGAAGGGTTTGGTCTTGAGGTGTTAAGATGCGGCCGCTCCACCAAGTTGCGGCCTGAACAACTCCCTTCCATTTGCGATGTCGTTGTGATCTCGGTGCCCATAAGGGAAATGGTAGATGTAATAAAGAACATAGGCCCAATGCTCCCAAAGGACGCCCTGCTTATGGACCTCACCTCTATTAAGACCGAGCCTGTGGCAGCCATGCTAAAGTACTCACAGGCTCAGGTTGTGGGCCTTCATCCCCTCTTTGGTCCCAATGCCACAAAAAAGGACACATGCCTAAAAGTGGCCATTTGCCCAGGAAGAGGAGAAACAGGACTTAACTGGACCATTGAGATTATCAAGGCCGCAGGCCTCAAGCCATTGCTCGTAAGCCCACAGCTCCATGACCAATTGATGTCTG
>CAZDVV010000275.1:0-1990 GCA_964508875.1 uncultured Desulfobacteraceae bacterium | reverse complement strand
CTCAAAAAGGTCTCCAGTGTGGATGTGATCCAATATCCAGGCGCTCTTTCGGGTATCAGTATAAGAGGGTTCCGTCCGGAATTCTCAGGGACCACAAAACACAGTTTATTGCTGATCGACGGCAGGCCAGCGGGTGCAACAAACCTTGCCACTATTCCCTTGGATAACATCGAGCGCATTGAGGTCCTCAAAGGCCCTGCTTCGGCTCTTTATGGTTCCGAGGCCATGGGAGGTGTTGTCAATATCATTACCAAAAAATCCAGAGGCAAGGTCAAGACAGCCCTGACACTTGGAGGTGGCAGTTTCAGCTCATGGAACGGCAGGCTCAACTCAGGCGGGAATCTGACGAAAAAACTCGATTTTGACATCGATGCGAGCACCTATAACCAAAATGACGATCTGCGCATGGGCAATGGAGATAAAAGAGACCATACTGCCTTCAAAAAACGTTATGGAGCAATGAGATGGGGATATGCATTTAATCATGATTGGCGAATAGATGTAAAAGGTGATTGGTACGCTGGACGGGACATAGAGACCCCCGGGGATATCTTCTATGGCACGACAAGGCAGCAGAGTAAAGACATTGATCGTTACGGAGGCGATGCAAAGATCTCCGGACTGATTGGAGACAACAATGAGATCAACCTCACTGTTTACCGATCATCAGAAAGTAGTGAATATCGTAAAGAATATACGGGAATTGTTCCATATAAAAGCTATGAAAGTGCCATCGATTGGATGGGCTTGCAGCTCCAGGACACCTATCACTTCTGGGCGCATAGCCTTACTGTGGGTGTCGATTACCAACGTATCGAGGAAGAATCAAAGTCATACAATTCTGATGGAACGCGCAAGGCCCCATATAAGCCCGACAATGAACACAAGACTACTGGTCTTTTCGCTGAGGCCATCCTGAAATTACTGAACGGCCGTTTGATTACTACTATGGGCGCCCGCTATGACGCAATTAAGCTAGAGACAAAAGAAACCCCTTATAAAACCAATTTCACACCGGGCTCAGCAGACTTTACCACCTTCAATCCCAGCGGGGGTCTAAAATTCTTCCTCACACCACAATGGCAGATTCACGCCAGCATCGGGCGGGCCTTTGTTACTCCCAAGCCCGAGCAGACTGCCGGGTACTGGACAAACTGGTGGGGTGGGACGACCAAGGGGAACCCCGACCTCGACCCCGAAAAGAGCATTACATGGGACGCAGGTATAAGCTTTGACAAGAAGGAATGGGGGCTTTTTGCTGACCTGACCTATTTCCACACAGACGTGGATGACAAGATAGAAAAGGTCAAGGTCAACAGCACTGTGAGCACCTATGAAAATACACAAGAGGCTAAAATACGCGGCTTGGAAGGGGAATTCTCCTTTGACATCGGACAACTCGTTGGTTGGAGTTCCTCCCTTCGACTCTTCGCCACATTTACGAGGCTGCTGAAGGCGAAGGAGACTCTTTCTAGTGGCACGCGGGACATTCACAATGTTGCTGATTTCAAGATAAATTACGGCCTAGGTTACGACGATGGGCATTTTTTTAACGCTAGGGTCACTGCCCGCTATGTAGGCCACATGAAGGATACGGATTGGGTTACAGCAGGTTATCCAGAAATCGAATATCCTTCCCATACAGTGGTAGATCTTGTGACAAACTTCAAGTTAGCCAAAAACCAAAGCCTCAGTCTCAAGGTGGATAACGTTTTTGATAAATATTACTACGAAAAGAGGGGCTATCCCTTGCCAGGCCGCTCCTTCTTTGGAACCTATACCATAGAGTTCTAATGTCGGGACTTGAGATGGGAATGTGCTCAAACTAGGGTGGGCTCCCGCCCCCCTAGAAAGTGCGCACACAGGCCGCGATACTTTCTCAAACTCCCTGAAAGGTAGTGAGATCAAATATGCAGACAACAACAATTGAAATAGTAAAAAAACAACACCCCTGTTTCAGCCATGAGGCACATTTCAAATATGGGAGGGT
>CAZDVV010000274.1:0-1997 GCA_964508875.1 uncultured Desulfobacteraceae bacterium | reverse complement strand
GCCTCGTACAAGGTTCCGAGCTATATTGAATTTAGAGATATGCTCCCCAAATCAAAGGTTGGTAAATTGTTGAGAAGGGAAATTAGGGACGAGGAGAGGCGAAAACTTAAAAAGAAATGATGGGAGGCGCCTTGAAAAGTAGTGTGCTAGAAGGCAAACGCCTGCTCTCAGTGGACGATGAACCGGATGTCCTGGAAGTACTTGCTGAGCAGTTAGAGGGTATAAAAGGGCTCGTACTGGACAAGGCTACCGATTACGAGACCGGCTACCACCTTTTGAGGTCATGGTCATATGATTTGGTGATTCTAGACATCATGGGTGTCCGTGGCTTTGATCTTCTCAATGCAGCTGTTGCCCTCGGTTTTCCGGCTGTCATGTTAACAGCCCATATGCTTTCGCCCAGTGCACTGCGAAAGTCCATCGAAATGGGGGCAAAGGCTTTTATACCCAAAGAATATATGACTGAGATAGTCCCATTTCTGGAAGACGTTCTTACCCTTGGCTCAGGTGCTTCATGGAAAAGGCTTTTTGAGCGACTCGGCGGGTTTTTCAGCGAAAAATTCGGGCCACAGTGGATGACGGATAAAAAAGAGTTTTGGGATGAGGTGGTTTCTGGCGAGTATAAATCAAAGCCCGTGATCTTGAAGTGATTCTCTCACTTCAATAGTGGAATGGCTGGCGGCCCCTGGCAGGTTAGGAAACCGAAATGACAGAACGCTCCCGAGACTCACTCAAAGAAGATATCTCCGCTTAAGGGGGTTGTGGATCCGAACCCTCCTCCAGCGAGCAGAGGGAAAATCATAGTAAGTCAGAGTTTCATCAATGTGCCCTTTAACCTTATCAGCGGCCTATCGAAGCTTCAAAACCTCTAGCTTCTCCACCACCGCCTTGGCCTTCTGTATCGCTGCCTTCCTATCCTCCAAGGCATGAATGGCCTTGAGCATTCTGGCTACCAACCACTTAACGATATCGGGGCCACCGCCTCAAAATGTGCGAAAAAACCTTGTATACTATGGAATTTTGAGGCAATATTCAATCTTTACAAAGTAACCCGATTACTCATGGGGCAAGGCCTCTTGGAGGGGACCAGGTGGCTTGTATATTTGTAATTTTAGAAAACAGGTTCAGAGGATTAGATTTTCTTAGAGAAAGGGGGTGAAAGAATTTACCGTACATTCTGTGAGTGAGGGGGGATCTTGCAAACTTGACATGTTATCCCTCCTGGGGTTGGATTCTGGCGCAGGGGCGGTTCCTGCCGAGATCTGACCTGAGACAGCAACGTAATGTTTTCAAGCAAAGGAGAATATTGACATGAAGATACTCAGACTTTTTTTGCTTTTTGCCGTAGTGCTAAGCATGGGTCTTATTCCCACACAAGGCTTTGCCAAGGCTGAGACTATCGTATATGGCACGACCGAGAAGGTTATCGACATGGACCCTGCTAACGCCTATGATTTTCATACCTGGGAAATTTTTTACAATATCTACCAAGGTCTGCTGACCTATCCCTCGGGGAGTACCAAGCTCACTCCTTGCTTGGCCAAGTCTTACACTATAAGTCCCGATGGAAAAGAATATACCTTTAGACTCAGGAAAGGGCTTAAGTTTACGGATGGCACCCCCTTTGACGCCAATGCAGTCAAATGGTCCATCGACAGGGTTATGACCCTCAAGGGGGATCCTTCCTGGCTGGTGACCGATTTCGTAAAACGGGTGGAAGTTGTGGATTCCCACACGGTGAAGTTCGTGCTCAAGAATCCCGTGGCCTATTTTCCTGCCCTAGTGGCCTCTGTACCCTATTATCCGGTTAATCCAAACGTGTATCCCAAGGACAAGATTATCCGTGACCCCTCGGAGTTGAAAGGCGGAAAGCTGGTAGGCCTGGGACCCTACAAGGTCATTTCCTTCAAAAGGGACCAGGAAATCGTTATGGAGGCGAATCCAAATTACTTTGGAGAGAAACCCAAGACCAAGAGGATTGTCATTCGATACTTTGC
>CAZDVV010000273.1:0-2003 GCA_964508875.1 uncultured Desulfobacteraceae bacterium | reverse complement strand
CTTTTTCACTGCCCAAACTTAATGAGGTTAAGGCGTGGACAGCCTTTTGGAGAACGATATGAAAAGAATCGTTGAATTTCTCTTTGAGATAGGGATGCTTAAGAAAACACCCAGGACTGGATATCAGTTTCTGGGCTCAGGAAGAGAATCCGTCGCAGCACATTCCTTTCGCACTGCCGTAATCGGGTACGTGCTTGCATCGCCAAACCCTGCTCTTGATACCCAAAAGGTCGTCCTCATGTGCCTTTTCCATGACTTTCCCGAGGCCAGGACTGGCGATCATAATTACGTAAACAAGAAATATGTCGAAATTGATGAAAACAGGGCACTCAAAGATCAGGTGGACTCACTTCCTTTCGCTCAAGAGATCCTCCAATTGAGCCGAGAATTCAATGAGGGCCGCACCCCAGAGGCCCAGACAGCAAGAGATGCAGATCAACTGGACCTGATCTTAGAGCTCAAAGAGCACCTAGACATCGGAAACGCATACGCGAAAGACTGGCTCACATTTGCGGTAAAGCGACTTCACACCGAAAAAGGCCGAGAAATGGCCAAACAGATCCTGGCCACAGATTGGACATCGTGGTGGTTTGACAAGAAAACAGACTGGTGGGTTAATGGACCAGAGGGCAACGCCAATTCCAAATGAGTTATTCACATACTCCCGCAAACGCGGAATCATGCGCGTGTGCCTGATCACGTCCTTTGTCTTTCATGTCATCGCCCTTATCATGGTGAATCGTGCCTTTCCCATCAAATGGGTTATGAAACCTCTAAGGATCTACCACGTGGACCTGATCAGACCACCTGTCAAAGATCTTGATCCTAAAAAAGACACCCTTGGTGCTGCAAGGCTTAGGGAACCAACTGTCAAGCCGGTCCCACAGGGTGAAGACACCATATCCCTTGATACCACTGATAAACGGTATGTCTCTTATGCCAGGGTTATAAAAGAAACATTGATGGCTCAGTGGCAGTATCCTGCGGCTGCCAAAGAAAACCTGATAGAAGGACAGACCTATCTGATCTTTACACTTTCCAGGGATGGAAGCCTTTTGGACCTCAAACTGATTGGCTCTTCTGGATATTCAATTCTTGATGATGAAGCCATGAGAACGGTAAGGGCTGCTGCGCCATTTCCGGCATTCCCCGGATCAGTAACCGTGGCGCGGTTGCACATCAAGGCAAATTTTGACTATCGGCTCACGGGGGTGGAAAACTCAACGCAATGAAAAATCAGTAAGGACCAGAAAATGGGACTTTTTCGAGGAATTACATATAATTTCAAAGGACTGATTTTTTCGCTTGGATCGCTAAAGCTCTTGTTACTAGGAACCCTCCGTTTCCTCGCGGTTCTCGTCCTTACCATCCTTGCTGCCAGCCTGGTTCTTGTCTACCATCAGCAGATACTCAATCTCATATGGACAAGGCCAGAGAGTGTATGGATCACTTGGCTATGGCATGTGGTCTCATGGGTGCTGTCATTGCTTCTAGTAGGTGTATCTGCTGTTGTGTCGTACCTTCTTTCACAGATCCTTTTTAGCGTTGTCATCATGGACATCATGTCGAGAATAACCGAGAAAATAGTCAAGGGAAATACTGCTGAGCCAAGGGTCTCGATTTTAAAATTATTTGGTTATCTAGTGAGGCAGGAAATACCGAGAACCACTATACCTGTTCTCATATCCCTCGTGCTGATGACGGTGGGCTGGATTATTCCTTTGGGCCCTATCTTAGTGGTCCTATCCTCTTTGGTCGCTGTGATATTCTTGTCCTGGGACAATACCGACCTAATGCCTGCTCGCAGGATGCTTCCTTTCAGGAAAAGATTCCGGTTGCTGATGAAAAATCTGCCTTTCCATCTAGGCTTTGGCCTCCCCTTCCTTATCCCAGGAGCAAATATTGTATTTCTCTCTTTTGCACCCGTGGGCGCAACACTTTACCACCTTGAGAAAGAGACCTCAAAGGCCAATCTCCCTTCCAAGGAACGCGAACCTGCCCTT
>CAZDVV010000272.1:0-2025 GCA_964508875.1 uncultured Desulfobacteraceae bacterium | reverse complement strand
GTAGGTTTTATGAGGGGTATGGGCTCGGTGGATCTCCGCGTTATAAGGAACATAGTATATTCCTGGATAATTACGTTGCCTTTTACGGTTTTATTATGCATGATTCTTTACAAGGCATTGAGTTTTGCCATGGCCTCAGTTTTTTGATACAAGTTATCAGTGAGGAAGAAATTAGCCAGGGAGGATTTAATGCGCTTCTTACTTAGTTCGATGTTTTATAGTTCGCCTTTCCAGAATCTGCAACGCCATGCAGACAAGGTAAAGGAATGCGCCCAGATGTTCAGAAGGGCAGCAGAGTGTCATATAAAGGAAAACTGCGGCGAGTTTGAATCCCTTACAGACGAAGTGGCCAGGCTGGAAAGCGAAGCTGATGCCATTAAAAGGAACATCAGAAATCACCTGCCTAGGGGCATTCTCATGCCCGTAGACAAATTTGAGTTTTTCCAATACCTGAGGGAACAGGACAAGGTTCTGGACGAGGTGGAAGAGGCGTTGTTCTGGCTTTCTTTTAGGCCTAGTGGAATTCCATCAGAGATTGTAGAAGATTTCTTGGCCCTTGTAGATGCCGTTATACCGCCTATTGAGGAACTTTCCAGGTTGGTAAAAATGGCCACCGAGTATTTCAAGACAGGCTCTGAAAAGCAGCGAGAAAAGATGAAGAGCTTGATAAGGGATATACGGCAACACGAAAAAGAAGCCGATATTCTCGAACGGGACCTCAAGGCCAAGGTGTTTACCCAGACCAAAGATGCATTGGCCGTATACCATTTAATACGATTGGCCGAAATAGTCGGTAGCATTGCTGACCACGCCCAAAACGCCTCTGATCGAATGAGAGCGATGATCGCCAGATAGGTGAACCGTGTTCGCACCCATGCTCACATGCAAACGGTGCGGAAAGTGTTGCGAGTCTTCAAGCCCCACACTGCATGTATCCGACCTAACCCTCGTTACAAGCAAATACATTGATTGGACGAATCTGTATACCTTACGCAAGGGCGAGTATGTATGGGATAATATCAACAGGAAGCCTATACAGGCCCCCACGGAAATGATTAAGATCCGGGAGGGCGAAAATGGAGGCTGTGTTTGCTATGATCCCGCAAAAAGGGCCTGCACCATATATTCTCATAGACCAGCGGAGTGTGTAGCGCTGTTTTGTGAGGATACTAGCCGTTTTTTTGAGGTGTATGATACTCCAAGGCTCACCAGAAACGACATTATCCGCGACCCTTCCTTGCTCAGACTTGTGGAGGAACAGGAACTGAAGTGCCCATATGGGAATCTTGTTGAATGGATCTCCAGAATCAAGTCCGAGGGTGAGAGGGCGGTAAACAGAATTATCCAGTTACTGAGATTTGATTATGATATGCGGCGGCTGGTTAATGAAAGGCTTGGTGTGCCACCCTCCCATATGGATTTGCTGTTTGGCCGACCTATGATGGAAACTATTGGGGCTTTTGGACTCAAGGTTGTAAAGGAGCCTGACGGTTCCTTTTTGCTGACCACTAAATAAAAGATAGGGGCCACTTGAGTGGCCCCTATCTCTATTTCACAAGCGAAAATTACTTAGAATAGACCCATAACCTTTCCGGTCTTCACATCCACGTCCACGCGCCTGAAAGCGGGATTGGAGCTGGTTCCGGGCATGAGGCTGATTGTTCCAGCACACGGACAGAGGAACTTGGCTCCAGAGTAAATGAGCACGTCGCGGATAGGCAGCGTCCAGCCTTTGGGCACGCCTTTAAGGGCTGGATCATGGCTCAGGCTGAGGTGGGTCTTGACCATCATTGTGGCAAAGTCCTGGTACTTGGGGTCGGACTCAAGCATCTTGGCCTTGGCCTCTGCCTCAGGAGTCCATGCCACTCCGTCTGCGCCATACACTTCCTTAGCAATTGTTTCAACACGCTCCCTGAGTGGCATTTCAAGGGGATACAGGAACTTAAATTCATTTTCCTCTTCGCATGCCTCTTTGACTGCTTCAGCAAACTCAATGGCACCATCACCGCCCTTTGCCCAGTGCTC
>CAZDVV010000271.1:0-2059 GCA_964508875.1 uncultured Desulfobacteraceae bacterium | reverse complement strand
ATGGATGGGCCTTCTGTACACCTTGGTTGCTAACCCATGTTTGAATCTCAAAGTTAGATATTACTGTAGCCCCGGTCCTCTTGGCTATATCCACCGCATCGCCTAGGTGATCACCATGGCCATGGGATACGAGAATATAGTCTGCTGCTACCTCTTCAGCCTTTACGGGCGACTGTGGATTTCCTGTAATAAAAGGGTCGATAAGTAACTTTGCCTCTGCGGTATCCACCAGAAAACATGCATGACCATACCAGATGACTTTGATTGCCATAGCCTACCTCCATAGAAAAGGGTTTATAATTAGTTTTTTTTCAATGAGTATAATAACCCACCTAATGCCGTGTCAAGAAGGCAAGGGTCCCGGGCATTAAGGTTGACATGGCACTGGTTTTTCCATAGCATCCCAGAAGCCCCGATGGAGGTAACTCATGGCCCAGGAAAAGACAAAACCCAAGGACTTTATTCGCGCCATCATTGACGAAGACCTGCGCACGAACAAATACGGCGGTAGGGTTCATACACGCTTTCCTCCTGAGCCAAATGGCTACCTCCATATTGGGCATGCCAAATCCATCTGCTTGAACTTTGGGATTGCTGAAGAATACAGAGGGTTGTGCAATCTCCGGTTTGATGACACCAATCCCACCAAAGAAGATGTGGAATATGTAGAGTCCATAATGGAAGACGTCAGGTGGCTTGGCTACGACTGGGGTGACAGACTGTATTACGCCTCGGACTATTTCGAGCAACTGTATCAGTACGCCATTGAGCTTATTAAGATGGGCAAGGCCTATGTGTGCGACCTAAGTCCAGAAGAAATCAGGGAATACCGCGGGACACTCACAAAACCGGGAAAGGAAAGTCCTTATAGGAATCGCTCGGTGCAAGAAAATCTGGACCTGTTCCAGAGAATGAGGGCTGGGGAGTTTCCTGACGGCTCCCGCACCCTACGGGCCAAGATTGACATGGCCTCTCCCAATCTCAATATGCGGGATCCCGTGATATACAGGATCATGCGTGTCCCTCATCATCGTACAGGTAATAAATGGTGCATATATCCCATGTATGATTTTACCCATTGCCTGTCAGATTCAATCGAGAGAATCACCCATTCGCTATGCACCCTTGAGTTCGAGGACCACAGACCACTTTATGACTGGTTTCTGGACCAACTGGGTGTCTACCATCCCCAGCAAATTGAGTTTGCTCGCCTCAACCTAAGCCATACGGTTATGAGCAAGCGGATGTTGGGCCAGCTTGTGGATGAGGGATATGTAAAGGGTTGGGATGATCCGCGTATGCCTACTATTGCAGGACTCCGTCGAAGGGGGTATACCCCTGAGGCCATCCGCACCTTTTGTGACCGTATTGGACTGGCCAAGCGCGACAGTATGGTAGATATCGCATTGCTCGAGCATTGTGTGCGAGAGGATCTCAATAAACGGGTGCAGAGAGTGATGGGCGTCCTTCACCCTCTTAAGGTTGTAATCGACAACTATCCTGAAGGCCAGGTGGAAGAGCTAGATGCCATAAACAACCCTGAAGATCCTTACATGGGGACAAGAAAGGTGCCATTTTCACGAGTCATCTATATAGAAAAGGATGATTTTCGCGAAGATCCCCCTAAGAAATTCTTCCGTTTGGCGCCTGGCCGAGAGGTGCGTTTGAGATATGCCTACTTTATAACGTGTGTAGATGTAATAAAAGATGAAAGGACAGGAGAGGTCGTTGAACTCCGCTGCACTTATGACCCGACCACACGCGGAGGCGATGCACCTGACGGACGAAAGGTTCGGGGGACGCTACACTGGGTCTCTGCGGCACACGCTATCCCAGTGGAAGTGCGCCTTTACGAACACCTGTTCCTAAAGCCTGACCCAACAGACGTGGAGGAAGGAAAAACTTTCAAGGACTACTTAAATCCCAATTCTCTGAGGGTGCTCAATCCATGTTACGTGGAACCGAGCCTGGCCCAGGCCAAGCCAGGGGAGCGGTTCCAGTTTGAAAGGGTTGGATACTTCTGTGTTGATTCCGGGGACTCCAAGCCGGGTTCACCTGT
>CAZDVV010000270.1:0-2115 GCA_964508875.1 uncultured Desulfobacteraceae bacterium | reverse complement strand
CCACCAGCATAAGTTACCCGGCGCGCTTCATGCTCGTAGCGGCCATGAACCCATGTCCCTGCGGAACACTTCATTGACATCCAGGAAGACATCGACCTCGACTCGACCCTCCGGGAAAACCCTGACCTCCTTCACAATAGAATGAAGCCTCATTCGCTTTCCCTCATGGTCCAGGAACTCCCAGTTCTTGCCGAAGTTCATGAGCTCGTCCAGGGAGGCCTTAAGGGCCTCGTAGGAGACCCTCTCAAGGTCGGATCTCATCGCCAGGCTCTCCTGGGCAAGCCTGACCTGCTGGAGGTCCTGCTTTATCCGGTCATATCTCGCTTTGAAGTCCAGGTCGTCTATAAGGCCCGACTCCAGCTTGTCCATGAGGACATCAAGCCTTGACTGCAAGTCCTTCTCCCGCCTCCGCAGGTTCTGCATCTCTCGCTGCCGACCGTCCGGGACCTCCTGCTCGAGCATGGCAAGGATTTTTTCCCTGTCCCTCAGGAAGGCCTGGTCCTTGGAAAGGCCCAGGAGCTTCTCAATCACCGCATCCTCCACGAGCTTGGTGGGCACGCTTAGACCCGGACAGACCGATTTGCCTTTGGTGGCATGATTGTGACACTTGTAGTAGGAATAGGCCTTCCCCTTTGAGGCCTTCCCGGTGTTCTTCACATGGGTATAGCCATACATGGGACCCCCGCACCTGCCGCACCTTATCAGCCCTGACAGAAGATAGGTCCTTTTGGCCCGGGAGGGTTTCTCCCTCGAGGCAAGGACCCTCTGAGCCTCGTAAAAAACCTCTTCCGAAACAATCGCCTCGTGCTCGCCCTTTTCTATCCTCCACTGCTCCTTGGGGACCTGTTTAAGCCTCCCGGTCACTGGATTGGTCTTCCGCTTGCCATACCAAATCCTGCCTATATAGGTCGGGTTTGTCAGAATCCTGTGGATGGAACTTGCCGCCCAGGGGACTCCTCTCCTAGTCCTAAAACCCAAAGCGTTCACTGTATGGGTGGTCTTCCTGATGGACCTCGTCTCCAGAAATATCCTGAAAATCCTCCTCACAACCTCCGCCTCCTCAGGGTCCGGGTAAAGCTTCTTGGGCTCAGGCGCAAGCTCCATTGCCCTCCTCAGGGCCTCATCCTCGGTAAAGCCCTGCTCCAGCAGCTCGGTCATGATCCTGTGCCTGGTCGTATATCCATAGGGGACAACCCCACCGTTCCACTTCCCGAGGCCTGCACGGTGATACATGTCCTCGGCAACCCTCTCGGCCGTGACCTCCCTTTCAAGTTGAGCAATCAACCCAAGCAAATCACGCATGAACCTGCCAAATGGCCCGGAAGAATCGATGTTCTGGGTGATGGATATGAACTTCACATCATGCTTATGAAAGAACTCCACAAGCTTGAGCAGGTCCCTGAGGGACCGGGTTATCCTGTCCAATTTGGTCACAAGAACCACCTGCACACGTCCAGCCTCGACATCGCTCATCAAGGCCTGCAGCCCTGGCCTCTTCGTATCCTTGCCGCTGAAGCCCGCATCCCTATAGACCTCATAAACCCTGTATCCATTGGCCTCACAGTAGGCCCTGAGCCTGGACTCCTGGGTCGAGAGGCTCTCCCTGTCAACCTGGTTCAGGGTCGAGACCCTAACATAGAGGCCAGCATTGAGGACGGCGTTGGAGGTTTTTTCGCCCTTGCCGGCATCCCTGCTTACATCACCGCCGACATTCCTGACATCCTTGCCGACATCTTTGGAGGCATTGGGTAAAGCCATCACTTTTCCTCCTTCCTCTCCTTCTGCTGATTTTTTGCTCTGGCTGCTTTCCCTGCTTCCCTTTCCCTCCTTCCTCTCCTTCCTCGATTTTTTCCTTTCCTGCCTGCTTCCCTGCCGCTGCTTCCTTTTCCCTTCTTCTCCTTAATGCCCCTTCGGGTTGGTTAACCTTCTGTCCCAAAATTTAAAAGAGCCATCTCATCTCTCGCCACTTTCTTATCACATCCTCGCCAAGGAGTAAATACTCACATGGAGTAAACACTCGAAACAAACACCCGCCAAGAGAGGACACACTCGCCAAAGAATAAATAGCGGCTAATCGGTTAATCGCTGCAGGGGCGAGGCCTCGCCCCTCGGTTA
>CAZDVV010000269.1:0-2143 GCA_964508875.1 uncultured Desulfobacteraceae bacterium | reverse complement strand
CCTGTGATACCCTGGACAATGATTCTTGTATTTTCATCTGCAAGGATTGCCATTTGTTTGTTGCCTTTGTACTACAGCCTCACTTTTTGAGTTCATGCTGGCGGGTGCGTGCTGGGGGTCTAATTTTTTCAACTGCGATACGGGCAGCTTCGTCGATTGATACTGACCGATCACAGTATGTTATGCCGTATTTTGAAAGTATTTTATAACCTTCTTCCTCCCATGCACCAGGCACCCTAAACACTGCCACGGTCTCGGCTGGGTCTTTGCCGAGCTCAAGTATTCCCTTGATAACGCCCCGGGCCATTAGATCCACCCTTGTGTTACTCACTACATTCATGATTATGGCTATTTTCTTTACTCCTGGCTTAGACAAAATGTGCTTTGTCAGTTCCTTGGTTTTCAACACAGAAGGGTTTCCGCCTATCTCACAGTAATTGGCAGGTTTGCCCCCATGCCTTTGAATTGCGTCAAAGGCAGTGAGTGAGGCACCGCCCCCGCCAATGATGAGCCCCAGATTCCCGTCGAACTCAATAAGCCTTCCTGCTACTCCGCGTTGATCCAGGGAATCAATTTCCCTGGCCTTGATTTCGAACTCAGTTCTCGGTCTTCCCCCCTCAATCTCGGCGTTTTCCTGGGTCAGTTCTCTTATCTTGGATTGTCTAAAAAGTGCGTCGTCATCAATCTCAAGGTGGCAGTCAAGGGCGATCCTTTGCCCATGGTGTGTTTCCACAAGGGGATTTATTTCCGCCACTGTGCAATCATAGCGAAGGAATATCTGGGTGAGCCTTGAGAGGATATTTGATAGGCCTAAGAGGGTTTTGCCCGTAACGCCTGCCTCAGATATCATTTCCCTTGCTTCGAATTCTGCAAGGCCTTTGGTCACAGAAAAATGCCTTTTCTTTACCTTTTCAGGGCTTTGCTCCGCCAGTTTTTCCACTTCTATTCCACCTTCAGTGGTGAATATCGCAACAGGTTCTTTGGTTATGGTGTCATAAATGACCCCCAGGTAGAATTCATGGGAGATATCCACCTTGTCTTCCACCAGTATTTTTCCAACGGGATAACCTCTTAAAGGATTCCCGAACAATTGTTTCACGGACTTAGTGAATTCATTTTGGTCTTTGCACTCAATAACTCCACCTGCCTTTTTCCTCCCTCCGCTCGGGATCTGTGCCTTGATTACAACCGGAAAGGGTAGGGGGCATTGATCAATTGAAGTGGAGATCAGTTTGCCTTTAGGGACTGGTATGCCATAGCGCGAAAGGATGTCTTTTGATTGGTATTCAAGAAGTCTCAAAACGGTCAGCCGCTCATTTTGTCGAAATGTAAATTGTCGACAAAATATCGAACAAACGATAGGAAGTCAATCTTTTTTAATGGTCAGCTTATTTCTTTATTATCTCATCGTAAAGCTGTCTTTTATCAATAACTCTTCTGGCCTTGAATTCAGTCCGCTCAAGTGTCCCTGGCTCAAGCATCTCAACGATGGTCCTTAGTCCCTTTGCCCTTAACTCTGCCTCCAGCTTTTGCTTCAATTGAGGAACCAGGGCTTTATCGACTCCGGGGGCAGGTTCGGCCTGGACGATAAGCTCGTCCATTGTTTTCTCCCTGGTGATTATTATTCTGAACTCATCACCCATGCCCTCAATGCTTCTGATGACATCTTCTATGGCACTGGGGTAAACGTTTTCACCCCTTATCACGAACATGTCATCAGCGCGGCCATAGATACCCTTTGGCAGCCTTGGATATGTCCTGCCACAAGGGCAGGGCTCATCTGTCCATTGGGATATGTCACCTGACCAGAAGCGAATCATGGGTTGGGAGGTGCGTTCTAGATGTGTATAGACTGTGGCTCCCTCTTTGCCATAAGGCAACCTTTTCTTAGTCTCCACGTCAACAAGTTCGGCATAAACAATGTCCTGCCATAAGTGCATGCCTGTACGGTACTCACATTCGCAATTGGACATCCATGGAGACATTTCTGCAGTCGATCCCGAATCAATGCAGATACCTCCATAAGTCTCTTCAATCCTTTTCTTGGTGGAGGGGACGCCAGCACCGGGCTCTCCTGAAAAGAATAGTATCCTGAAGTTGAAATCTTTCTTGGGATCGATCCCTTTGGCCTTTGCCTTTTCTG
>CAZDVV010000268.1:0-2176 GCA_964508875.1 uncultured Desulfobacteraceae bacterium | reverse complement strand
ATTTCGGAAGGATTTTCATACAGCTCTGGCAATTCAGGATGTGCTATTATGCGTCCAGTATCATTTTCCATTATGAAGGCATAACCATGTTGGCCAACCTTAACCTTTTTGAGAAACCTTGAAAGAGTAAAAAGGTCAATATCAATGGAAGATACGGCGAAGGGTCTTCCTTGGGTGTCCAAAATCGGAGAAGAAACTGTGATGCCAGGGCGCTGGGAGGAAGCAAAGATGTACACCTCTGTCCAATAAAGGCCTCTCTCTTTCATGGCCCCTGTATACCAGGGCCTCACCCTAGGATCAAAAAGCTTATGGATTTCCGGCCGCTGGGGAGGCACCATTAGAAAATACCCTTTTTCGTCCCCATAATTGATGTTGACAAAATATGGATATATCTTTTTTAAGGAGAGGAAAAACTTGAGCAGTTCGCCCCTGTCATTTGGGTCAATCAGGCCTGCCTCAAATGCCTCTTTTATCATTAATGTGCTCTCGCTATGTTTAGCAAGATATGTTTTTACCTGCTCTGCAATTTGGAACGCGGTATTAAGACTGTGATATTCGATTTGCTCTTCAAGGGATTTTCGCCATTGAATAAAACCGGATATTCCAACTGCCGGAAGAAAGCAAAAGATAAGCACTAAGAAAGACAGAAACAGCCTAAACTGAAAGGAAATCCTGGGCAATCCCGTACCAGCTAAGCTCATCGGACTGTCATTTCCTCCGATTTTGTAACCCAGAGCTTAACTCCTGTAGTCTTCTTCTGACATACACAGCCAAGGGAGGATAGGCATTCCCAGAAGCCAAATACTCTTTGGCCATCTCAATGGCCTGCTGAGACACTGGATGCCTTTCCAGGAGTATCATTAAACCATATACCACTGCCCTGCTGGCAGGATAATAAGACATTAACTGCTCTACTGCCTGAATTTTCTCTTTGGGATCATTCAAATTTCGAGCAAGCTCCAACAGGGCAAGGGCTGCCCATTGTTCTTTTGCAAGAAGAAACGTGGTCTCTCTTCTTGCTTGCCTAGCGAAAATCTCTTGCCAGTGAAGACGTGGGGAAGGCAGGAAACCTTCGTGAGGATATTCCGCTACCACCCGCTTGTAATTTTCAATCCCTCTCTCTTTATCATGTAAAAGATCCATAAATATCCAGGCTATATACCAACGCGCCTTGGCGCAAACAGGGGATAAGTCCGGAAATTCTCTTAGAATCGATTCATATTTCGAGATCGCCTGTCTGCATCTGCTCTCAGAGGCCATGCGAAAGTCATTCCCAAGCGAGAGATAGGCTAGTTCTAATTCCGCTTCGGCCCGTTCTATCCTTGCCTTCGGAAACAATTTCCCCACAGCCTCGAGAGCAGCTTTCCTTTCCTCGAGCTCAGAAAATCTCGAAAGGGCATAATTCAACTGTTCTTTCGCAGAACCTAACACCGGAACGGCGTACCCATAGAGGTAAAATAGCTCATTGTTTCTTGTCCGAGGTGTGGATTCCTGTTGAACTGGATCTGAACACCCGAGCAGGAATACATACAACAAGAATGTGCGAAACAATATAGAGGTGAAGCGTTTTGTCAGGTTCTTTTCTTGACAGAGCATCCTGCACTCTTTGTTGAGAGATCATTGCCATATTATGATGCCTCTGCGAAGCTGTCTATCAAAATTTGAGCAAATACTCCATTTTTGAGGATTTCCTCCAAACAACTTCGTGCTCCCTTCGCTACACAGGGCACGGAACTACCTAGAAGTCCTAAAATATACCGTGCTAATTAGCCCTATTTTCACCATGTTATCCGAACGAACAAGGATACTCAGCGTCGGCTTCCATGGCACCTCTTTAAATGGGCACGTGGTTTGCTAGAAAGTCAATCCTATTAACTAAATTGGCCTCAGGGCTTCACCATTACTGCCATTGGCTTATCCTCTCCTCGAATGCGGCGTGACATTACACAACTGAAAAAGGGGGTGATAACAAGTTGATGTTTTGAGGCACAAGGTGATATGAGTTCTTTTGTCGGCTGACAAAACCTTTTTACAGGAGGTAGTTTTATGAAGAAGTTTATTGGCATTGGAATAGCGTTGTTATTTGGGGTGGTTTGCCTAGGGATGATATGGCCCACAACGACACAGGCCCGTACTACCTTTGTTACCATCGGCACAGGGGGTATCACTGGGGTGT
>CAZDVV010000267.1:0-2176 GCA_964508875.1 uncultured Desulfobacteraceae bacterium | reverse complement strand
CATTTTTTTCATGCGTGAAAATGTGTCCGTAATATTCTCCACTTAACATGAATGTCGCTTCTTTCACCCTTATAACTCTATATTCTCCATCCGTCTTTATTTTGGTCGTTATGTTCACAGGGTCTGAAAAAAACGATCTCTATATATTTATTTCCTCTTTTCATTCCGTTTAACTCATTATAGCTCATCGCCAATTTGTACTGACCGTCTATAGAGCTTAGAATATCCATACATTCTTTTGATGTTTCATCAAAGCCTTGTTCAGTCTGAAGAATTATGTGACTCTTACCTTCTGCTTCATGAATTACTATCTTAGGCTTTACCTCTGGGCAACAAATGAAAATGATGAAAACAAATAACAATGCGATTGCAATTATAACAAACACGGGAAAAAGCTCTTTTTTCATTTATCTCTCACCTTTTTCAATAAAAAATAAAAACGGGCTTAATCAGCCCATCAACCTTTACTCCTGAGAGTTCCATTCCAAGCTCTGGAGCTGCGGGTATATATTGCAATATTGCACAAATTTCCTGGTTTCGTTGTCTCCTTTTACCTCACCCACAAAGACATATACTGGCTGTAGATACGTCTGCTCCTCACTCGCCGATTTCGTGTTGCAGTCTCTACATCTTTTATTCCGGTGAATATACCAACTTTCTTCAATTTTTCAAATGCTTCTTCTGGTGTAATGATGGAAAACTCTTTGTACGGCACGTATTCCCTCCATACCTTGTACACGCTTATCACATCACCGCCGCCTCCTACTTCCACATCAATCTTATGATCCTGCACCGACGACCGGGAGACCGTTGATTTCACGAGCAAACGATACCTTTACATCCTCAAATCCTACACCAATCACATCTCCTGTCTTATTTATTGCTACTATACGGGGATGACTCACCCCGCAAAGAACCGCATCATCTGGCATCAAACCCTTGTCAATCAGGATTTTCCTTGCTATATCAATGGCTACATCATCTGACGGAAGATTCGATGGCTTATCTTTGTCATTTCCTATCATCCATCTGGATACATCAGTGTATGCTACTCTTCCAGACTTCTTGTTAACCTCTAAGTGGTATTGACCGTCTGTAAGTATAAATTCATCGGATACTTCACTGACATTTCCTGTTAATCCCAGCCGTTTTGCCAATAACGCTACTTCCCCTCTTTCCACTGATATATCCGGTCTCTTAGATCTATAGACCATTAACTTATCCGGAGCTGGGGGTAGTGTGGTGTTCAACACATACAATGGCGTGCTATGGAATCCCTTCATATTGTCGATTGAAGGTGATGCGATTTCTGATGTTGGCTGATATGCTATTGGGTATACCGCTCCTGCAGCCACCAGCAATATTATGACCAAACCGATACCTATCTTTTTTATTTTAGCACCTCCTTTAGCATTGATACTTACCATACCACCAGAATGGTGGATCGGCTGGGGGATTCATCGAAGGTCCATGTCCATATATGTGGTCATTCCAGCAGTCGTATGTGTTAGTGTTGCCATCTACATCTGCCGCAAGTGCTGCAACATAGGTACTTGGACCTTCTGTATCCTTGGCTGCCTGTATCCATGATTGTATTATCGTCCATTCAGCCCAAGTGCCATCCATGCGCTTTGCAAACCTGCTCCCGCGATCTGATACATCGTGACAGGTTGTGTAGAAACCGCAAATTGAATGAAGTCCCTCAAATGCATCAAACCAATGACTAACACCAGTGAACCACTTATCTTTGAGAACTTCACATGCATCAATTGCTATCCAATCCATCTTTGTATTTCCCCATAGAGCATCGTCGTAATGTAGCTGGTGATCATCGTTGGTAGTTCCAAAGTAGTAACCTGACGAACTTCCGTGCCCTGAAAAGAACGCAAAATAAGTATCATCTGTATACCAATTATCGTGCCTACCTCTATGGGGATCTTTCCAATCGCTTTCTCATGCCCAATCATCGCCGTAAATGAAATCTCCGCTCCAGTATGCATCGCTACTTAGCTCATTATAGAAACCTTCTGCGTTTTCATCGTTATGCTCAAGACTTGGAAGATAGCCGTGGTACTCGTTTACCCATTCTGCGCAGCACCTATAAGCGCCTACGGTACCTGTCGCAGCCACTAGCAAGACTAATATACCCACAATAGCCCCTATTGCTCTTATTCTC
>CAZDVV010000266.1:0-2181 GCA_964508875.1 uncultured Desulfobacteraceae bacterium | reverse complement strand
TGACGTAAACCAACGTATCGGTGATCTGTCCGGGGGGCAGCGTCAGGCCGTAGCCATCAGCCGCGCGCTGCGCTGGCAAGCCGATATAATCATCATGGATGAACCTACCGCCGCTCTGGGGGTTAAAGAAACCGCCAAAGTTCTAGAACTGATTCGCGAACTGCACGATCAGGGTGTAACAATCATCATAGTCAGCCACAACATGAAGGATGTGCTGGCGGTGGCCAATAGGGTAACCATCTTGAAAAACGGCGTCAAAGTTGGGGAATGCCTGACAGATGATCTGACCGCCGAGGAGCTGGCCCATATGATCGCCACAGGCAACTTGGGAGACCGCAATTTAATCAAAACCACTGGCGGATAAGTTCATAGAGACAATGTTGGGGAGGCCAGGCCGTAAAAGCTCGTCGACCTTCTCAGCCGAGAGATTTTATAAATACTAGGTTATGGCTATGGTTAATGTAAGCCATGTAAACTGAGGCAGACAGTTACTGTCCAAGATAGATCCAGAATCGCCATTTCAGGTAAATAACCGCTGCACTTTCACGTTGGTTCAACAAGAAAGAAGAAACTGCACACAGATGAACCTTCCAAAAAGGCAACATGGAAAAGTCACATTTCTGTAAGCGATCTTGTGCGAACAAATGCAATTCTTAGGCAGAAAGGAGGGGGAATGATGAAATTAGGACTGAGGGCAGTGTTGTTCATGCTTCTCGTAAGCTTGGCTATTTTCGCTATTAGCTGGAATGCCTATTCCTGCACAGATTTCCGGGTTACTGCCAAAGATGGCACAGTCATCGTGGCCAGAACCATGGAGTGGGGTATTCCTGTAAACGCCAACATTCGCACCGCGAACAGAGGCCAGTAATATAAGGGCCGAGCGCCCAAGGGTGCACCTGGATTCTCATGGAAAGGCAAGTATGGGTTCGTCTATTTAGATGCCATAGGTGTAGACCTTGTGGTGGATGGAATGAATGAGAAAGGATTGTCTTTTGAGTACCTTTTATTTCCTGGATTCACCAGGTATCAAACCATTCCCTCTGGCGAGGAGAGAGAAACCATTTCTCATCTGCAATCGGGTGCATGGGTGCTGAGCAATTTTTCCACTGTAAATGAAGTCAAGACTGCTTTGCTTTCTATCCTTGTTTGTGGGGAGCCAGTTGCAAAGCTAGGAGGTATGGTTCCACCACTTCATGCGGCTGTTCATGATTCCAGGGGAAAGGGTATCGTAATTGAGTACGTTGATGGGAAATTAAGCATACATGAAAACAAAATAGGAGTAATGACCAACGGACCTCCCTATGACTGGCAGATAATAAATCTTCGTAACTATGTTAATCTCACACCCGTGAATCCCAAGCCTGTTAAGGTGAGGGGGCTCTTGGTCCCTCCCACAGGAATGGGGGCTGGCATGTTGGGTTTACCTGCAGACATAACCCCGCCATCCAGATTCGTGAGGATAGCGATGATACTAGAAGCAGCCCTGGAACCGGCCACCTCTGAAGAGGCCTTAATTTTGGCTCAACACGTCGTAAATACGGTGGATATTCCATTGGGATTTGTCAGACAACACCACAAGAATAAGACCACGTATGAACTTACTCAATACGCCACTTTTATGGATCTAACCAACAAGGTTTTCTATTACCGCACATATAAGAACATGACTTTGAGATCCGTGTCCCTTGATAAGATCAACTTTGAGAGCGGGTCTCCTCGTTTTAAAATGCCAATTCGATCTGGAAGCTATATCATAGATCAGACAAATAAGCTCATAAGTAGTAAAACGCAGTGAGCTTGGCTGGGCCTTAGTCTAGCAACATTCTTTCGAGTTGGGTGCTTAGAGGAAAACAGATCCTGTCCACCCTATTCATAGACGGAGATGTCATCGAATACTATATGGAGCTTGGGGTTTAGGGAGTAACGGAAGTTCGGAATACCATCCTCATGGGGAAACGGTATGCGGTCTATCACTTCTTTTGGTAAAGGGCTGTCCTCATCAAAAATGTTGAATGCAAAATGGAGCAAATTGAGCCGCTCGAAATAGCGTTTATCCAGTAGATAAGCATAAAGATCTCTGACAGCGACATGTTTGTCACTATCTTTCCTGGCCGCCAAAAAAGATTCCACAAAGTGTGGTATTGGACGAATAAACAACGCCCCACTATTCCATCCCGCGAG
>CAZDVV010000265.1:0-2182 GCA_964508875.1 uncultured Desulfobacteraceae bacterium | reverse complement strand
GGCCAAAGCAGTGGGCCATCCGGCAAAGAACCCCTTTGTACTTCTTATCTTTTATGACAAAGGTGACCTGGCTTCCGCTGTTGGTCTTGAGCCATTTGGACAGCGTCACTCTGTCAGAAGCATTAGCATGATGTATCAGCAAGTAATGAATAGGTTTCAGTGCTGAAGAATCTATTTGGAAATTCGGGGACACCTCTAAGACCTCACATGGAAGCTGGATTATATCTTGAGCCAGTGCAGGTGTAGCCCAGGCGGAAAGCAGTAATACACCAACAATTAATCTTAATACACAATACTTTCTGGCTTTGCCCAAGTTGATTTGACACGAGAAACTCGAAGAACTAATCATGAGCTAACTCCTCCCCTGTCTGGGTGCTTAAATTCATGATGTCAGATTGATACAAATGAACATACCCTAAATTGAATTGCCTAATGCTTCCACAAAGTCAGCAAAAGCAGAAAGTTCGGCTCGCAAAATTGGCCACAATCTTTCAAGCGCTTAGGAATCAAACCACTTCTCAACGGTCGTCCTACCTTATTGCTACGACTTAAAATAGTCGATTACGCTCTGGATGATTGATTCAAGGTCGTGTTTGGGCTCAAATCCTATGAGGTTTCTTATCTTGTCTATATTTGGACAGCGCCGCTCCATATCCTCAAACCCTGGGCCATATGCCTTTTCATAGGGTATATGCTCTATCTCAGAGGAGCTACCTGTCATCTCTTTTACTTTCTCTGCCAGCTCGTTAATGGTTACTTCATGATCATTGCCTATGTTGAATACATCACCAACTGCCTTTGGTTCATCCATTAGCCTTACCATGGCATCCACCACATCGTGGACATGGGTGAAACTCCTGCTCTGGGTGCCATCTCCAAACACGGTAATTGGCTTTCCCAGAAGTGCACTCTGGACAAAGCTTGGCAGCACCATACCATATTGACCAGTCTGCCTGGGACCAACTGTGTTGAACAATCGACCAATGACCACTGGCAATTTTTTCTCATCATAGTACGCAAGGGCCAGGAACTCATCCAGTGTCTTGGAGCAGGCATAGGCCCAGCGTCTCTTTTTCACGCTCCCCATCACCCGATTGTCATCCTCTGCCAGCGTGTGCTCCAGGTGCTTGCCATATATCTCGGAAGTTGAGGCGATAAACACCTTTTTCTTAAATCTATTGGCAAGCCTCAGGACAACCTCTGTGCCTTTGACATTGGTTTCCAATGTTTCCACCGGATGGTCCATTATATTTCGGACTCCAACGGCAGCGGCAAGGTGGTACACCTGGTCCACTTTGAAAATCAGCTCATTCATTACAGATTCATTTAGAATGGTATCCACTACTAGGTGGAATCTTTCATTATTCTGAATGGCTTCCAGATTGTTGAGCTTTCCGGTCCACAGATTGTCTATGGCAAACACTTCATGGTCCAACTCCCATAGCCTCTCAGCCAGATGAGACCCGATGAACCCTGCACCTCCTGTGATAAGTATTTTCATTTTATGTTTTCCCCCTCCCCTCAGTCCCCTCCCACTAGGGGAGGGGAACCCCTCAATTGCTATCAAAAGTTAGATGTAATTCACTATCTTCACACTGCGGATTATCCGCACCAGGATTGAACTTGTCCAAACAAAAAAACAAAAGGCTTTATTTATGTCAATAAAGACTATAGACATCGTAAATATCTTCTCTTTTCCACCTGGGTCCTTTTGACCGCACACCGAGCTTATCCACCAAGGAAAAGATCTCGTCTAACCAGTCGTTATTTTCCCTCATGACCGTTTTCTTAAGTTGCTCTCCTATCAGAGCATTCAAGGTTGTACGATGCTTTTGAGCATAAAGCCGTCCTTGCTTCAAAAGATCCTCATCTAATGAGATAGTGATATTGGGCATGTATTTACCCCTCCATTCCTCCGTTAGCTAAAATGGGAATCTACTACCTTCTGCCACTACCTAACTTAATAAGTGTACCCGGTTTCCGTGTAAATTACAAAGCGAGATTTGAAGAGTGGGGCACAGCTCCGCCCCTTCGGTTAAAGTGCGCCGAACAGGGTAACTATAGATAATCATTGATAAAAAAGTCAATTTAATAGGGCTTCTCACCTATTAGTAAAACAAGCCCTTCCCAAGAATGCCAAATGTCAAAATTCAAATGCCAAATCAATGTCAAATATCAAATG
>CAZDVV010000264.1:0-2185 GCA_964508875.1 uncultured Desulfobacteraceae bacterium | reverse complement strand
ACGACCAGAGATACCCAGAGGTCGTCTTTAAACTAACAATGATTCCACCTTGCCGGTGAGATGGTTTTCTTCGGCCTTGTCAGCCTTCTTGAGGATCTTTCAATTTTAGGCCCAAGGCCAAGAATGCCCCGAGGAATATCAAGACCCCGGTTATTGCTATTCCTGATCCAAAGGAACCCAAGTCTCCTGCTGCGCCTATCATCAGGGGAACAAGACCGCCGCCCGCTACAAATCCCAGTGGCACAGCAAAAGAGACAGCGACATTCCTGGCACTGGGTGGTCCTATTGAGGACAAGGCAGCAAATCCTGGAGGGAAAAAACACACTGCCATTACGGGTTGTAAAAAAACGAGAAGTGAGGTCCAGGTTCCAGATACCACCCCCAAAAGAACACTCATCAGTCCTGTCACAAAAAATACCATGAAAATGGTTCTTTTTGGACCAAACCTGTCGCTTATCACGCCAGCCATCATTGCCATAAAAATGCCTGAAATCCTGGAGAGCCCCACGATACTGTTTGCCCAACCCCTCGTCATACCCCTCTCGCTTATTAGAAACAGCGGGAGCATGGTGTAGATGCCCAAGGTAGCGGCTATTCCGAGGCTGAATAGAACCACCATAACCCAAAAGGCCGGCTCTGCAAGAAGTGTCTTCACTGCCGATATGCCAGGAGCCTCTCCATAAAAGCGTCCCCCTTTGCCGAAAATAGCAAATGCGGTACCTACGCCTATAGAGGCGAGTCCGAGACAGGCCAGCACCCCTCTCCATGAGAACCAGGCCATTAATGCCTCTGCAAGCAAAGGTGCCACAACAAAGCTTGCATTTGGTGCCAATTCGTGGACAGCGACCGCCTTGCCCCAGTGTCGCTGATCCACAAGGGAAGTAAGAGTCGCTATACCTGACGGCAAATATATTCCAGCCGCAAGCCCTGTGAAAAGAAAACACATGCGTATGGTCCATAGCCCTTGGCTAATAGATACACTTATTAGCGCGAGTCCTACAGACAGCGCAGAGACTACGATCGTGCTTCTATGTGTAATCTTTGAGGAAATTAGCCCTGATCCAAGCAGTGATAGAAAATAGCCTGCAGAGATAATCAGGAAAAAAGAACCGGCTTGCGCGTGGTCCAGGCCCAACTCTGCTTCAATCTGTGGCATAAGAGGAGATGAAGTTATGCGGGCCATGAAGTTTAGAAAGAATATGGATGCCAGAAACAACAATTGGCCGAATTGCGACATGAATCCCAAAGTGGCCTTATCTCTTGCCCCCGTCTCCTGCATCCCTTTAATTAGCCTCATTTAACAGCCTTAACTTTTGATATTAGTCAGATAACATACCATACCTAGCACTTCAAGTCTCATATATGGGACTGACCCACATCAATAATAAAATCACATTGTAAAGTCGAGGTAAGAACTACAAGTGTCTCCCTCTGTTTTTCAAAGAATAATCCTTTTTCATCATTCACGGGATTTACAACAGCCAGAACAGATTTCTTACCCCCACCGTTTTGCCGTCGGCCGTAACCCGCATGGAAACCTGTATCAAAAAGGGGCGTGAGATAGTGGAGATGCCCGAGGAAGCCTTGGAGAATAAGGAGGAACTTTCAGAGTTTTGTCTAGTGAAAAGACTGCTTATGTGGTAGAGTGCGTACTCTGCTCACGTTGTTGATAATAGACCTGAGTACGGAGAGCTAGAATGGAAAAAATACCGGTGTCAATTGTTAAGTACGAGGCTCCTTTGGAATCAGTCAGAAAGGCAGTTGAACTGTGCGGAGGGCTGGGCAATCTGCCGCACAATCCAAAAGTTTTTGTGAAACCAAATATCGTATTTTGGACTAAGCTTGTGGATTTCCCCAAATGGGGTGTAATTACTACATCCCGAGTCGTAGAAGATATGATTGTTATCCTCATGGAACATGGTGTTAATGATATTACCATAGGCGAAGGTACAGTGACGTTTGACCCCAAGGATACCGAGACTCCTGCCCATGCCTTCGAAAGTCTTGGATATAACAAGCTCAAACAACGATATGGAATCAAGGTCATTAATGTCTTTGAAAGACCATTTGAGAAAGTGGATGTCGGCGACGGCGTAGCATTTAATTTTAATACAGACATAATTCATAGTGACTTGGTGGTGGATCTCCCGGTACTCAAAACCCATGCCCAGACCGTGGTAAGCCT
>CAZDVV010000263.1:0-2216 GCA_964508875.1 uncultured Desulfobacteraceae bacterium | reverse complement strand
ATGCTCAAAAGGCTCAACCCCACCACTTTAAAGGTATGGCAGGACTTAAGCGTTCACTGTGAAGAAATGAAAAATACGCACATGCGATGTCTGTTTGAAGCAGATCCTGAGCGATTTCAGAAGTTTTCTCTCATCTTTGAAGACATGCTGGTAGATTTCTCCAAAAACATCATTACCGACAAGACCCTTTCTCTGCTCTTGAGCCTCGCAAGACAGGTGGGTGTAGCTGAGGCCATTGAATCGATGTTCCGAGGGGAAAGGATCAATGAAACCGAAAACAGGGCTGTGCTTCACGTTGCGCTGAGGAATCGCTCAAATACCCCAATACTGGTAGACGGCAAGGACGTCATGCCCCATGTCAATAGAGTGCTTGAGCGAATACATACATTCTCGGATGCCCTTCTATCAGGTAGGTGGAAGGGTTTTACAGGAAAACCCATTACGGATATTGTGAATATCGGAATCGGTGGGTCTGACCTTGGCCCGTATATGGTCACCGAGGCATTAAAGCCATACTGGAAGGATGTAACGCCACATTTTGTATCAAACATTGACGGTACCCACATAACTGAGACCCTAAAAGGGCTTTCCCCTGAGACAACCCTCTTTATCATTGCATCAAAGACTTTTACCACCCAAGAGACCATGACCAATGCGAGGACTGCGAGGGAGTGGTTTTTAAAAGAGGCCCGTGACAGGGAAGCGGTAAAACGGCATTTTGTTGCCGTATCAACCAACAAAGAAGGGGTCTGTGAGTTCGGAATTGATCCCAATAATATGTTTGAATTCTGGGACTGGGTGGGCGGACGCTATTCACTGTGGTCTGCCATTGGCCTGTCCATAGCCTGTTCCATAGGCTTTGATAACTTTTCCAAACTACTTGAAGGCGCCCACTCCATGGATCGGCACTTCAGACACACGCCAATGGAGAAAAACATCCCTATAATACTCGCGCTCATAAGCATCTGGTACAATAACTTTTTCGGCAGCCAGACCGAGGCAATCCTTCCCTACGACCAGTATCTACACCGACTCCCGGCTTATCTGCAGCAGGCATTTATGGAGAGTAATGGAAAATCTGTGGACCGCACGGGCAAAGATGTAAATTACCAGACAGGTTACATCATCTGGGGAGAGCCGGGCACAAATGGGCAACACTCCTTTTATCAACTCATTCATCAGGGCACAAAACTCATCCCCTGCGACTTTATCGCCCCTGCCCAGAGCCACAACCCCGTGGGTGAACATCACGAAATCCTCATATCAAACTTCCTTGCCCAGACCGAGGCGCTCATGAAGGGCAAGACCGAAGATGAGATTGTCTTTGAGATGAAGGAGGCAGGGTTTTCAGAGGATGAGATTGAAAGGCTCAAGCGCTTCAGGGTTTTTAAGGGAAACCGCCCAAGCAATTCTATCCTAATTAGAAAGATCACCCCCTATACACTCGGAGCTCTCATTGCGCTTTATGAACACAAGATCTTCGTTCAGGGTGTAGTTTGGAACATATTCAGTTTTGATCAGTGGGGCGTTGAGCTGGGCAAGCAACTCGCCAAAAATATACAAAAGGAATTACGTGAAGGAATCCCGTCTGATGAACACGACCCCTCTACACTGGGGCTTATAAGGAGCTACCTTAGCATGAGGCAGGTATAAGTTTGAAGTTCTCAGTTTCTTTACCCCCAGACCACCAATCCCATGGTATGGCGGCTTTCGGGATTGGGGTGATTGGGTAGCAGCCGAATGTTCAGGCCGAAACGACCCGCTTCACCAAACTCAAAATCTGCCTCATACTTATAAAGCCCCTCACTCAATTGTTGGGTAGACTCCATGCCATAGATTACCCTATCGACACACTTATCATTTTCACCCAGTATACCGCAGTACACCTCCACCACCACATAAGAGGGATGAAGCTGACCAAGGTGGATCTCAGCCTCCACGTGGCAGGTCTCCCCAACCTCCATTTCCTCTAATTCAGGCATTCTAATCTCTTTAATGGACACTTGTTGCCAGCCATACATGACCCTTTCTCGCCATGCAGAAAAGGCCCTTAAGGGCTCCCAACCATTTTCCTTAAAGTGGAAACCTCTCTGGGCAGCAGGCACGTAGAACATTTCCCAGTAATCCTCTACCATCCTATGGGTGTTAAATACGGGACAGAGCCGGTGCATTGACGCCTTCATTTTTTCCATCCATCCCCGCGGTATTCCATCAGA
>CAZDVV010000262.1:0-2228 GCA_964508875.1 uncultured Desulfobacteraceae bacterium | reverse complement strand
ATGCCATGCAGGAGGAACGTCTCTATTTTCAATGTGGAGACCTTAAGTTGGAAGGCCTTTTTGATGAGGCGCAAAGCAACAAAGGGGTAGTGATAACCCATCCCCATCCAGTCTATGGTGGGGATATGTACAATAATATCGTCGAGGCAATAACATGGGCCTACCATCAAAAAGGATACACCACCCTGCGATTCAACTTCCGGGGGGTTGGAGCGAGCCATGGCTCCTATGAAGAAGGTGTTGGAGAACAAGAAGACGTGGCCGCTGCAATTCGCTTTTTGAAAGGCAGGAGATGCAAAGAGATTCACTTGGCAGGATACTCATTTGGAGCTTGGGTTCTAGCTGAGGGCTTGAGTCTTTATCAGGATGGGACACATATAGTAATGGTCTCACCGCCAGCGGCATTTTTGGAATTTTCACCCAATCGTCCTGAGCCACGCATAGGCCTAGTTATAACAGGTTCTCATGATGAAATAGCTCCCCCCTCACTTGTAAGGTCCCTGGTGGAACAATGGAATCCTGAGGCAGAACTGAAAATAGTGGACGGGGCTGACCATTTTTATTGGGGAAAAGAACACCAGGTGAGTGAGGCGATAGAGGAGTATTTAACTAAGAAGACAGGAGCCAGGAGTCATAAGTCAGTAGACAGAAGACATGAGAAGGGAAAACGGTGAACCGTCAACGGTCAACGGGTGACGTTTAAAATGCTCAACAAGATTACCATACTTCGCAACCCAGTGCAGTATTACCCTTGGGGCTCCAAGACAGCCATTCCAGAGCTGTTGGGTATACCGAATCCTGAGGGAAAACCCATGGCTGAACTCTGGATGGGCGCACATCCCAAGGCCCCATCTCAGGTCCTTGTGCAACACAGGTGGGTTTCTCTCATTGAGGTAGTGAAGTCTTCGCCCGTTTCAATCCTTGGTAAAGACGTAGCAGAAAAATTCGCGAACCAACTCCCTTTCTTGTTCAAGATCCTTGCTGCTGAAGAGCCACTTTCTATCCAGGTTCATCCAAACAAGGAACAGGCCAAGGAAGGTTTTGAAAGAGAAAATAGAATCGGTATCCCTCTTGATTCGCCCGTGCGAAACTATCGCGATGATAACCATAAGCCAGAAATGCTTTGTGCTTTGACAGAGTTCGAGGCCCTAAAGGGCTTCAGGCCAGTGGATGAGATACTCTATTTGCTTGATCAAGTAGGGCTTCCGGACCTTGGGGATATCTTAGAAGAGCTAAAGAATCAGCCCAATGAGGCCGGACTGGAGAGATTTTTCTCCTCGCTGATGAGATTAGACGATTCTCGCAGATCTAGACTTGTCTCGCGGTTGATTGAAAAGATTGCCCGGTTATCTTCAGATCGGCGAGAGTTTTATTGGGTATTGGAGTTGGCCAAGAAATACCCAGGAGACATCGGAATTTTTTCGCCATTATTACTAAACTTGGTGGAGCTAAGGCCGGGCCAGGCGATTTTCCTGCCCGCAGGTCAGCTTCATGCCTATTTACGTGGCACCGGTCTCGAGATTATGGCCAACTCCGACAATGTATTGAGGGGAGGTCTCACACCCAAGCACATTGATGTGGACGAACTATTGAGAATCACGGACTTTAATCCCTCAAAACCACGGGAAATCCTCCCATTGATTCTGGACAGTGGGGAGGAGATATACAAATCTCCGGTGCGGGAATTTCAACTATCCCGTATGAGGGTCAAAGGCAGATACAATTCAAGGAATGTGGGACCTGTTGAAATACTATTGTGCCTAAATGGAGAAGGTGAGATTGCAAGCCCCCATCCTATCGATCATGTCATTAAGATCAACAAGGGAATGGCTGTAATTGTTCCCTCAATAACTCATCCCTATGAAATAAAAGGGAAGCTTACCTTGTGGAAGGCAACAGTTCCAGTCTAAGTCTATCCAATTCATAGAGGTGTGCGGACGAGGAAGACAAGAGATATTCATTTCTCCTCTAATGCCCTTCGTAAGGCGAGGGCGAGGTCTCTCGTCTTAATTGAGAAACTGGCGGAACGAAATGCTGTCACTAAGTTGGCTTTAACGTTTTGGCCTTGAAATACTGCATTTTTCATGGGGTCGTCGGGATTCGTTATCTGGAGGTCTTTTAGCTCCAGGCCGGCGGGAAATAGTGACAGATCAGCTCTGGCAAGTTCCACCTTTGCCGCTATGGCTTGGCTACCGTATTTCTCAATCATGCTTTTCACGATCCCATCG
>CAZDVV010000261.1:0-2242 GCA_964508875.1 uncultured Desulfobacteraceae bacterium | reverse complement strand
CCCTTTGTCCTTTAACCTTTCCCCTTTATCCTTCTAACTTCTAACTCCTCGCTTCTTCTGAACTTGCCGCCTGTCTTACCTCTGCCATTATTTCATCAATGTCTTTGCTGTCAAGCGTCTCTTTCTCTAACAATGCCTTCGCCATTTTGTGCAAGATGTCTATGTTGTCATTGATAAGCCTCTTTGCCTTGTTGTACGCGCCAGTGACTAGATCTCGTACCTCTTCATCGATTCGCTGGGCAGTAAGCTCACTATAGTCGCGATGCTGGGCGATTTCTCTTCCCAGGAATATCTGCTCCTCGCGCTTTCCAAAGGTCAGGGGCCCCAACCGCTCACTCATACCATATTCGCAGACCATTTTCCTCGCCAATTCAGATGCCTTTTCAATATCATTCCCCGCACCAGTGGTTTGGATATTTAAAACAAGCTCTTCTGCAGCCCTACCTCCCATCAAAATGGTAATATTGTTGACCAAGTACTCCTTAGGATACGTGTGCTTTTCATCCATTGGCAATTGCTGTGTCACGCCAAGGGCACGTCCTCTGGGGATAATGGTCACCTTGTGGATTGGATCAGTGTTGGGCAGCAGCTTTGCTACAAGGGTGTGCCCCGCTTCATGATAAGCTGTTGTCTTACGCTCCTCCTCGCTTATTATCATACTCTTGCGCTCAGTGCCCATCAGCACCTTGTCTTTGGCATCCTCAAAGTCCTGCATCTCCACCCTATCTTTGCCCCTGCGGGCAGCCATAAGGGCAGCTTCATTGACCATATTTTCAAGATCAGCCCCCGTGAAACCAGGTGTTCCCCGCGCCAGCACTGATACATCCACATCGTCGGCAACGAGTTTCTTGCGGAGGTGCACCTTCAGGATACCCTCTCTCCCTTTGAGGTCCGGCACAGGAACCACCACCTGCCTATCAAATCGGCCCGGACGTAACAACGCAGGATCTAGCACATCAGGCCGGTTGGTTGCGGAAATCAGGATAACCCCTTCATTGGACTCGAAACCATCCATCTCCACCAGGAGCTGGTTGAGGGTCTGCTCGCGTTCGTCATGGCCTCCTCCAAGACCTGCACCTCTGTGTCTGCCCACAGCATCAATCTCATCAATGAATATAATACAGGGGGCGTGTTTTTTGCCTTGTACAAAAAGGTCTCGTACGCGGGAAGCACCCACTCCCACGAACATCTCCACAAAATCCGAACCGCTTATGCTGAAAAATGGGACTCCTGCCTCTCCTGCTATGGCTCTTGCAAGAAGGGTCTTACCAGTGCCCGGCGCACCCATCAAGAGCACACCCTTGGGGATTCTGCCACCAAGACGGGTAAACTTGCGAGGGTCCCTCAAAAACTCTACTATTTCTTGGAGTTCTTCCTTGGCCTCCTCGATCCCGGCCACATCCTCAAATGTCACCTTTTCCTGGGAGTCCGTCATAAGCCTTGCCCTGCTTTTACCAAAGGACAAGGCCTTGCCTCCCCCAACCTGCATTTGCCGCATGAAAAAGATCCACACTCCTATCAAGAGAAGCATCGGAACCCATGAGAGAAAGACCTGGAACCACGATGAATCTTCCTTGGGCTTAGCAGTTATCTTGACCCCTTTGCTCCTTAGCAGCTTTATCAGCTCTGGATCCTTTGGGGCATATGTCTTGAAGGGGCCCTGGGCAGAAATTCCAGAAATGTTATCACCCTGGATGGTCACCTGAACCACGGAGCCGTTTTCCACCATTGACAGGAAATCGCTGTAGCTCACAGAGGCAGCCCCTTTTCCCGGCTGCTTGAAAATCTGGAACAGCATGACCATCAGAAGGCTTATTACGAGCCACAGGGCAAGATTTTTATAAAACGGATTCAATTAAAAGACCTCCAATTCAATTTGAATGCACCACTATCCATACCGGGTAGTCACCCGAGCTTCGAGATGACAGCATTGCTTGGGGCAATTCTGTGTTCGTATGTCTCGAAGGATGAGTGGGAACACCCCCGGCAGGATGACGGAAATTTATTGCATCTTTATTATTATAGCGGTATTTACACAAAATTCTATAAAAAATATTGAGAAGCTAGGAGGCTAGGAGGCTAGGAGGCTAGGAGGCTGGGAGGCTAGGAGGCTGGGAGGCTGGGAGGCTGGGAGGCGTAACAGCTGTCAGCGGTCAGCGATCAGCTTTCAGCTGAAACAAGAATTCAGTAGTTAGAAGGTAGAAGGAGATAGGATAAAGGAAAAAGGTTAAAGGACAAAGGA
>CAZDVV010000260.1:0-2248 GCA_964508875.1 uncultured Desulfobacteraceae bacterium | reverse complement strand
TATTTGCCAACCAGCGTGCTTTGTACGGAGATCTGCCTATGAGGCGGTAGGCGGTCTAGATACGGCCCTGCATTATACAATGGATTGGGACTTGTGGTGCAGATTAGCCCTTAATGGTGCAAAATTTTACTATTTGCACGATCTCCTGGCAGCGGTAAGATATTACACAGGTACAAAAACGCTGAGTGGCGACAGACTTCGGTATAAGGAAATTTGGCGGATAGAGAAAAAATATGGTAATAGGTTTCTTCCTTTGTCGTGGCCGGGATTCTATTACCAGGATCTGGTATTTAAGACAAGGAAAACGGCTGTAGAGAGGATGCTCTATTGGACTTTAGCCGGGTTTCGGCATTTCAAGAAATCAGTTCCTAGAATGAAGAAGCAGGAAAAACGGGGGAATAGAACACTCTATGGCTTTTGCAATGGAGGGCCTTTGGTGCGGGGTTGCGGTACTATATATATGCCGTGGTTTGATAAGAGGAAATGGAAAAAAATCCACCTTAGAGTTGACCCCCCCAATATTGCCTATAAGGTGTTTGTTAATGGTTGTTATGAGAAAAAATTGACATGTTGTGATGGACATTTATCGGTTGACGCCCCCTTATTAGAAACCGTGATGAGGAAAATATCCGTAGAGTGTTTGGAGAAGAGGGACTGGAGGCTGTTGAATTTTTATGTTGAATTCGTCAAAGAATAATTCTGACAAGGCGTCTGGCTCTCTAAGAGCGTAAGCATCCGGGCTTCTCGCCTTTTATTTGCCCACAGGTTCCGTATATTCCAATGTTACAGTGTCGTGAAGGGATATGCAAGCTGCATTATCGCTATGGGCTGTAAGCGGTCAGGATATAGTCTAAGTATTCAAACAGGAGTTATGAGAATTCTCCTTTCTCATTTGGCGAGCGCTTGCTAATATTCTCGAAGCGACGCTATCAGCTCACACCCCCATGGGGAGATGGGAGGCCTAGATGCTTACTATTAACCAAAATAGCTTCTTTATTAATGCCGGTGTTTAATGGTGGCAGCGCCAAAAAAAACGACTTTCGTCATTGTCAACTATAATACAGGCAAGTATTTGAGAGAATGCCTAAACTCACTCAGAAGGCAGGCTGTGCAGCCCCATGCTGTCATTGTAGTGGATAACGGGAGCACAGATACAGAAACAGAGCAAGTATGTAAACAGTTTAATGAAATAGAATTCATCAAATTACCCGAGAATGTTGGATATGCAGCAGCAAATAATGTAGGAATAAAAAAAAGCAGAAACAGCCATTGGATCGCCTTTATTAATCCTGATGTGGTTTTGCACGAACAGTGGCTGTATTCAATTTTAAAGGCAGCCCGCCTGAATAAAGAATTTGTGGGATTCGGATGTAAGCTCCTTAAAGGGAAAACCCCTAATATAGTAGATGGAATCGGAGATGTTTACCATACAAGCGGCATGGTTTGGCGTTTGAGGCACGGGCGAAGGCTGTCTCAAGAAGATGATATTCCTAGAGAGATTTTTTCTCCTTGTACGGCTGCAGCTTTATACAGAAAAGATGTATTGATGGAGGTTGGCGGATTTGACGAAGATTATTTTTGTTACTTGGAAGATGTGGACCTTGGATTTAGGCTTAGGCTCCTGGGGTACAGGTTCTTATATGTCCCAGAAGCTATTGCTTATCATATTGGGTCTGCATCCACTGGTAGGAATAGTGACTTTTACGTTTATCATGGGCACAGGAATATTGTGTGGACTTATTTCAAAAATATGCCTACTCCACTGTTCCAAGCATATTCCCTCCAACACTTATTTCTCAACCTGTTCAGCTTGGTATGGTTTTCTACTCGTGGGCAGCTTCCGGTTATCATAAAAGCTAAGAAAGATGCCATTAGAGGAATTCCAAGTGCCCTTAGGAAGAGGAGAGAAATTCAAAAGAGCAGAAGGGTTGGGGCTGCAAGGATCTGGAGGCATTTAGGTAGTGGTATGAAAGGCTTAATAAGCAGAAACAGGGTGGATTTTTCATAGGGGGAGGAAAGCTTCTTGGCCGCTGTCGATGTGATAATTGTGAATTATAAAAGTGCTGACTGGTTAAAGAGAAGCATCCGGTCAATATTCAAGACCCTGAACGGCACGGATATAAGAATTTACGTTGAAGATAACTCTTGTGAAAAGGACGTGAAAAAATTAGGGGAATTATTTACGCAGATTTATGTCACGCAAAATACGTCAAATTTGGGTTATGCAAAGGCCCTAAATAGCAGCATT
>CAZDVV010000259.1:0-2250 GCA_964508875.1 uncultured Desulfobacteraceae bacterium | reverse complement strand
CAGGACCGGCTTCGTAAACGATCCGCACATAATTACCTTCAAACTGAGCAAGGAGCTTTTTGGATGTGGACTACGTATTGGGATATTTTGGCAAAAGGAGGTCGCAGGCCCGAGCTAGCTGGTCGTGGCTTGATTACAAGCCTAGAAGGATGGGAGGAGGTGGCGATCAACAAGGCTAATTCGTTGACAAAAGATGCAAAAGATGTTCCTATTTTCTGGCGGGGCGAATGGGCAGGGAGTCAAATGTGGCCAGTGTGGGGCAATAACTAATACGATAAGCGACAACGAAGGGAAAGGCTCAAGACACGCTACGAACCATTGACGACCAAGAGTTGAGGCGAATCTATCTCTCGGATAAGAAAACGACTCTATTTTGCGATGTTGCCAAAGATTGGCCGGAGGAGTAAAAATCAAGGCAAGGCACGATCGGTCAGGAGGAGGAAGGCGAATTTCGATCTACATGCATGGAGTGGTGAGCGATGAAGCCGGACATCTCCATGGCGGCCACTTAAGAAGTCACTGCCCCCGGATTTTTTTGTTGAAGAGAGGGAACCAACAGGAAAGGAGGTGAGATATAATTCGATGAGCGTCAGGTATTGATGGACGCTAAAGGTGTAGTGTTTTGTTGGTGCTAACCTTATAGTGGAGGCAAATCATGAAAGAGATAGATCGAAGAGAATTTATGAAGGCAATGGCAATAGGGGGAGCCGTATTAGGCCTCGGTGGTATTGTCTTTCATGAACCCATACAGGCTATGGCAAGCGGTAAGTATGACATTGGCCAGTGCAAAAGCCTCCGTGTGAGGTGTATCTCAGAATTAGGATGGTATGATAGCAAAAAACTTATCAGTCAAATGAAGGCTGCTGGTGGACCGAAGACGAATCAATGGATAATCCCATGGGACCCTAACAATGCCGCGGGAAGCTCCTCTTTGATTGATGTTGAGATGCTGGATGGTACACATCACAAGTTCCTGTTGGACACAGGTTGGAATCGTGATTATATGGATGAGTGCTTCAAGCGCGAAGGTATAGATAGGATGCTCAAAACAGGGGAGATTGAATTTCTTTTCATCAGCCATGAGCATCTGGATCATTTCTGGGGCCTTGAAACAGTTCTCAAGTACAATCCGGAAATCAAGATCATTATTCCCAGTACTTTTTATCCAGAAGGAATGCACTTCCTACGAGGAGCCGAATTTATCACCCCCAGTGCCAGAAATCGCATCCCACACAGGGGAAAGTTGGTACAACTTAAGCCGGGAACAATAAACAAACTGTACGACGGATGCGCTGCAGTCGCCTTTGATCTTCCTATTGTGATTCGTGTCAGGGGTGAGCAGTCTCTTTATTTCAATTTGAAAGACAAGGGCATTGTTTGTGTCACTGGATGTTGTCATCAAGGTGTTTTGACCTTCGCAGACTTTGCACAACAAAAATTGGTTGGTGGTGACAAGATGTACGGCATATACGGAGGACTTCACATTGCTCCGTTTGGGCCGATTAAACCTGAACGCGCTCATCTAATAACAGGAATGGCAAAATACAATTTCCAGAAAGTGGCATGCAATCATTGTACAGGTCTGGCGGCTGTAAAGAAGATGATAGAGCTTGGCTATCCTGTAGTGAGAGGGACGGGACGTTATACCTCTGTAAGCGATCTTTATGTAGGGGCTGGCGACGAAGTATTGTTTGGCTAGTGTATTAGAACTACCGCACGGAGATGATGCCCGGGGGCTCCAGAGAAATTCGAGGAGCCCCGGATCTTTTCATGAGAACCTTTGCAAAGTGTATTTCCGAATTGCTTTGAAATTGACAGAATGTGTCAGTTCCTGTTGACTTTGCCTCCTATTTGTTCAGGGCTTACTTTTCCAAATGGGATGCTAGAGATAGTATGCCTTCGCGTGAGTGAGCTGTTGGGCAAAGGATAATAAATATCAATCAGAAAAGTGATTTGATATTATAAAGTTATCCTCGCCAGAAAAAAGTTCAAAGGTGATTTATTGGGTGAAAGCCAGGCCAGAGGGCAGCTGCACCTGCCTCCTGTAGCCCGGCGCAGGCAGGTTGGTTCATTCTGCCGGACAATGGGTACTCAAGCTCGAGGCCACTTGGCCCTATAGAGATGAGTACCAGAAGGCACTTGCCAGACTCACTTGTTTTAAACAAAAACAAATAAGACCCATTGGACAAAGACAATGGATAAGTTTGTCCTAAGCGCCATCTCTCCATCTCCTTTACCCAAAAAATCTCA
>CAZDVV010000258.1:0-2264 GCA_964508875.1 uncultured Desulfobacteraceae bacterium | reverse complement strand
TGGGTGTCAGGGTCAAGGAGGTTAGGGATGCGGACAACAGAGAGGTGATTCGGGCCATGGCAGAAATTGCGGAATTTGGCCATGGGTGCTCCTGCTGCTGAAGAGATATTCCTGAAGGGTTCCGCATAACCGAAATTCGAGGAGGGCATGAGGGGCAAACTGTCAGCCGTACTTTTAATCTCAATTCCCATGTTATTGGGCCTCCCTATCTTAGGGGTGGTGTTCATCGGCATTCCTGTAAACAGGTACCTAGAATTTCCCCCTGAAACCCGCTTTATTAAACATCCCCCTTTTTCATGGGAAGTTTTCCTGGCTTACTTGGTCATAATCGTTGGACTGGTTTTGCCTTTTGCTCGACGCGCTGCAGCCTTTGCACGAAACGAGGCTCACAAAAGGATCTGGGTTCGCCATTTTCCTTGGTGGGGATGGGTGGGAATCGTCGCCATGGTCAGCTTTTGGCTCCTGGCATGGACCCGTTTTTGCTGGTTCTCACGATTTCAACCCCATACATTTACACCCCTGTGGGTTTCCTTCATTGTGCTCATAAATGCCGTGTGTTTTTGGCGAACTGGGAGATCGCTGATGACACACGATACAGGCTTTTTCCTTACCCTTTTCCCCTCCAGCGCAGCGTTTTGGTGGTTTTTTGAGTATCTAAACAGATTCGTACAAAACTGGCACTACACAGGTGTTAAGTTTTGTGCCTTTTCTTATGCTCTTTATGCAAGCATCTCCTTTTCTACTGTTCTTCCTGCCGTGTTGAGCGTTCGAGCATTGGTGCTAGAATTTGGATGGATTCAAAGAGGTTTTGCGAGGTGGATAGAATTTGGCGCCGTTTCCCATAGGGTGGTGGGCTTTGTGGGGCTAGTTGGGGGAGCACTAGCCCTGTTTCTGGTTGGAATTGTTCCCAATGTGCTATTTTCTATGCTATGGGTTGCCCCTCTGGTTGTCATAGTTTCTGTCCAAATACTGACTGGTCAAAGACATGTGTTCTCAGGGCTTGGACGAGGTGACTGGAGGGAGCCAATTTCAGCGGCCTGTGCGGCACTAATTTGTGGATGGTTCTGGGAGATGTGGAACTATTTGAGCCTGGCCAGATGGGAATATACCATTGCGTTTGTGGATAGGTTCCATATTTTTGAAATGCCGATTCTTGGTTATGCTGGGTATCTTCCTTTTGGAATAGAGTGTGTCGTTGTGGGGAGACTGCTTAAGGATCTATTGGGCTCCCCCCAGCCCTGATGAGCCAAGGTTGTGGAGAGCCGGCAGCGGTATTATTTGGCAGTAAGGGCAAGGATCAGGTGTCCCTGAGTAGTTGAACACCACTTTACAGTGACTTTTTCGCCCACTTTAAAGTCCTGCAGCTTTGCCAAGCTGCCCCCTCTTTTAAGGACCACGTCAGGGGCAAGGGTACCAGCCACGGTAAAGGTCTTACCACCACTCAGCGGCACCTTGACCACAGCAGTATTGCAACCAAGATCCACCGCTGAAAGCACGCCTCTCATGACATATACCTTCCCTGCCAATGCAGGGCTGGCTGATAAGGCCCAAGCCATGAGGATCATTGCAGTGGCGAACCAAATCAGAGGTTTTCTTTTCATGGACTCACCTCCCTTCGCCCCATGATGTGAGTTATCCTATCACAACCCTAATATAACCTGTTCTGCCGCTTCTATGATCAAGAGCCAATATGGTTGCAACCTTTCCATGAGGAAGGGAATCAATGATATTAGCAAGGTCATCGACACCTCGGATTGTCCTGCCATTGATTTCTAAAATCATATCATCAACCTCGAAACCCGCCTTTCCCAGAGGACCCTTTGGATCGACCCAAATGATTACCACTCCTTGTCTTGCTCCTAACCCATATCGATCAACATCTTTGTCCGTTACAGGCCTGACCTCGACACCAAGCCTCTCCTTGAGTGAAGACAGTCTCATCTTCAAAGCCTCTTCCAGGCTGCCCACCTTGACAGATATGGTTTTCTTTTTGCCTCTCCTGAGGATTTCCATATCCACCTTCTTTCCAACGGGGGTGAGTGCAACCATATTTCGTAGACTGCTCGCATCTGCTACGGCTCTTCCATTATAAGAGATCACTATGTCGCCCCTCTTTATGCCGGCTTTGTCAGCCGGCCCTTCATTGACCACATCAGCTATTACTGCACCCTTATTGCGTTTTACATGAAAGGCCTCTGCCAACTCTGGAGTTAGGTCCTGGACACTGACACCCAACCATCCCCTACGTACCTTGCCATGAGCTA
>CAZDVV010000257.1:0-2274 GCA_964508875.1 uncultured Desulfobacteraceae bacterium | reverse complement strand
GGCAGGCAGGCGTTGCCCTGCGTTGAAGTCGAAACCGATTTTGGACAAAACTGAGCCTCAAACTGGCCCTGTCTAAAGGCTACCATGTGTGGTATTGGTTGACTTTCGCCTTTTAGCATTTTATCTTTTTTATGAAAAGGGGTTGAGGCATAATGGATGAGGGAGAATACAAAAGAAAATATGCCAATCTTAGAATACTGAAAAGCATCCAAGAGTATTTAAAGGATGACAATAAGGCCCCTACGGCTGTGTATCCTATCAAGGTGCCTGACGACCTCCTGTATCAAATACTTCAGCATCAGGGCCCTGAAAAGGCCGATGAAGTAATCCATAGAATTTTCAAGATTGGGCTCACAATCTGGAGCGAGCAATTGTACAAGGAGGCTTTTGGATCAGAGGAAAGCCTCAAGGCCTTCATTGATCTTGTCAAGAAAAAGAATAGGGAATAGCCTTGGATAACCTCTCCCTGAGGCTAATCGCTGAGCAGAGACTCCATCATTCCAATAATCGATTTATCAATCCATTCAACAATGCACAATATGGAAACTTCTGGAGACTTGTTCGGTGGAAACTGTTGAGCAAGAATCCCTTCAAACAGCTTTACAGGAATGAGAAAAAAAACCCCGTTGATGTTGATCTGCAGCCCCTGAGGGAAACCACTGGTGTATCCATTACATTTGTTAAGCACTCGACTGTGATCATAAATTATTTTGGCAAGAGAATCATTGTGGACCCCGTCTTCTTTGGGCTTTTTCCATTTATCGTGGATTTTACCCCCCTAACCTTTAATGTCTCCCACATACCACAACCCCACATCATTCTCATCACCCATGGCCACTATGACCATCTCGATATTCCATCATTGAAGAAACTTGCACCCGACACCCCTGTTTTGTCCCCCCTTGGATACCAGGGGTTCTTGCGTGAAATTGGTTTTCACAACATCACCTCACTGGACTGGTATGACAGCTATTCATCGTCTGAGCTGGAAATAATTCTCCTTCCCTGCAATCACTGGACAATGCGAAATCCTTTCACTGGCCCCAATCGAGCACTTTGGGGCTCATTTCTACTAAGGGGAACCGCGGACAGGCCTTGTATCTTTATCTCCGGTGACACCGCATATTTCAGGGGATTTAGAGAAATCGGTCAGCAGTTCCATATTGACCTTGCCATAATCAATGTTGGAGCTTATGAGCCACGCTGGTTCATGGCCCAAAGCCACATGAATCCTCAAGAGGCTGTCAGGGCATTCCTTGAGCTCGGAGCCAACAAGCTTATGGTGGTGCATTGGGGCACATTTCGGCTGGGAGACGAGCCGGTATATCTGCCTCCTATAGAGGTCGGAAAAGAAATGGCTGCCCACGGCTTGTCACACCGCCTCATTAATATCCGCCACGGCGAGACCTATCAACTCACATAACCGTTGCTGGTTTTCTAAGGCACACCACACCAAAAACCTTACCTAAATGAGTCATGCAGAATGTAACAGGGGCAAAACCCGCATCAGACTTAGAGAAAATGGCAACAAAAATTGAACTAATCGAAATTTTGAGTTGAAAACCACATCAGGATTTGCTAATTATCGCCCAAGCGCAGTTAAACGCAATTACCATTAAAGAAAGGAGGGCACAATGAACAAGGCGGACTTAATCAATGAGGTGGCAAAGGTTGTAAGCACAAAAAAAGAGGCCCAGGCTGCGGTGGACTGTGTGTTTGGCACCATTAAAAAGGCTCTGAAAAAGAAAGACACTGTTACTATCATAGGCTTCGGCACATTCAAGGTTGATAAGAGAAAAGCCAGAAAAGGCAGGAATCCGCAAACGGGCGAAGTAATCAAGATCAAAGCAAAGAAAGTGCCTAAATTTGTGCCAGGAAAGGCTCTGAAAGAGCTAGTAAAGTAAGCCTCTGCTCTCCACTGAAATTCCAAAGCCCACATCGCCCAGCATCACTGAGGCGATGGGGCTTTTTGCTTTCTTACTCGGGGTGGCAAGAAAATACCAATGGAGTAGTGGATAGTGGATGGTCCTCCCCTCCGCCGCAACTATGAACGTTGAGCGGGAAAGATCCAAGACATTTTGATCCGAGATCGTTATCTAACCTGCCAGGTACTTCGAACACCCTGGATATTGTGGGAGAATATGCACCGTGGTTAGGGCAGCCGGAACTTGGTGACAAAAACCAAAAAAAGTAATTGGAATTCGAGATGTTGCTTAGAGGTGGTGCCGGAGGAGGGAGTCGAACCCTCACGGGCGCAAGGCCCACTGGATTTTG
>CAZDVV010000256.1:0-2275 GCA_964508875.1 uncultured Desulfobacteraceae bacterium | reverse complement strand
CCGTCCTTTGTGGTCATATCAAAAATCAATGTAGCAACTTGAGTGTTTTGGATCCTAATCTTGGCTCCGTCTAAACCTGTTATTAGCTCTCCTTGTTCGTCAAGGGTGTTGGTATAGATATCGGATACATGAAATTTTACTCCGCCTGTTTCAGCTGAGCTCACCGAAATGTACAAAGGGATATTGATACAAGGTCCATTTTCCCCTTCCACCTTCAAGAAATATTCGTATAATCCTTCGATTACCCCTTGGGGTTTAAGGAGAACGGTTATCTCTCGACTTTGTCCAATACCCAAGTCACCGAGCTGCTCAGGAAGGCCCAGTCTAACCCAAGTGAGCTCAGGGCCACCAGGAGGCGGGACAAGGCTGAGGTGGCAAGAGGAAAATACCGCAGTGCCTATATTCTTGATTGTAACCGTGCATGTAGCTGTAGAATCATTCTTGAGTCCTGTCTCCAGATATGTGGGGAACGCACTCAGAAATGCCTGGCCCGCCACAATGGTGTATGAAAGGCGAACCTCTTTCCAGAAACCACCGGGGGTTTCATCACTTACCACATGAAATACTATCTCTCCTTCATCCAACGCAGTTTCGTCAGCGTATATCTCAAAGCTCAAGTCTGCTTTCTCACCAGGTAACAATTCTTCCACTGGATCAGGAAGCACCAGAGATATCCCTTGGGGTAAGTTCTCAGGTGGTACTAAACGCAGGTTGTGCACTGTTGTCCCTTGGGCAGCGGTTATATTAAGGTCAACTGGCGTTGATATGTTGCGTGGAAAGCTTTTTGAAATGTCCGAGGCCACATAGATCTTTTGGATTGTAAAACTCTCCTGCTCTGCCTTCAAGTTCAAGTCAGGATGAATGGCCCAAACGGTGTAAACGCCACATTCCCCACCCACTGGAGCGTAAGTGTATTGGAAATTTCCATTTTCGTCAGTGACTAGATCAAAGTATTTGTCAAATCCATTGACACTAATACCAAGTCTCACAGGGACAAAGGAGATTGGTTCTTCTGTATCGCGGCTAATGGCATGACCTGATATGATTATGTTGCCTTCTCCTCGAGATACAGATGGGTGTACATTCAAGACCTCAGCATAATATGTGGTGTCCAGAATTACGATCTCTCTCGTACTCTCAACACCTGATATTTCGATTTGATCAGGTTCCCCATAGCGGTAGTAGAATTTCTCAATTTTCGCTTTAAGAAAAACTCTATTTGGAGCGTGCAAGGGAAGAGGAAGGGGGATTTGACTTGACAGAAAGAAAGAGCCTGCAGGAATCTTGGCTAGCGAAGTTCCATTTGGTCCAACAAGAATATTGGCTCCACTGGTTTGACAGATTTCTGTGGTAGAAAGAACGTTTCCATCCTGGTCCATAAGAAACAGGGCTACTTCATGTGAAGGAGCACCATCGGCTCCTGCTGTAATAATCTCAACATCCTCTTCAGAATTGTTGTAGACTTTCAGCTTAATCAGCGCATTGTCTCCGCGGACCATGTTTTCTGCCATGATATCAATAACAGGTACATAGTCGTCCACAGTAATAGTGAATTTCTTAACTAGCTCTACGGTTTCACATTCTTCAGGTACATATGTGAGGATGGCCGTGATTTCTAATTCATCAGGGAGACTATCACTACCACCCAGGATAACGGGCATGGAAATAATCTGTTCGGTTTCGAGCTGGAATGTCTTAGAGACTGAATCTATTTCATTTGAGGTGATTCTCACAAAAAGATTACTCATAGGGGCAGATGAATGGCTCTGTACTTTGAAGTCAAGGCGGTTGATTTTGCCCCTATAAATTACCCGTTCTGAAGAGAGGTCAAAAGTCAAATGGGGAAGTGTGATAGATCTTCCAATGCTCTCCACGTCATTCTCATCTACACATTTAACAACGTATTTTCTATCTTCTTCAACATAGGTCTCATCCTCAAAGCTAGTATCGGTCAAAAGATTTGTGTTGAGTCTGGTGAGCTGTTCATCTTCGCTCAGATAGATGTTGTATCCTGAGACGACACTGCTGCTGTTTGCCCAGGCGATGTGAGGCGCAGCCCCTTCTTCAAGTCGAACTCTGAGTTCAGATACGGGGAGTAGTTGAAAGTTGAGGTATGGCGAGTTGGAAGGTGGTGACTCATTCCCTGCCTCATCGACTGCCGTTACTGCATAGTAATGTTTTTCAGGGGAGGGATGATAGTCTATTGCTGTTAGCTCGCCGACGCTGGTCGTGACAACAGGGGTAAGTCCTTCAACAGATGTGATCTCATTTGCAG
>CAZDVV010000255.1:0-2279 GCA_964508875.1 uncultured Desulfobacteraceae bacterium | reverse complement strand
CGGTGGTTCCCGAGGTGCCTTGGACCCTTGCAACCTGTTCTTTTGGGATACACAGGTTGCTGCCAAATGGTGGGTATTCCGCTTGGTCTTGCCGGATTTCTTCCTTTGTTACAAACGGAATGTGCTCGAAATCTTCTAATGATCTTATGTCTTCGGGCTTGACTCCTGCCGCGTCCCACTTCTTTCTGTAAAATGGAGAATTCTCGTAGGCATATTTGAGTTGGGCTTTTAACTTGGGGAGGATAACCTTTTCCTCTCTTTCCCCAGGATCCATTGTCTCGAGCCTTTCATTCCAGTAAGGCGAGTCAGGGGAAGGAACGTAGGTTAGGTCGTATTCGGGGGGCCAGTTAAAGGAAACCATCGACACCTCCTATCTTCTGGTACTTACAAGGTCATTTATGGTGGAGATTATCTGCTCTGATGTGGCACCGGGGAGGAAAACCGCGTCGAATCCCATTTGTTTTAGCCGGAGAGTATCATCCGGCGGGAAAACACCCCCTATGAGAAAGGTGCTTTTCTCCTTTAAATTCCGCCGCATTGCCTCGTCCATGAGGCTTTTCCCAAGGGTAATATGCGCACCTGAAAGACAGCTTACTCCCACCACATCCACATCCTCTTGGATGGCTGAAATTATGATTTCTGCTGGCATCGCATTACCAAGGTATATCACTTCCATCCCGGCATTCCTGAGTGCCTTTGCCACGGTTATAATGCCTCGGTTGTGCACGTCGAGGCCGAGCTTGGCGAGTAAAACTTTGAGTCTTCGGTTTTTCATTTGCCTTTCCTACCTGATCGATCTCCTAAGCGGCTGGCCAAATCAGCTAATGTATCAAGGACGCCCGTAGGACGTTTACATTTGACAAGGTACAGGGTTCAATAGGGTTTTAGGCGAATATAACCGATCACCAAAGGGTTGGAGGTCTCCACATTCCAAATGCCTCCTTGAATACCTTAAACATTTCCCCTTCAGTGCATCGCACCCGGGCGCATTCCAACGTAAAGGGAAAGATGTTTCTGTTTTGCAGACAGGCCCTTTTCAGGGCCTCAAGGGCCTGTCCCACCTTTGTGTTGTCCCTGTTCATTCGCAGTTTTTCTAGCCTAGCCCTTTGTCTGCGCTGAAAATCATGGTTATAGTGGTACACCTCAATAGGAGGAAGCTGCGCATCAGAGGGGTAGATATTAACACCCACTATGGCTATGTCTCCACTTTCAATTCGGCTTTGCTGCTCTGTGAAATATCCGGAGATTTTTTTGTAAAGCATGCCACTTTCCAGTGCTGATACGTATCCACCACCCTTCTCAATCTCGTCCAGTTCATCCAGAATTCTTTTCTCCATTTCGTTGGTCAACGCCTCAACATAAAAAGAGCCGCCCAGTGGATCAACCACATCAGTGATAGCGGTTTCTTCTTGGATGATTTGTTGAGTCCTAAGGGAGAGTAAGGCCGCTTGCTCTGTAGGGACCGAATATGCTTCATCATAGGAGTCAACATGCAATGACTGCACGCCTCCAAGAACTGCAGCAAGTGCATGGAAAGATGACCGAATAATATTATTCAGGGGTTCTTGCTGGAAGAGTGATACGCCTGAGGTCTGGACATGACACCGCATCCACATGGAGCGATGGTTCCTCGCACCGAACCTGTACTTCATTATTTTGTACCAGAGTCTTCGGACCGCGCGAAGCCTGGCCACTTCCTCAAAAAAATCGTTTCCGATGGACCAGAAAAATGAAAGTCTGGGCGCCACGTTATCAATATCATGGCCTCGTCTAGTCATTTCTTCCAAGGTCTCAATACCATTTGCCACTGCAACGGCCATTTCCGTGACTGCAGAGGTCCCAAACTCCCTGAGGTTGTATCCGTTCAATGTGATAAAATTCCATTTGGGGACATTTTGCCTAATGAACTCTATATTGTCGCACTGAACTCTGAAGCAGTCACGTGGTGGAATATATTCCGAGCCGCTCCGCACCAGTTCTTCAAGGGTAATATCATTTTGAACGCTCCCCCTTAACGAATCCCATGGTATTCCCCGTTCTTCTGCAAGCACCAAGAACATTGGAAACAGTATCGCCGTGTTTGACGGGTAATGGGTTACTATGGAGACAGTAACCTGTTCCAGGGGTATGTCCTTGAATATGAGGGCCATGTCTTCCACAGAATCCACACAAACACCTGACATGCCCACCTGTCCTTCAGCTAAGGGATCGTCAGAGTCATACATTTGGATAGTGGGGATATCGAACAATATGTTTAGCCCGGTGGCCCCGTGAGACAG
>CAZDVV010000254.1:0-2290 GCA_964508875.1 uncultured Desulfobacteraceae bacterium | reverse complement strand
GAGGCTGTCCAGGCCGTGGCCTCTCTGGACGAACCGCCTGATATGAACTTTGTCAGGAAGCATACCCTTGCTCAGATTGCAGAATCAGGTGGAGATCTGGAATCAAAAGATGTCTGGCGAGATGCCACGTTCCGTTTATTCGCCTCAAAGCCGGGCACATACCAGGCCGGTACCCAGCTTGCAGTCTATGCCTCAGCATGGAAGGACGAAAAAGATCTGGCTGATGTCTTTGTTTACTGGAATGGTTATGCGTATGGTAAAGGGGTGTTTGGTGAGGAGAAACATGGGCAACTGGTCAGCAGCTTAAAGACGGTCGATGTTACCTATAATAAAGTGGTTTCAGACGAATACGACCTGTTCGGCTGCTGCTGTTATTTCGGAACCCATGGCGGGATGACCGCGGCGGCGAGAACCATCTCTGGCAGGGAGGTAAAGACTTACTATGGTGATACACGCGAGCCAGAGCATGTGGAAGTAAGGGATATGGCGGATGAGGTCAGGCGGGTTGTCCGCACAAAGCTTCTAAACCCCAAATGGATCGAAGGGATGAAACGTCATGGTTATAAAGGGGCCGGGGATATTTCAAAACGGGTTGGCAGGGTCTACGGCTGGGAGGCAACCACTCAGGAGGTGGATGACTGGATATTTGACGATATTGCTCGGACCTTTGTCTTGAACGAAAAAAACCGCAAGTTCTTTGAGGAGAACAACCCCTGGGCACTGGAAGAGATAGGGAGGAGACTGCTTGAAGCGGAAAGCCGGGGCCTCTGGAATGCAGACCCGGAAGTGCTGAAGGATTTGAAGGATATCTATTTAGAGATAGAGGGTTGGATAGAGGAGAGGATGGGTGAGGTTGATGGAGATTTCCAGGGTGGCTCTGTAGATATCCTGACTTCTGAAGATGTGGCGAACTGGGGGGAAATGATGAAGGAGGTAAAGAGTAAGTTAGAAGGGATACGATGAAGAGCTATGAGGACGTTACTTCTGTGTTGCACTTTAAGTGTTTTTTTGGGCTTAATTAGCTCTTCCCGCTGTGAGGCCGAAAGCATCACTCTGAACGATCCAATTACAGTATCTGAGAGTAGGGAACGTCCATCAACAATAAAGGTTTTTACGAGAAGGATATTGAGGCCTATAAAGTCCGAACTCTGGTTGAACTCCTCAATTTGATCCCCGGTGTAAGCGCCTCGGAGACCTCAGTGAATATTCAAGGGAGTTCTTCAAAATCAGTTGCAATAATAATGGACGGACGGCCTTTGTTTAATCCTGCCTTAGGCAGGGTCTATCTGGGAGGGATACCGATTCAGAGCATAAAGGAGGTACGTGTGTAATCCAGGGGGTAGAAGCTGCTGTTTATGGGGGGAATACCGCAGGCGGTGTGATATTAATTACATCGAAACAGGGTAAGAAAAAATATGCCAATAAGATTGACCTTGCTTATGGAATGCTGACTGCCCAACCTTCCTACAGCCCTGGTGAGGAAATAGACCGTTATAATTTCCTATCTTGTCAAAATTAAGGGAAAGAGAGTGGGGGGTCAAATCTTTTTTGATAACAATTTAGAATAGGAATAAAGATTAGGGCGCGCTTTTAATCGGAATGAATTACAGGAGATGCTAGAGATTGTAGAGGTGAATCAATTCCAAAATAAATACCGACAGCGACCGGGCCCAGTGAGGAATGTTTTTTGGGCATATGCTCACGAAAAACAATTGACAATGAAATGGCGGGTTTTATGTTATGAGCGTAGGCTCAACATGGAGAAAACAACATGCCTAGGCCAAGAAAAATGAGGTTTGTTCAAGGGCCCCTGTGGTAACAGGGTTTGCGCCTAATTGGGTCCCCCATGGGGGAGAGGTGAGATAGTGCTTCCAGTTGAAGGACTTGAGGCTATTCGATTGGGCGATTTTGAGGGATTGGATCAGGAAACCGCCGCAACATAGATAAATGTATCCTGGCAGACTTTTGGCCGAATTTTGGCCAAGGCTCGCAGGATTTTGGCCAAGGCAGAAAAAAATGAAACGCCCCTTGGATGAGATTAGTAAGCGTATTGAGGAGATTGAAAGAAAGCAGAGCACTGAAGGCTCATTTTTTATTTTACATAGCCTACTGCTTACAGCGGGCTCATCTGTGTTTGGCGGTAGTCAAATACATTGACAATTATCGGGGTGTCTGCTATATGCAAAACTGCCCAGGTACCCTGCTTGGTGCAGGACTTAACCGGCCAGAGCCTAATGGCGGGTTAAGAGGGAACCCGGTGAGAATCCGGGACCGGCCCGCGGCTGTGAGT
>CAZDVV010000253.1:0-2302 GCA_964508875.1 uncultured Desulfobacteraceae bacterium | reverse complement strand
GAACCGCAGCGAACGGATATGACCCATCGTGGTTCCGTAATGCTGTCGAAGAGCCTTTGGACGAAGCTGACATTGAGCAATTGACAGAAGACGGGTGATCGGCGCCCTTTGCACCGTAAATATGCGAGCCACCAAGGTGTGGAACCAGCCGAGATAACTAATCATGCCGCATAAAGGCTACCAAGAGTGAATTCGCAAGCACGCCAAGCTTCATTACGGCTGCAGATATAGCGCTAAAGAATCTGCTCTAACCTCTATCCAATAGGAGTAATCAATTCTATTCTTGCTCTTCCCTTGAGAGAGTCTAGCCACTGCTCAAACAATCTATTTTGTTTTGCATAGAGTATGGCAGCTCGGTACTTCTCCTTTTCCTTTTCAAAGGCCTTTTCATCTATCTCTTTGCTGCCTTCCCATTTTATTACATAGCTTCCCGAGTCATTTTCGAAAACGGTCTCCGGGAATGGGTTTTTCTTGCTCAAGGAAAACGCCATTTCCTGGAGCTCTGGCGCATAACCTATCTTTGGCACACTTGTAATTCTCGTGAAATAGTCTGTATGTTCAATCTTAAGACCCTCCTTCTTTGCCAGGGTCTCCCAGCCTTTCCCAGAGCGAACCTCTTTCAAGAATTTCTCTGCCGCTGCCCTCGCTGCTTTTGCAGCCCTCTCGGCAATGAATTTTGCCTCAACCTTGCTCTTTACCTCCTCAAGCTTGGGCAAATATGATTTTTTTCTTTCTGCTACCTGAAAGATATAGAATTTGCCATTTAACTCTATAAGGTCTGTAGTTTCGTCCTTGCCAAGAGCAAAAAGAGACTCTTTGAGCTTCTTACTGCCGCCTATTTTGGGAATAGGCTGACTCATGGAAAAGAAATCCGTGGTTTTGGTGCTCAATCCGTGTTGTTTTGCATAGCTATCCAAATCAACCTCATATGGCATCTGGTCCATAAGGCTCAACCCTTTGTCGTATGCCAATTCTCTGCATTTGGTCTGGATCAAAATCTTCCTAATCTCCTCCTTGACCTCGTCCAGTGTTTTGGTTCGAGCCTCCTTTATGTCCTCCACCTTAATTATGTGGTACCCAAATTGGGTTCTGACCAAATCACTTATCTCTCCCTTTTTCAGGGCAAAAGCGGCATCCTCAAAGGGCTTCACCATCGTCCCCCGGCTGAAGTATCCCAAATCGCCCCCTTTGGACTTTGTGGGGCCTTCAGAATATTTTTTTGCAAGTTCAGCAAAGTTCTCACCTGCTCTTGCTTTCTTAAGAACTGACTCTGCCCTTTTCCTAACCTTCTCCTCCTCTTCCTTCTTTGCATCAGGACTTAGTCGAAACAAAATATGCCTGGCACGGACCTGCTTTTTGACCTTAAACGCCTCCAAATTATCCTCATAATACTCCCTGATCTCCTGTTCGCTGACTTTCACTTTATCCTTGAACGTCTCAGGATCTATGGGGATATATCTAACACTGATTTTCTCGGGTATTCTGAACTCTTCTTGATGTTTCTTGAAATATACCTCCAGCTCTTCTTTTTTCACCTTGATTGATTTTCTGAACCTGCTGGGATCGAATTTGACAAAGGATATTTTTGCCTTCTCATTGGCATATCTGTACCTGTCTCTTATCTCTTTTTCAGTTACGGGTATGAATGACCAAAGGAGCCCCCGAATCTTCCTTTGTAATAGTTCCATGGCTATTGATTCTTCAAAGTCCTCGGGTTTCATCCTATTTTGCCTTAACAGCCCCCTATACCTTCCAATGTCAAATTGACCTGCCACTTGAAATGCGGGGTACTCCATGATGGCCTTTTGAATTTCTTCCTTGGTAACTCGCAATCCCAGGCGTTTTGCCTCGTGGCTTATGAGCTTCCTCTCGATCAGGCCTTCCAATGCCCGCTGCCGGAGTTTAAGCCTTTTCACCAGGCTCTCATTCCACATATCCCCGTATTGTCTTCTGAGGCCTTCCACTAGATCCCTGTACGCCTTATCGTACTCTAGAGCGCTAATCACCTCGCCGTTAACTACGGCTATCTTCACCACATTTCGGGAGCGAAAGGAGTATCCAAAGTAAAAGATGAAAACTATTGCTATAATTCCGATCAAGAACTTGATGAGGTATGACTTTGCATGTCTCCGCATCAAACTTAGGACCATTGATTTAACCTCCAAAAAACACTCAAAGAAAACAATAATTGAGTCTTGTCAGATAACATGATCTAATGGCAAAGTCCAATAGAAATTGGGGCACTTAGTCCACTGGGTATAGCTCGCCAAGTGTTCACTTATGGTAGGAGGGGTCCATGCAG
>CAZDVV010000252.1:0-2345 GCA_964508875.1 uncultured Desulfobacteraceae bacterium | reverse complement strand
CCTACCCCATAATCCTGGCCCATGGTATTTATCCCTTTCACTTCTTGTTTCCTCCGTTCCTATGCAAGGACAATACCGCTAAGGATAGTTTTCATTACTTCAGGGGGATAAGATCAGCCCTGATAGGGGCTGGATTCAATGTGTTTCATTCGCGTGTGTCGTGGGGAGGGAGACTGGATCAAAGGGCGGATCAGTTAAGAGACCAAATACTGAAAATAACCGAGGGTTTTAGACGGTGGCCCAAGGTCCACATAATCGCCCATAGCATGGGAGGACTTGATGCCAGGTGGATGATCTATAAGCACAATATCTCGCAGAGGATAGCGTCGCTGACTACCATCGGCACACCGCACCATGGAAGCCCCGAGGCAGAGCGGAGATTAAAGAGTTTCAGATGGCTGGTGGGTCTTGCCCGTGCCGTGGGCCTAGATGTTAGTGGAGCGTTGGATTTGACCCCAAGCGCGTGCAGGGCTCGTAACAGCGCTCTTGAGTCTTTTGAAAAGACAAACGGGGTGTTCTACAGGACCGTCGCAGGAGCACAAAGGCAAGAAGATATCTTTTTCATAGCAAGAAGATCCTACCGCTTTCTTAAACAGGTGGAAGGAGACAACGATGGTCTGGTATCTGTAAATTCAGCTATCTGGAAAAAGGAGTATCTCGTGGGTATAATAGATGCTGATCATCTCAATCAAATTGGCTGGTGGGATGGCGGAAAGGCCATGGGGACAAGGAATCGGAGGATCTTTGAAAAAAGGATAAGGGAGTTTTATGTGAGTCTGGCCGAGGGGCTTGAGTAAAGGCACAAGGCCAAAGGCGCACGGCGCAAGGCAAAAGGTTACAGAATAATGAATGACAAATATCGTATAAGGAAGGATGAACGCTCACGGTGAACAGTGAACGGTGAACGCCTACCAAACTGAACAGACCAGATAGACCAGACAGACTAAATGGACTAAATAAGCCAAAAGGACCAGCATGGGAGGTGATATTATGAAGCAGAGGATTGAAATAGTTGAGGGAGATATTACAAAACAGCAGGTTGATGCCATAGTAAATGCAGCCAATCAATCCTTGCTAGGAGGCGGCGGAGTAGATGGGGCCATACATCGGGCCGCTGGCCCTGAGCTGCTTGAAGAATGCCGCAAGATTGGGGGTTGTCCAACGGGGGAGGCACGCGTTACTAAGGGATACAAGCTACCTGCTAAATGGGTAATACATACGGTTGGGCCAATTTGGCGTGGAGGAAATAATCGCGAAGATGACTTGCTCGCGAGTTGTTATAAGAACAGCTTAAAGGCAGCCGTGGAGATTGGTGCCAAGACTGTGGCATTTCCGTCTATTAGCACCGGGGCGTATGGCTTCCCCCTGGAGCGTGCAACAAAGATCGCACTGAATGAGACTAAGAAATTCCTAGAAAACGACAACAGGATAGAGAAGGTCGTCTTTGTCTGTTTTGGCAAACAGGCCCTTGACACATACAAGAGGATCTTTGATCAAGTCTTCTCGTCTTGATCTTTCAAGAAATAGGTGTGGTATTCTTTCTCTGTAAAGTATGTCTTCATTATTCCGAACAACATACTGGCAAGGGCCTCGATATCTGAATCGCTCATGCGCGATCTCAATATTCTCATCAAATCGTCATCTGCAAATTTTTGAATATAATATGTGATGGTGAATTCATCGGTCTCCCTGTCGAGGCCCAAACCCACCAGTCCCGTATACTTTTCAACGAATCTATGGCTGTGCTTTTTCACTTTCAAAAATTCTGCCACCTTAGTTTCAAAAATTCTTAACGCAATGATAGCACCCTTTCGTAGTGACTGACGGGAGGGCGCTGTCCTTTTGCCACCTATCAGTGGGGGAAACCGCAGCTCGACGAAGTCGAGAATGCGGGGGGCAAGAATCCTTCACAGATAATTGGCCTAAAAGGACCAGCCCGGGAGGCTTTGGAAAGAAGAAAGGGTACTATCATTGCGTGAAATAAGTTGACTAATCTTATCGTGATTCTAGAAACCCAATTCGTCATTGATTAATATAACGGATATATCAGTAAGCATGGGCTTTCGATGCAATATGGTTGTGATGCGGCATATCCTTTGGGGGGCATTGCAATCCGTGCAGAAACCTGTCTCTGCGCATGGTGTGGCCATGCCAAGACTCTTTGCCCTCATGGGGCCTGCGACTTCCTTCACCCTGGCAAGGGCGGAGTGAAGATCAGGCCTTACCTTGTTCATGCCAGCCACTATGATCACCTTCTTGGGACCGAAGGTCATGCCATTGGTACGGTTTCCGATTCCATCCACATTGATTATTTCGCCTGTGACTGAAACGGCGTTTGCACTGCA
>CAZDVV010000251.1:0-2358 GCA_964508875.1 uncultured Desulfobacteraceae bacterium | reverse complement strand
TCCACCTACAAAAACAGTTTCATATTTAATGTAATTACAAGTGCCTGTTGTATAGATACCGTAATAGTATCTTAAAAAGCTTACTTTTTCTATCTCAAGATAATTTTTAGCACTAATATACAATCCATATCCATAACGGTTACTTCCTGCCTGTCTGAAATAAGTTTGTCCAGTTTGTGTTTCAGTAGATAAGTCCCAACCTCCAGATATTTTTAATCTGCTTGCACTAGAACTTCCAGCAGACATAACTTCTTGGACTTTTTCTCCTGAACTAGCAGTGCCTGTGCTGGTAACTCCTAATTTTTGGCTTGAAACTCCACTAGCACTATTTCCTGCATAAGCCTTATAAAGTGTAAGCTGTGTATCGGAGGTTATTGATGTTACTTCATACCAAAATCCATCATCACCTTTTATAAAATCATTCACTGCAAGTTCAGTTGTAAAACTCGTTCCACTGCCAGTTACAGTAGTGCTACCAAGAGTAAAATCCAAAGTGCCTGTTAAATCTGTTGGGTCAGGACTTTTGGCAACCCTTACCTCATCCCCACCTGTCAATCCTCTAGAAGCATCGGTAATTGTCTTAAATGGCTTAGAAGCAGTCCCATCTGCCTCTAATGTCCAGTAAGTTTCCCAATTAGCACCTACACCTGGTTCATCATCAGCACTAGATGTATGGTTTTGAATACATTTATATCTTTTTGAATTATTTTTAACCAAGTCATCTACTGAATAAGAAGTGCTTACCGCCCAAGCATCTAAATCATAATAATCTAATCCATTATTAAAATCACAATACTTTATTGCCATAATTAAGCCACCTTAATTTTAGGGACGATTTTCATTCCTTTCTGCCCTTCTATGTAATAACCTTCTGAAAAATGCTCTATTGACAATAAATATCCTGAATTATCAAGTGTAGTAGCTATGAAATAACCATATACATATCCCCATGCAGCTCCACTACAAAAAAAGGTTTGTTCTGGATAAGTAATTGTATCACCATCAATTGTAGCATCTGCTGATTTAAGCTCTTTTCTTGCATATCCTGCTCCTGTTACCTCAGTAAGATGTGAAAGGGTATCACTTTCTTCAGGTTCAGCAGAATTTTTATAGAGACCTAAATACAAAGTAGTTACAGGACTAATTTTACCAGCTATTAGTTGGGCAACATAATTTTCTCCTTCATCCATCCACTTTCCTGCCATAATATTCTCCTAAGAGCAAGTTATCTTAGGTGTAATCTTAATAGAACCACCATTTACCACATTATAAGGACCATCGCTGAAATGTTCCACAGCAAGCAATTTCCCAGTATTATCAGAAGTAGTAGCTATAAAATAGCCGTAACAATTACCCCAGTCTCCGCCAGAAGCAGTGAAGGTCTTTTGGGGCTGAGTTGCTTCACCACCAGATATAGACCAGTCCGATGGAGATAAAGCTATTCTAGAATATCCATTACCACTTGGCTCTGTTAAAGAAGTCAATCCAGCATCCTCGCCAGGCTCTTCAGAATTTTTGTAAATTCCCAAATACAAAGTAGTGTTTTGAGTAGCATTTTTTAAATAAATGTTAAGCACATCATTTTCGCCTTCATCTACCCATTTAGCCATTTTATCCTCCTTGTTTATAAATCTTCAGCATTATTATTTAAAAAGTCTCTTATTTCTTGGTTGGTTGCTTTTGGTTACCATTGTTTAACTAAGCAAGCTGCCCCTGCGATGTGGGGACATGCCCCGCTCGTCCCATTTGCCCAATACCACCAATCTCCTACAAAATGTGCACCGTCTCCATACATATCTAAATGCTTGCCAGGCCAGCATCCCGTTACCCCTACTCCTGGTGCAGCTATTTCTACTTCTGCTCCTCTACTTGAAAAATAAGCAACATATTTTTGATAATCTATTGCTGCCACTGCCATACAACTGCTATATTTGGCTGGGTAAAGAACTGTATCCAACCCAGGGCCATTATTGCCAGCAGCTACTATAATAACAATGCCTCTTGCCCATGCGTTAGCACATGCACTTTCAACCGCTTCATCGGGTTCGCCTCCTCCTAAGCTCATAGAAATAACATCCACTCCTTGTTGGGTTGCCCAATCAATACCCGCAGCTACATCTGCCCAAGTTCCAGAACCCTGTGAATTTAAAACTTTCACTCCATATAAATCTACTTCTGGAGCTACGCCTTTATAGCCAATATCATTTGCTGATGCACAGGCAATACCTGCACACCATGTTCCATGTCCGTGGTCATCAAGAGGGTCATTTGAACCAGTAATAGCATTATAACCAGCTATATATCTATCTTTTAAATCAATATGATTATAGGCTACCCCTGTATCAATAATAGCCAGTT
>CAZDVV010000250.1:0-2416 GCA_964508875.1 uncultured Desulfobacteraceae bacterium | reverse complement strand
GAGAGGCAGATGTTGTGCTAGCAGGAGGGATGGAAAATATGAGCATGATCCCTTACGGTGTACCCTCTGCCAGGTGGGGCGCCAGGATGAACAACACTGAGCTGGTAGACCTCATGATCATGGACGGCCTTTTTGAGATATTTTATGGTTATCACATGGGCATTACCGCTGAGAACATCGCAGAAAGGTACGCAATAAGCCGTGAAGAACAGGATGAGTTAGGCGCTTTAAGCCATCACCGGGCACGTAAGGCCATAGCAGACGGCATTTTTAAGGAGGAGATAGTCCCTGTTGTCATTCCTCAGCGAAAGGGCGATCCCATAACTTTTGATACAGACGAAAGGCCCATGGATACCAGTGTTGAAAAAATGGCAAAGCTACGCCCGGCATTCAAGAAAGATGGCACCATAACTGCGGGAAACGCCTCGGGTATCAACGACGCGGCTGCGGCTTTGTTGTTAATGACAGCGGAAAAGGCAAAAGAGCTGGGACTGGAACCTATTGCAAAGGTCAGGGCCTATAGCTCATCAGCTATTGATCCGGCCTACATGGGCCTCGGTCCTATTCCGGCAGTAAAAAAGATACTCAAAAAGGAAAACCTCAAAGTGGAAGACTTTGGGGTAATTGAACTTAACGAGGCGTTCGCTGCCCAGGCAATCGCATGCATGCGTGAACTCAAGTTTGATATTGAGAAAACCAATGTGTTGGGCAGCGGGATCTCAATAGGTCATCCCATCGGATGTACTGGAGCCAGGATTCTTCTGACTCTTGCTAATGAAATGAAAAGAAAAGAACACACCCTTGGACTGGCAACCCTGTGCATTGGTGGTGGACAGGGAATGGCTACGGTGTTGGAAAGGGTATAGGAGGTGAGCAACATGGGTTACGAAAATATCATATATGAAAAGGAAGGAAACATTGCCATCATCAAATTCAACAGGCCAAAGGCATTAAACGCCATTAACCCCGATGTGCTCGATGAGCTTGAAGATGCCCTTAAGAAAATAGAGCAAGACAAGGATGTCAAGGTGTTGGTACTTACAGGCGAGGGAGAGAAGGCCTTTGTTGCGGGGGCAGATATTTCAGTGATGGTTAACTATAATTCACTTGAAGGCTATAATTTTTCGAGACGGGGGCAGGAGCTCTTGTTCAGGATTGAAGAGTTGCCCATTCCTGTCATTGCCTGTGTTAACGGTTTTGCCCTTGGGGGCGGAACTGAGATCGCCATGGCATGTGATTTTATCTATGCCTCAGAGAACGCCAAATTCGGCCAACCTGAGATAAACCTTGGTATTATCCCTGGCTTTGGCGGTACCCAGAGATTGTCTCGCCTTGTAGGAAAGGCCATGGCCAAGGAATTGTGCATGACAGGGGTTATCATTAGCGCCCAAGAGGCCAAAGAAATAGGTCTGGTGAACAAGGTCTTTCCACATGAAAAACTCTGGGAAGAGACCATGAAGACGGCCAATGTACTTGCCTCCAAGGGCAGAGTTTCCATGAGAGCAGTGAAACACTGCATAGACAGAGGCTTTGATCTCGATGTGAGATCCGGATGCTACCTTGAAGCTGACGGATTTGCCCTATGTATGGCCAGTCCGGACGGAAAAGAAGGACTCTCTGCATTTCTAGAAAAGAGAAAACCGCAGTTCAAAGGGGAGTTGGTCTGATATGGATTTCGAGCTTACCGAAGAACAGAAAATGGTTAGGGATATGGCCAGGCGTTTTGCTGAGGCCGAGATAAAGCCCAAGGCGGCAGAGTTGGACAGGACGCACCAGCATCCGGCAGAAATAATAAAACAGCTTGCCGAGCTTAAGATGCTGGGCATTGCTGTGCCTGAAGAATATGGTGGCGGAGGCATGGATAATGTTAGCTACGTGCTTGCCCTCATAGAGATATCAAAGGCCTGCGCTTCAACGGGCGTGATCATGTCTGTGAACAATTCCCTCTACTGCTTCCCTGTTATGGCTTACGGGACAGAGGAGCAGAAGAAAAAGTACCTTTATCCTTGTGCATCAGGAGAAAAGTTGGGGTGCTATGGCCTGACGGAGGCCGGAGCTGGCTCTGATCCCGCGGCCATGAGGACTATGGCGGTCAGGGACGGAGATGAGTGGGTCATAAATGGCGAGAAAAAATTCATCACCAATGGCAATGTAGCATCTTATTGCGTGCTTGCAGCTGTAACCGAAAAGGGCAAGGGATATAAAGGTATAAGTTCCTTTGTGGTTGATCTGGAAAACACTCCCGGCTTTAGACTCGGAAAGCTGGAAGAAAAACTTGGTATTCTTGCTTCTGGTACGGCTGAGCTTGTTTTCGAGGACGCTCGTCTACCTGGCGATGCGCTACTGGGCAAAGAAGGGGAGGGGTTCAAGCAAATGCTTACCACCCTTGACGGGGGCCGTATTGGAATAGCCGCCC
>CAZDVV010000249.1:0-2423 GCA_964508875.1 uncultured Desulfobacteraceae bacterium | reverse complement strand
TTTGCTGTGGGCATGGAAAGGGTGATCACCCTATTGATGGAAACGCAAGATAGAAAACCCGAAGGAGCAGATCTTTTTGTGGCAGCCCTGGGAGAAGATGCGGAGAGGGAGGCCTTCAGGTGGACTCTAAAATTAAGGAAAATGGGATTCTATGTGGAGCAGGAATATGGGCCCAAGAGTCTCAAGGCCCAGATGAAAAGGGCTGATCGACTTGGTTGCAAGAGGGCCTTAATTGTGGGGGACAGAGAGCTTGAATCGGGCAAGGCCATCTTAAGAGACATGCGATCAAAGCAGCAGGTGGATATAGAAATCGCGGCAATAGTTGACCGGCTGGCCGAGATGCTCAAAGGAGAGATTGACAACAATGCGGATGGAAATTGATTCCCTTGGTGATTGGACAAGGACGCTAGGTTGCGGCCTGCTGAGGCCCGAGCATGTGGGCCATGAGGTCGTGCTAATGGGATGGGTTAATACCAGAAGAGATCTGGGGAACCTTATTTTTGTAGATTTAAGGGACCGGACAGGTATAACGCAGGTGGTCTTTGATCCTCAATTGGCACCAGAGAGCCACCGTAAGGCACGTGTGCTCAGAAATGAGTGGGTTGTGGCGGTGAAAGGCGAGGTCACAAGACGCCTCGAAGGCCAGGAGAATCCTAACATGCCCACAGGAGCTGTGGAGCTCAAGGCCCGAGAGCTCAAGATCCTTAACCGCACGGAGCCACCTCCTTTTCAGGTGGATGGTGCTGTGGATGCCTCGGAAACCCTGCGCCTCAAATACAGATACCTGGAACTCAGAAGACCTGAGGTATACCATGTCTTTCATATGAGGCACTTGATCGCCTCTGAAGTCCGTAAGTTTCTCAACCAGGAGGGCTTTATTGAGGTTGAAACACCGTTTCTTACCAAGAGCACCCCTGAGGGAGCACGTGATTACTTAGTACCCAGTAGGGTCAACAAGGGAAAGTTTTATGCCCTTCCTCAATCTCCTCAGCTATTCAAGCAGCTTCTTATGATAGGAGGATTTGAAAGATATTATCAAATCGTAAAATGCTTCAGAGACGAAGATCTCCGGGCGGACCGTCAGCCTGAATTCACTCAAGTGGACCTTGAAATGGCCTTTGTAAGGGAAGAAGACGTGATGGGTGTGTTTGAGCGAATGATGGTCCACCTCTTCAAAGAAGTATTGGGGCGAACATTAGACACCCCCTTTCCTCGGCTCACCTTTCAACAGGCAATGGAACGGTTTGGGACTGACCGACCGGATACCCGATTTGGTCTTGAAATAATTGATGTCTCCGATATATGCAAGGACTCTGATTTCAGGGTCTTTAAGGCAGTGGTTGGGGAAGGAGGAGCGGTAAAGGCCATTAACGCCAAAGGCGCAGCAGGCCTTTTTTCCAGAAAGGCCCTGGATGAGCTTTCCCAGATGGCGGTTGAGCGGGGTGCTAAGGGGCTTCTATCCATCAAGGTGGAAGGAGAGAAATGGCGATCTTCCCTGGACAAATTTTTCAGCTCAGAGCAAAAAGCTCAGATGAATGCCAGGTTAAAGGCCAATGACGGAGACCTCGTACTGCTCCTCGCTGACAACCCCCAGAAGGCCTGTGTCATTTTGGGAGAAGTCAGGCTTGCACTGGCCAAGAAGCTTGAGCTCATCCATAAGGATGAATTTTCTTTTCTCTGGATAACCCAGTTTCCTTTGCTGGAATATAACGAAGAGGAAAATCGATTTGAGGCCATGCACCATCCCTTTACCTCTCCCATGGAAGAAGATCTCCATCTTCTGGAAACCTCCCCAGGCCAAGTGAGGGCAAGGTCCTATGATCTGGTGCTAAACGGCTCTGAGATCGGGGGAGGTAGCATCAGGATACACTTGATCGATTTACAGGAAAGGATCTTTTCTGTTTTGGGGATTTCTCCTCAAGAGGCAGATCAGAAGTTCGGTTTTTTTCTCGAGGCACTGCGCTACGGTGCACCACCCCACGGTGGCATGGCTATCGGGTTTGACCGTCTAGTGGCCATAATGACCGGAGCGCAGAGCATCCGCGAGGTAATAGCATTCCCAAAGACAACCAGTGCCACTTGTCCTCTTACCGACGCCCCATCAGAGGTGAGTGAGGCCCAGCTCAAGGAATTGGGGCTCAGGCTGGAATTGTAATAAAGAGATTTTTTGGTTGACAAATCTAGCATAATGCATATTTTGCTTGACAATCTTTTTGTTGTCGGGCATAAAGGCAAATTTAAAAGATTTCCGCCTAATTTTTAGGCCGTAAAGGGGTTTTCAAGAGGCGGGGCAATTTTGCCCCGCCCTTAGTTTGCCCGTATGGCGAGGCAACAAAACATAGCTTGCATCGCTGTATGAAAACTTTAGAGAAAGGATGTGATAGCCATGGTTTGTACAACTGTAAAAGAAGGACACGAATGTT
>CAZDVV010000248.1:0-2458 GCA_964508875.1 uncultured Desulfobacteraceae bacterium | reverse complement strand
GTAATTTATCTCTGATTATTTTTGGTGGGCGGCTAGCAAGGCAGCGCCCAGGGCTCCTATAATTTGGGGTTCCCGATATACATGAATCGGCTTGCCTAACTTTTTCTCAAAGAGGGCCACAACCCCTTGATTTTTCGCCACACCACCGGTCATGGTTACGGCTCCATGCACACCAACTGTCTGGACCATATTCCAGATGCGATTCACAATAGCGGTGTGAAGCCCCAGGATGATGTCTTCCTTTGGTTTGTTTTGTGCGATCAAGGAGACTACCTCTGACTCAGCAAATACCGTGCAGACACTTGAAATGGGAATTGCCTCTCTTGCTTCAAGGGAAAGCTTACCCAACTTATCTAGGCTCAATCGAAATGTGGAGGCCATCACTTCCAAGAAGCGTCCTGTGCCTGCAGCGCACTTGTCATTCATGGTGAAATCCAGGACTTTGCCCCCTTGTCCCACCCGGATAACCTTTGAGTCTTGGCCCCCGATATCAATTACGGTACCTGTATCTGGATACAAATGATATGCACCCATGGCATGACAGGAAATCTCAGTGATCTTCTTGTCTGCAAATGGAATGGATATGCGGCCGTAACCTGTAGCAACTATCTTCTTGATTTGGGTTCTTGAGATTCCTGCTTTTTGCAACGCTGCTTGCATTGCCGTTTCAGAGGCGGCAATGGGGTCATAACCAGTGGAGTGAATCTCATAGGCCACAATGTTCCTGTCTCCATCAAGGATAACCACCTCTGTGCTTAGAGATCCTGTGTCAACTCCTGCAAAATACTCCATTAGTCTAATCCTAATGCCTCAAAAAAAGCTTCTAATCTGGTTCGGGCCTGCTCCTCTGAGTACACCCGCGAGTCAGTCATATCTGCCTCAATGACAACTGTCCTTATGCCAAGCTCTTCGGCCAGCATCCTTTTCATGTCGTACTGACCAACGGAATATGGCTTACAGCTTCTATCCGAGTGTATCACAAGACCATCGATCTGATAATCCCTGATCATTTGTTTCATGAGGTTCAGGCGATGCTTTAGATTATTGTTCAATATCACTAGGCTGTAAACCTTGGCCATTGATTCAAAGGGGGTGCTGGGATCAAGATAGTGAATGGTTTCAGCCCAGGCATTTGTGTATGTTGCGGCAACAAAATTACAGCCATATTCAGCAAAGAGTAGTGACCAATCCCTCAGCTTAAACCATACAGCAATGTTGTCCCACATCAGGCGCCTTTTCTCATTCTTGACAGCTCCAATGCCGTTCTTGACCCTATCCTGGAGCTCCTCTAGCAGAATCTCATAGTACTCTTGCGCAACGGGAAGGCCTCGGAGGGAAACAATGGGTGCAAGATGAACAAATGCGTCGAATATGGTCATGGGAGCGGGTCTGGCCTTCAGGGTGGCGAGCACCTCTCCCCATAGTCTTGAGGAGTCCTTTGCCAGGGTGGTGATCTTTTCGAAGCGTTTTTGGGAGAATTTCTTGCCTGATACTGTCTCCAACTGGGGGATCATCTCCTGTAACTGATCGGCCATGTATCGTATATCTTTTTCCTTGATATCTTCGAAGTTGTATGGCGTATCAAACAAGATGAGAGGAATCTTCCAATAGTGGGACAGTTCCTTGAACCAATAGAGTATGGTTTGGCAGATGTTATTGGAACAGAAAAGCAGGTCCGGTTTTGGGAGCCTGCCAGCAGGAGTCTTTCCAGAGAAGGCATGCCCAAGGTCAATACGGGCATAGGAGCATAGATCAGAATGGTATCCCTGTCTTTCCGCCTCCTGACAAATCTCAGGACCCATTTTTTTGGCGCCACAAAGAGCGCCATGGTTCTCGGGATAAACTGTGTAAAAGTCGAAAACCCTCAAAAGCTCAACAGGTGCACCGCTGCTGACCCAGGCCACCGACTTAGCACCTTTGGCGTAGCGAGCTAAGAAATAGTGCCTGGTCATTATCTCACGAAGGCGGGAGGCGCATTTGAGAGGAGGCCCTAGGTATGGACTAGGTTTGTGAGGCCGCTTTTTTCTGCTGCCTTTTTGTAACCTCATAAGCAGAGGCGCCCCTATATCCTTCATGAAATGGTATTTTATGGTTGCCGAGAAAGCCATAGTTCCATCATTGCGCTAATCCGCCATACCAACATTCCCTCTCCTATTTACTGGAGGATCTCCACAAACGCCTCAATCCTTGTTACCATTTGCCCCGATAAACCCTGGTTGACTTCAGTATCGAGTACCAAGCTGGGTATACCCCGCTCTTTAAGGCCTGCCTGAATGTTGGGAACATCAAACCACTCTGGTTCGCAAAATTTGACTATATTAAATATAACACCTTTGGCGTTTGTCTCTTGTATCAAGTCAATGAGAAAACTTATCCTTTGCTTAATCCCCGAACCCTTTGTTGAGCACGGGAGCATGGCGAAATACCTTTGGGTGAGAGCCTCAAACGGATTCATAGA
>CAZDVV010000247.1:0-2483 GCA_964508875.1 uncultured Desulfobacteraceae bacterium | reverse complement strand
AGGACAACATGTTGCGCTATTTTGAATACACTTATTTGGTAAAGGGCAATGGGATGTTCCCCCCGCCTGCGCCGACGCTTCGGCGGGCAGGGAAGCGGCGTATTTTGGCTCCTGAGCAGCCTGCCTGCCGGCAGGCAGGGATAGCGAAGGAGACAAAATCCGCAGTGAGGGGAGCCATGCTTGCCTGCTGCAAGCAGGGACGGCGTACCGAACGTAGCAGAGGGAATGTCCCATTGCCCTAGACCGTATTCGCACATAATCTGGTATGAAGTTTTAGAAATCAGGGGTGAGGCAGGGACCAAGGAATCTTTTAAACGAAGGAGAGCGTAGTTATGGCAAGGAAATTGGTTAGTAAGAAACAAATAAAATCCCTCAGGGAAAAATTGACCTACAAGCCACGGCTCGTATGGGACGTCATAGAAGAGCAGGAAAAGAAAAAGATCCTGGACTATGGGGAAGATTATAAATCATTCTTAGACTTTTCCAAGACCGAGCGGGAGGCAGTTGGACACATCCGAGAAGCAGCAATCAAAAAGGGATTCTCAGATTCAGTGAGGGCAAAGTCTAAAAGCCCATTTGTACGCGTGTTTCACGAAAAAGCCATTGCCTTGGTAAAGCCGGGGAAGGCGCAATTGGATCAAGGGCTTCACATAATCGTTTCTCATATTGACACGCCTCGCCTGGATCTCAAGCAAAAGCCATTGTATGAGGAAGTGGACCTGGCGTTTTTCAAGACTCACTATTACGGCGGCATCAAGAAATACCAGTGGCTTGCTAGGCCCCTTGCAATCCACGGGAGGGTAGTCAAGAGTGATGGCTCAGCGATAGATATTGCCGTGGGAGAGGATGAAAAAGACCCTGTTTTTACAGTGCTTGACCTGCTACCCCATTTGGCCCGAAAGGCGCAGTACAATAAGAAACTGGGTGAGGCCATAGAAGGTGAAAAGCTAAATGTCTTGGTAGGAGGGCTACCCCTCGGGGATGAAGACACAAAAGACCGTTTCAAACTCGCTGTGCTGCACTACTTGAGTGAAACCTATGGTCTGCAAGAGGAGGATTTTATCAGCGCGGAGCTGGAAGTGGTACCCGCAGGCCGCGCCCGTGATGTGGGCTGGGATAGGGTACTCGTAGGCGCCTATGGCCACGACGACAGATCGTGTGCCTTTGCTGCCCTTAGGGCTATCCTGGATACACCAAGGCCACAAAAGAGTGCGGTTGCTCTATTCGTGGACAAGGAAGAGATTGGCAGTGACGGCGCCACAGGAGCCAAGTCAAAGTTCCTTGAAGCAGTTCTCTATGATCTCCTCCTCGCCATGAGTATGGAGCCCAGTACAAGGGAGGCATATGAGATACTCAGAGGATCAAAGGCCCTTTCAGGTGATGTGAACGGTGCGCTGGATCCTGATTATCAAGATGTACACGAAAAGCGGAATGCAGCCAAGATTGGCTATGGGGTATGTCTGACCAAGTTTACCGGACATGGGGGTAAATACAACTCCAATGATGCAAGCGCAGAGTATGTGGGCTGGCTGAGAAATCTTTTTAACAAGGAAAAAGTGGTCTGGCAGACAGGAGAGTTGGGCAAGGTTGATGAAGGTGGCGGCGGGACCGTAGCAAAATTCCTGGCAGTGTACGGAATGCAGGTGATTGATTGTGGTCCGGCAGTGCTATCCATGCATTCTCCATTTGAGATAGCACACAAGGGAGACCTGTACATGACTTACAAGGCATATAGGACGTTTTTGGGGAGCAGGTAATGGCTAGCCGTTGCATCCCTTTTTGCCAGAGGGAGGCTTAGGAGGGCATTAGTCCTCCTGTCCCTTGAGCCTTGAGGGAGAGGGATAGAGTGAGGGGATGTTGATGGGCACTGTCCTAGCAACAGGAGGTAGATAAGATGAGAAAAAAGCGGATCATACTGGTATTGGCTGCGGTGGTTGTCTTGGCAATAGCTGTTGTGGGGGTCTGCGCTGCCGATGAGGGCGATGCCATTTTGGGTAAATGGCTCACCGCTGGTGAAAAGTCAGTGGTGGAGATTTATAAATGTGGTGAGCGTTACTGTGGAAAAATAATCTGGCTAAAAGAGCCTCTGGATAAAGAAGGCAAAGAGAAGCTAGACACAAAGAACCCTGATGAGACCAAAAGAGGGTGAAAGATTCTAGGGCTGCAAATCTTGAGCGGGTTCAAGTACAAGGGCGATAACAAGTGGGGGGATGGCAGAATCTATGACCCCGAAAAAGGTAAGACGTACAAATGCAAGGCAAAACTTGAAGGCGATAACCTGAAGCTCAGGGGCTACATAGGATTTTCCCTCATAGGAAGAACCACCACCTGGACAAGGAAAAAGTAGATGGTGCGCCCAGCAGGATTCGAACCCCTGCCTGCCTTCGGGAAGGTCCGACCTATGGATTCGTAGTCCGGTCTCGAACGCTTTCAACAAACAATATCAAAAAGTAATGAGCGATAATAATGTTAACAGTATCCAC
>CAZDVV010000246.1:0-2494 GCA_964508875.1 uncultured Desulfobacteraceae bacterium | reverse complement strand
TCCCTCGGCAGTGCTTAATACGATTCAGGGCACCAGAATACACATGGTCACATTGATCTTAGCCATTTGCTTTGCTCTCATTCTCTTCATTATGGTTTATTATAGATTTAGTTACGAGCTTCGTGTCACAGGTGACAATCCCGACGCAGCAAGATATGCAGGGATAAACTTCATGAAAGTTACCTTGATCATGATGCTCATTAGCGGGGGAGTTGCAGGGCTTGCTGGGGTAGGAGAAGTCGCTGGTATCCATCACCATTTAAGCTACCCTTTATCAATATCTTCTGGTTATGGATATACCGCAATCATCCTGGCATGGCTCGCAAAGCTAAATCCATTGCTCACCATCTTTTCCGGAATATTTTTTGCCGGCATAGTGGTGGGAAGAGATGCAATTCAGGTCTCTTTGGGCCTTCCTGCCGCAACCGTGCAAATTTTCAATGGCATACTGTTATTCTCTCTTATTATGGGTGATTTCTTCCTCATCCATCGTCTAAGAATCGTCCGGAGGGAGGATTTATAGTGGGAGATTTGGTACTAGCGGTAGTTCATAGAACTCTGGTGGCCGGCGCCCCTTTACTTTTGGGAACCCTTGGTGAAATTGTTGCTGAGCACGCAGGTCTCCTCAATCTTGGTATAGAAGGCATGATGGCAGTTGGGTAGGAGCAGTTCTGTTTGGTGGAATTTTTGTGCTTCAATACCTATCGCAGCCTCTGGGTATTCCACCCAATATTCTGGGAATGCTGCCTTACCTTATAACGCTTATTGTCCTTGTATGGGCAGTAGGAGGAAAAGATGCTCGGAGGCACGCTGCTCCAGCAATGCTAGGAGAGCCATATCTAGGCGGAGAAGGTTAACCCACGGCTTGTGATTGTCCCAATCCAGCGTGCAACAGATGCCATGCCTCTTTGAATCTACCATATTTGGTGCTCGATCTGATACTTTCGGGATTGAGCGAGACTATCCTCTTTGGCATAAATTGGTGGGGAATAACATAATGTGTTGATCTTCTCCTTCCCTCGCACCGCAACACCAAAAAATCAAATTCATCTGGCGACCATGCAAAGTTATTGAATCTGTAATACTGCACATTCCCGATTCTGAGAGGAGACTTACAACGCCTTATGCCAACGGTCTTTCCATTGGAAAGGTAAAAGTAAAATCTAGCCTTTTTCCTCAACTCATAGTCAAGCCCTATTGATCGGATTCGCTCACCTATCTCTCTAAAATAGGGTCGGTTTTTTCCCTCTCTATCATTCTTTTCGATTCGAGCCTTTCGTCTTAGCTGCAGCTTTGCCTCTCTCATTTTACCGTAAGGGACTCCATATATCTTCTTGTACACGTGCCGGGCATACTCGCGAGTAAATCCAAAGACTCGGGCCACATCACTGAGATTTGAAGATACCTTTTCAATAACAGCAATAAAGACTGCAACAGAACCCTTTCCATACTTCCGCTCAAATCTTTTTACAAATTCGGGCGAAGGCCTGGGTACCGCCTTTGACAGCGAAGACGGAATAATGCGTACTACTTGACCGGATCCACTCTCCTGCCAGGCAGGTTTCATCTTAGCCCCAGAAGGCACATATTGGGGCTCCTCGCTATTATTTTCTTGATGTGTCATTTGACCATCCATGCGTTCCCCATCTGGTGTGGTTCTTGCTTATCCTCTCATCTCGCAGGCTAGTCTTGCTAACTCCTTAGAATAACGCTACTTATGACATTTATGTCAGCGATACCACGCTGTGCCTTACAAGTCAAGTCAAATTTGCGATCTATCATTGATGAGGAAAATTGCATAGGTTGTGGTGTATGCGTAGTAGCTTGTGGGCGCAAGGTATTCAGATACGACTATGTCAATAAAAAGGCCAAGGTAGTATATCCATATAACTGTATGGTAGCATGTCAGACCTGTGTCAACCTCTGCCCATCAAATGCCATATCATTTCAGCGAAATGGACAAACAGAGCGGGAACAGATCCAAAGGCTTGTCAAGGATTACAACATTGTAAAGAAGGCAAAGAAGGCTTTAGCGGAAAGAGAGGATGAATTCAGGTTGCCTTGATTTTTGAGACAGTGGTACTGAATCCGCATCATATTCTCAAGATCCTTCGCCGCCCTTAGAGCTAACAAGGCCTCGTAATTTCCATCCCTTTCATTGCGCTTCAAAGCTGATACAGTGCGCCAGACATACATTATCGGCACATGCCGGGATAAGGCCTTTGCCGATTCTCTGGAAACATAGGTTGCATTTATACGCCAGGCCGCTTTCCGGATGCAATGAAATCGCATTGTATGGGCACTCATCGACACACAATCCACATCCAGTGCATTTGTCCTGATCCAGGATGACGATCCCGTCCGCCCTCTTTTCAATTGCATTTTCTGGACATACCTCCACACAGGGAGGCTCCTCGCAGTGCTGGCACACCCGCACACGAAATACAAATTCCAGCTTATCATCTACTGCCCGGGGACCATCTTCCACTACCTT
>CAZDVV010000245.1:0-2609 GCA_964508875.1 uncultured Desulfobacteraceae bacterium | reverse complement strand
GGAAGGAAAAGGTGGTCTTTGACAGACAGAGTCAAAAGGCCACCTTTATTCATCAAAACCGTAAGACCGGTGAGAAAATAGTAGATGAATTTTTCATCTCCCCTTTGAGCATGGATCCCTTGTCAGCCTTCTACAACTTGAGGCATAGGATCTCTCCAGCCCATCCTTATGCCGCCTTTGAAGGGCTAACAGGAAGTAAAAGATTCAAGATAGAGGCAAGATTTGTTGGGCAAGAAAGTGTAGATGTGCCCGCAGGATCCTTCGGCACTTTCAGAATAGAATGCACTCTCTCCTATTGGCCGTGCAAAGGGACAGAAAAGCAATTGAAAAAGGAGAACAAAGATGAGATAAAATCATTTACATTATGGGTAACAAAAGACGTTAACCGCTTCCCAGTCCAAATACGCTACCGGCTATCAGTAGGTAGTTTATGGGTCCGGGCGGTCTCTATCTTAGACCATGGCATTTTCTCATGAAAACTCTGGCCCCCCTTGGAGCTGTTTAATTTCTCGACGCAGTTTCTTGCGAATATCCCTTTCAGGATTTCTTTTCCCTCCAATTTTTTTGTTTCCAGTTGAAAGCCAGGCGGAGTCCGGAGCTGCCAAAGATCTCTTGGGCAAATATCTTGGCGAGCAACTTGACTATCAAATAGGATTCTGGCTTTTTTCCCACTGCGGAGAGGCAAGTGTCACACTGTGCAGATCGCCCACCAAGGGAATATATGTGGCCAGCATGAAAGGCAGAACTACAGGGTTTGTTGATTGGCTTTTGGGCCGCTACAGGTATTCCTACACATCATATGCGGGCTATGATGAAAAGGATGACAGGCTCGTTCCATTCTATTTCAAACTCAAGAAGAATAAAAAAAATAGGGTTAGCACAAGATCTGTCACATTTGACTACAAAGATAAGGAATTAATTTTCGCCCGTCAAACCGCAAATGGTGAGCAGGAGCACAAGATAATAAGCATGAAAAAGGATGTCACTTACGAAGACTACTTGACCCTCTTCTATAACTTCAGGCATGGGTATTACGGCTCCTTGAAAAGAGGCAAGACTTACCACCTGCCACTTTATATACATGAAGGGTTCGACTACCTCGACCTCACAGTAGCATCTGAGCAAGAGGAGGCAGATGCACGAGCACAGGAATTGAACCCCAAAGGCAAAGATTACTTTGTACGATTCAGAGTATTGAAAGAAGACGTATCGTCCAAATCAGGAAAAATCATAGGCTGGATTTCAAAGGACGGGGTCCCAACAAAAGGTGTTATTAAGGATGTTATCTTTTTTGGGGACTTGTGGGGAGTTTTGGTGAAAAGAGAGCTTGGCAAGATCGTTTGCAAGAAAAACGTTTTGGCATGATATGGGCTCTCCTATGTCAAGCGGAGTAAAGAGCCCAGGCCTTGGGCGCGAGACCATGGGTATCAGGAGATGGGCATCGAACCAAGTTATGTGGACAAGGGCCAAATTCCTCTGGTCCTTTCTGATACGTGTTTCTATCATTGCTACTCTTCTCGTGATGGGCTGTGCCCCAAGGAAAAGCAAGACACTTATTGATAGGGTCTACGAGCTTGATCCATTTGGGCGGTTGTTTGTGCATCCAGACCTCCAAAAGGCCCCGCCAAAAACCATAGCGGTTCTCCCTTTTAAGAGTCTTGTTGGAGAGGGCCGTATTGAGGGAAGCGAGCAGCTCCTTGCTATGCTCTGGCATAAGAAAAAGATCAGCCCTGTGACCCTAGCTTCGCAAATGAGGATTACGTTTTTCGGACAGCTATCTCAGCGAAGATTCCGGCTGATTCATCCTGATGAGGTGGATCAGATGTTGGCTATTCATAATATTTCAGGTTTTGATCAGGTGAAAGCAACCTCAGTTTTAGAACTTGGCAAATTTCTGGGCGTGGACGCTGTGATATTTGGATATGTAAAAAACTTTGATTATTATTACGGATTCCTTTATACCCAGTTAGCTGTAGGACTCAGGCTGGAAATGTACTCTACCAAAACCGGTGAGCTTCTGTGGAGGTTCAATGATACTCGACGGGATCACACAGTACGAGTGGCCCTCGACCCCATTTCCCTTGCTGTTGGACTTTTCCAGGCGGCTTTCTCCTTGCGTGGAATAAACATGACAAGGCAAATGGATGAGATATGCCGAGAGGCAGTGGCCACCATTCCGCCTGTGGACGGCCTCAAAAAGCTGAAGATCAAGACTAACCATGGGGGGCTAACGTAAGCATAACGGGATAATGCCTTCAGCATGGCAAACAAACCATTCTCAAGGTACACTTAGTCGAACGCACCTAGTGTGTAAAGAGCTTTACATTCAGCTCAAGGAAGTTGTTGAAGAGCATAGAGGAGATATTGGCAGGACCATTGTTGCATCCCTGGATTATGTAAAGAGTCTCGGCCTTGACAAATGGGTAGACCACGCCAAGTCGGTCACTTCACTAAATGAAGTTTTGTGCAAATTATTTGATCAATACGATCTTCTCTTAACCCCCACTCTTCCCACAGAAGCCTTTGCAGCGGGAGGGCCTCCTCCTGCAGAAATAGAAGGCCATTCCATTCCTATCCTATGGGCAGTGGCATTCACATATCCTTTTACC
>CAZDVV010000244.1:0-2637 GCA_964508875.1 uncultured Desulfobacteraceae bacterium | reverse complement strand
CCTAAAAATTATGTCTCGGGATGGCTTCAGTTTTGACGCATTACCCCTTGTTTTTCCAATGCCATCAATAACAAGTTTGTTGAAAGACTTTTCATCAGGAAGCATACGTAATACATTATTTACCTCTTTGAGGGCCTTTTCCTTCATTGAGGCGAGATCGTAAATTTCCGCAAGATGAAGATGAAGCATCATATTACCAGGTGAAATGCTAAGAGCCTTTTGCAAAAAAGTGACTGCAAGACCGTATTCCCCAAGTTGTTTATATGCTATGGCAATCTGGAGGGGCACTAACTCCCCAAGATTTCGGTTGTTCAAAATGGAATTCAGGAAAGGAAGAGCTTTTAAGGGACAGCCCTGTTTTAGGTACAAAAGAGCTAGATTATATTTTGCTTCTGAAAGTGAGGGATCCATAGAAATTGATTTAAGCAAATATCTGTTTGCAGCATCCTCTTTTCCTTCTCTGTCAAACACCGAAGCCAGGTTCATATATGCTGCCGGAAACCAGGGATTGAGCTTTATTGCCTTCTGATAAAATGATTTCGCTTTTTCTAGTTCTCCCTTGTCTTGAAATAGCTTACCCAAGTTATAGTATGTAATGAAGTGGGCATTTTTCTTATAAGCACTTCGCATTTCTAACGCTTTCATATATTCATGGAGTGCTTCTTTTAGGTTTTTGTGTTTATGAAAATAATTCCCAAGGTTATGATGAGGACGAAATAAATCCGGTGACTTATCTACTGCGTCGATCCAAAGGCTCTTGTCGTTTTTCCAAGTGAAATTTCGCATAAAAGTTGAATGTCCAAAGCCCACGAGACTCAAGACAAGAAAAGAAGAAATTATCCATTTCATAAAGAGCCTTTCTTGGTAAGTCCTTAATAAATAGGAAAGTCCTATGACAGGAGGAATAAAAAACATCATAGAAGGCAGATAATTTCTATGTTCGAAGACCATTTCCAAAGGTAATATACTCGACTCAATCAAATGATTCATAAAAAAGAAAAATATGGAGAATGAAATCAAAGGTCTTTTCTTTGCCCAAAAAATAGCGAGTCCAATCATGGCCAAAATTGCCAGCAGAGATAGAGATGTTGTTATAGGACTAAAAAGAGAGGTGGAGACAGGGAAGTCATGCACAATACATAGCCTGTTAGGCATGGGGTAAAGAAGTAAACTGATATAAAAAAGAATTACACGTGGTTGGGTGAGAAGCCTCTGACCTAAGGTAAAAGGTCTTTCCCTGTATCCGTCCAATATTTCTGGAAATGGTTTGCCAGTTTCGAGATATAAGTATCCGGCCCCTGCGCAAGCAGTAATAGCTATGATAAGAATGACGGTCTTGTAATGACCGCATAAAAACTTCCAAGGATCGTCCTGCATTATCAAGGCTTCGTAAAGAAAGATACATACTGGGAACATCGCGGCATTTTCCTTACACCCAAGAGCCAGAAGAAAACAAAAAAAACATAAAGCGAAAAATATGACTTTTTTACCTTTATTACCTAATGTTCTGCCTTTGAGGTAAAAATACATACCTATGATGTAAAACATGGCAGCTATTGAAGCCATTCGTTGGACTATATAAGTAACTGCCTGAGTTTGAATTGGATTAATAGCCCATAGCACAGTAGCTAATAAGGCTACAAAATATGCATCACCTTCCCATCTTTTCTTTAAAGCTAGATACAGTAAGGTTCGATAAATAAAGAGGAATAGGAAAATTGAGCAGATGAGGTGAATGAGAAGATTTACAAGATGGTAGCCATAGACATTTAGCCTTCCAAAATAATAATTGATAGCAAAGCTAAGGCAGGCCACTGGTCGTGAAGAGAACTGAGGTTTACCCCTGTCAAAAAAGATGGTCTTAAGAGATTCCCAATCTAATTTCTCTATGTGGAGCCGGGGGTTTTCCACAATATTTGGTATATCATCAAAGTGCCATGAGCAATGAAAGGAATTAGAATACACTGAAACTATCATAATGGTTAAGGCGATTACAGAGAAAACTACTTTGCGACAATATGTAATATTAGTCTCTTCAAGTGTCATTATAGACCTCCTGGCTCACACAATCGCTGATTCATTCTGCAAGGAATGTACCAGGATAAACGAGAAAAAGAATACGTTTTTCAGAGTTTCGATATAGAAAAGTGGTAATTATGATTCCAAAAGTCTTAGGGGAAAAGCAAGGTTTTACTCTCATAGAATTGATGATCGCAATCGCCATTATTGGCATACTGGCTGCTATTGCAGTTCCCCAGTACTCAGCTTACCGAAGCAGATCTTACGATGCTGCAGCAATAGAAGATCTGAAAAATGCGGAAATAGCGCAAGAAATATATTTTTCACAGCATCAGACTTATTGCTCTAATACGAGTACTCTCATTGGAACTACATACATGCTTCTCTTGTCCAAAGGTGTAACTCTCACCATTGATCCGGCCCAGACAAATACGAATAGGTATGTTATGAGAACGAGACATTCTCATAGCGACACCACATATGTAATTCATGGACCCGGAGGTATGATCCAAAAAGAATAATTGCCCTCCCACCTTTGTTTTTGGTAGAGTAAATCAAATAGTCGGATTAGCGGATTATTTTGGCTTGGGATGGGACCTGCGAGACTTTAGATCGTAT
>CAZDVV010000243.1:0-2648 GCA_964508875.1 uncultured Desulfobacteraceae bacterium | reverse complement strand
GCTCCGCCTCTCGATTGCGTCGCTCAAGTTCTCGGATTTTTTCTTCTATGTCCATCAGGCAGTCTCCATTCTAATGGAATAATTCTTCACTAGAAAAAAGAGGGCCCCTTGAAGCCCTCTTTGTAAATCACCGCCTATTCTAGGACAATCAAAACAGCATCAGCCTCTACGGCGTCACCCTTCTTACATTTGATTTCTTTGACTGTTCCGGACGCCGTTGCGACCACCGGTAACTCCATCTTCATGGCCTCGATGATCACTACCTCATCGCCCTCATTTACTGTGTCGCCGGGGTTAACCTTGATGTCAATAACCTTTCCACCCATTGGAGCAGTAATCTCACTCACAGCTAAGTACCTCCTCACTCTTTATTCTTGGATTTCCAAACTCTCGCAAAAAATCTATCTTTATAAGCTTCGTGCTGCCAATGCCCTTTCACTTGCTTGCAGCAAGACAGTCTTATAACATCGGTTTGCCACCATTTGTCAAGAATAATGTTATATTTGTACAACCTTGACAGGGCGATACAAATCTCTTACCCTTGAATGCCGTCCGGGAGCCCAATTGCACAAAATGCTAAAGATGGTCCTATTGCATGCCGATCAAGGAGTTAGCCCTGTCTAACCAAGTATTCATTGCAGAGCGGAGACCTTGCCAGCAGCCGTTGGCACCTGGCTAGAGGAGGAGAGTAATGCCTGTTTATAAATGGGTTGCTGTGACCAAGAAAGGTCGCACCCTGAAAGGAGAAATTGAGGCTGCAGATGAAAAAATTGCCCGGCTGCAGCTCAAGAGGCGCAATCTAACTGTCAAAAAAATAAAACAAAAGCCCAAAGACCTCTTTGAAAACGTCTCATTTCTCCAGCCAAGAATTACAAAGAAGGACATAGTGGTATTTACCAGGCAGTTTTCCACAATGATAGATGCGGGCCTTCCCCTCGTTCAAGGCCTGACAATTCTTGCTGAACAGTCCGACAACAAAACTTTCAAGAACATATTAAAGGAAGTCACAAAGGATGTTGAAGGGGGCTCCACCCTGGCCGAGGCACTAAAAAAGCACCCTAATGTCTTTGATGACCTATTCGTGAACCTGGTGGCAGCAGGGGAAGTTGGCGGTATCCTGGACACGATCTTGCAAAGGCTGGCTGCTTACATTGAAAAGGCAGAAAAACTAAGGGCCAAGATCAAGGGGGCCATGACCTATCCAATCGTTGTCATGTGTATTGCGATTTTGGTGATTGCGGTCATATTAATCTTTGTCATACCCGTATTCGAGGATATGTTTGCAAGTGTTGGCTCCGCCCTTCCCGCTCCCACACAACTTGTGGTTAATCTCAGCCGTTTTGTAAAAGGGAATATACTTTACATCATTGGAGCTCTCGTAGCCCTATTCTGGGGCTTTAAGGTATATCGCAAATCAGAGAAAGGCCGCAAACAGACCGATGCCCTTGCGTTGAAGCTACCCATTTTTGGGCCATTGTTGAAAAAGGTTGCGGTGGCCCGGTTTACCAGGACACTGGGAACCATGATCAGCAGCGGTGTGCCTATACTTGATGCACTCGAAATAGTGGCCAAAACCTCGGGAAATAAGGTCCTTGAAGAAGTCATACTTGAAGTGAGAGGGTCTATCGCAGAGGGCCAGACAATAGCGGAACCTTTAAGTGAGACGGACATTTTTCCAAGCATGGTCATTCAAATGATTTCAGTAGGCGAGGCTACTGGTGCACTTGACACCATGCTGGAAAAAATTGCTGATTTCTATGATGATGAGGTTGACACTGCGGTAGAGGCCTTGACATCTATGCTCGAGCCTATGCTAATGGTATTCTTGGGCGGGTCAATTGGTGGCCTAGTGGTGTCCATGTATCTTCCCATATTCCAGATGGCTGGCGCCCTTGCAGGCTAGCGCCTGTAATGAAAGATAGACGCTTTACAGTCTCTACATCAGAGCTCAAGACGCGGCTCCGAACCCTTATGCTCATAAGGGTCCTTTTTGTCTCGCTCCTGTTGGGCGCAGGGCTTTTTATAGACATCAGTGAAACAGAGACTTATTTTGGCCCCCTCCAGTCAATCCATTTTTTCATTCTCGCATCCATTTATTTCTTGACCATTATATACCTGTTCCTCTTCAAGATAGGCAGAGCCCTTTTAGTCTTGGCCTATGTCCAACTTGGATTCGACGCACTGTTTACAGCCCTTATCATGAGTGTGACAGGAGGAATGCATAGCGTCTTCTCCCTACTCTTTGTACTTGTGATCATAACTGCAAGTATACTGTTATATAGGACCGGGGGGGTTATCATAGCAACGGCCTGCGCACTTCTTTACAGTCTTGTCGTGGCTCTCCACTACTGGGGAATTCTTGGCCCTTTGGGGGCAAGCTACTCCCCTCCCAATCCTCCCTCTGGCATCAAGGTCCTTTACCTAACATGTGTTAACGTACTAGCATTCTACGTGATCGCTTTTCTCACTAGTTATCTGTCCGAACTCGTCCAGCGCAGCAAAACTGAACTGAAAGCAAAACAAGAAGATTTCCACCAATTGGAGTCTCTGACCGACGGAATTATTAAGAGCATCAATTCGGGAGTTATAGCTTTAGACCACAGAGGGAAAATTATGCTGTTCAACCCTGCGGCAGAAGGCATCTTCAA
>CAZDVV010000242.1:0-2657 GCA_964508875.1 uncultured Desulfobacteraceae bacterium | reverse complement strand
CCGCGACCCTCAGCTTGGAAGGCTGACGCTCTAGCCAACTGAGCTATTCCCGCCCTCTAACAAACAACTACCCAGTCTGTCGCTGGATTTTCTTTACCGGGAGGTCACTTAATATTAAAGCCCCTCTTCGAATCTCTTATCAATATCGACAAGGTACCATATCAAAGGTACCATATCAAATGGTGGAGAGGGGAGGATTCGAACCTCCGAAGGCTGAGCCGGCAGATTTACAGTCTGCTCCCTTTGACCACTCGGGAACCTCTCCACACCCTAAAAGGGGCCTACACGCCCCAAAAATACGTTTAGACACAATGGAGCCAGCGAAGGGAATCGAACCCCCGACCCACTGATTACAAGTCAGTTGCTCTACCATCTGAGCTACGCTGGCACTGTTGTGGTAAAGGTACATTTTACCAGCCAAAAATGCAAATTTTAAGAATATTCCCTATCACAAATTTTTTCAATATCCAATAGCCTCAATTATTAGTTTTCTCGCCCAGATTGGCAGCTTAATCATCAAATAGCGATCGAATACTCCTCTTTCCTTCTATTTTTACCCCACAGTTATCCTATTTTTTATTTATATTATTATACCTAACATTTTGAAAAATGCAATCCCTTTGGTCAACTCACTATTGAACCAAAAAAATTAGGTCTCTATCATCTGAAAAGGAATACGACTGCAAGGCCTAGTTCTACGAGGCCAGTCGCGGTGGCTTTATGCTTGTTCTTCCGTGTACCGAATTAAATTGACATCGGGGCCCTTCCCATGTTTGTATCGAACCTGAAAATGCTTGAACGTGGTAGGCGTTTATGTTAATAAATGCACATTTGATCGCAAATCCATTGCCGGGTAAGGAGGTTGAGACATGGCCGCATTAGCAGGAGGAGTTGCTGCAGTCATCTTGGGTATCATTGGTATCATTGTATGGTGGGGAGATTTTCTTGAAATCCTAAAGGGGACATTGCCTGTTCTTTTCATTTTAGGTGGTGCCCTAGCTGCTTATCTGGGATACGAGGAAATAAAGGACAAGAAGGCAGCGGAAAGTTTTGAAGAATCATCAACGGATCTCAAGCAGGAAGTAGAAAGCCTGAAAGAAGAAATCAAGGAGCTCAAAGAGGAAAAGAAGTCCACAGAGGAGAAAAAGGACTCAGAAGAAGAAAAGGAAGGAGAAAACAAATAAGGTGGATATCAATAAGGAGGGGGCTTGTTGAATCTAGCCCCCTTTTCTTTTCCATAAGGACCGCAGGCTAGACAATTTCCAGCGCACTAAAGAAATAGCTAATTTCAAATTCTGCGCTTTCAGGGGAATCTGAGCCGTGTACGACGTTCTTTTCAATGTCGGTGGCGTATTCACGTCGAATAGTTCCACGGTCAGCCTTTCTGTAATCAGTGGCACCCATAAGCTTTCGGTACCTGGAGATTGCGTCTTCTCCTTCGAGCACCATTACGACACAGGGCCCAGATGACATAAAATCAGTAAGGCTTCCATAAAAAGGCTTGCCTTCATGTACCTTATAAAAACCTTTGGCCTGTTCCTTGGTCATCCTGATCAGTTTCATGGCAGTGATGGAAAGGCCTTCATTCTCTATCTTGCTTACAACAGGGCCTATTAGCTTTCTGGCCACGCCGTCGGGCTTGATAATTGCTAGTGTTTGCTGTTTCATGAGACTAAATCCCTCCTCACTATGGCAAAATGTTGCTTCCCTCTAGCTGGATCAGGGAAATATGTCAAGGACTTTAGGAAGCGATCGAGGTCTTTAGGGTTTTCTGAGAGCTAACAAAACTATCGGTACTTTTGTCCACCTATGAAAAAGCACCGTGTCAAGGAAAAAATTTCTCTTAATTAATTTGGGTGCCCGACCGCAGCCACACCCTATGCATGTGGCGGAGGGAGGGCTACCTTCTGGGAATCACATGGCAGCCTCAACCAAGGCCGTACGAAAATGACGCGAGCCCTGTATTGTTATACTGCCCATCCTCTGTTTGCCCCCACCCCCACTGGCATCCAGACAGGGGACCAAACCAGCATAGGAGGCCAGGTTACGATATGAGCGAAACGGTGAGATATCTCCAACTTCAGCCACAATGGTAGAGAAGCCTGGTATTTCTTCTGCTACACTTCTTGTGCCCAGGCTGATAACACCAATAGAGGCAATTAGGAGCAATAATAGACACCATCCTCTCTTTCTAAACTCCATCGCAGCCCTCTCCTTGTTACTCCACAGGGTATTGGAACCTTATATCTATTTTGATATAAGACTCCCCAAAAAAATTCCCCGATACAGGGATGGTTTGCCTTAAACCACAGAAGTTTTTATTTGTCATAGGTTTTTCTAATCTAGCAACAGCTCGAACAACCTGGTAGACCTTCTTTTGAAGGAAATTCTTCATCTCCCAAGCCCTTAAGTCAGTCCTTATAAAATCCTTAATATCTCCCCCTGCACAAAATGATTTGCCCTCACCCGTCACAACAACAGCCCTCACCTCGCGCTCTTTCTGGCAAATGCGCAGCGCTTCCGCCCAGCTAGTAAGCATTTCTGGTGTAAAGGCATTTCTGTATTTGGGCCTATTCAGAGTAATGATTCCAATCTGCTCCATGATCTCAAATCTTAAGTCTTCAGACTTCATGTTTACCCTTTCATACAGAGATTAA
>CAZDVV010000241.1:0-2683 GCA_964508875.1 uncultured Desulfobacteraceae bacterium | reverse complement strand
GTGAAAAAATACTCTTCCCGATGGTTACGGCTGGCATCATTGCCCTTCTGGTACCCTCAGTTATTCCCCTTATGGGAATGTTCATGCTGGGTAATCTTATGAAAGAAAGCGGGGTAGTCTCAAGGCTCACTGAAACAGCGCAAGGCTCTCTAATGAATATAGTCACTATTTTTCTAGGGGTCTCAGTGGGAGCCACCATGTATGCTGATAATTTCCTCAGCTGGAAGCCTTTACTTATCTTTGGTCTGGGGCTCCTGGATTTTGCTGTCTGTACGGCAGGAGGAATTTTGACAGTAAAGATTATGAACCTGTTCCTGAAAGAAAAGATAAATCCATTAATCGGATCTGCTGGAGTATCGGCTGTGCCCATGGCTGCTAGGGTCTCCCAGGTGGAGGGAATGCGTGAAGACAAGACGAACTTTCTCCTCATGCATGCAATGGGGCCGAATCTCGCAGGAGTCATAGGCTCTGCAGCGGCAGCTGGTATGTTTATCGCGATGTTTAAGTAATCAAGAGAAGTGAGGGTAAAAATGAAAAGGATTATTGCGGTTTTGATTATGGGGCTTTTCTTGGCACCTGCCCTAGCCTCAGCCACAGAGGATTTTTTGGGTGCGCCGATTGTACCGGGTGCAAAGATCGTAAAAAAGACCGACTCCAGGCTCGAACTGCAGGTAAAGATGTCCCATGATCAGGTCCTGGCCTATTACAAAAATGCCCTTAAGGGATTAAAGGATGTTCGCTACCGGGAATGGAAGGCAGTAAGTTATATTGAAGACGACAGTAACAGGCCTTGGCATTCCATCACCATTTCAAAGCGAAGCGGTGCCGAGACGTCCATAGTTATAATGAAAGATAACTGGACATGGATCATGGGAACACTGTTGCTGCGGTTCATAGGGGTATTTATAGTTCTTCTGGTACTATTTCTGGCACTTTCCGTATCGGGAGCAATAATTTCCAGAATCGTTAAGCCAGAAGGCGATAAAAACGCCAAGGCATCCTAAAAAACAAATCAAAGTGGGATATTTCCGTGCCGTCTTGAAGGTATGCTCTCCTCTTTGTTCAACAACATCATCAAGGCAGAAATCAGCTTTGGCCTTGTGTCTTGAGGAAAAATAATAGCATCTATGTAACCAAGCTCCGCAGCCTTGAAAGGACTCGCAAAATTGTTACGATACTCTTCTACCAGTTTCTTGCGTGTTTCTTCAGGGTTATCTGAAGCTGCAATCTCTTTGCGGAAGATGATGTTTACTGCCCCCTCAGGCCCCATTACGGCAATCTCCGCAGTGGGATAGGCATAGTTAATATCTCCTCCGTGGTGCTTGCTTGACATTACGTCATAGGCCCCACCATAGGCCTTTCTAGTAATCACAGTAATTTTAGGCACAGTGGCCTCACAGTAGGCATAAATTATCTTGGCCCCCTCTTTTATGATTCCACCATGTTCCTGTCCCACGCCAGGGAGGAACCCGGGCACGTCTACAAAAGTGACCAGTGGGATATTAAAACAATCGCACATCCTGACAAATCGTGCACACTTGATCGATGCATCAATGTCAAGACAGCCCGCCAGAAACCTTGGTTGATTCGCCACAATCCCAACCACATAGCCGTTCAGTCGTCCAAAACCAACAATCATGTTTGTAGCATAGCGCTCATGAATCTCAACGAATTCGTTATTGTCCAAGACTGTGCGTATGATCTCTTTCATATCGTAGGGAAGTTTGGGGTTCGTGGGCACGACCTTATTTAATGAAGGGTCAATGCGATCAGGATCATCAGTGCATTCCACCCGCGGGGGCCTTTCCTTGTAATTCTGGGGAAGAAAACTCAGCAATTGTTTGACCCTATCAAGGGCTGCTTCGTCGTTGTCTTCCGCAAAATGTGCTACTCCGCTCTTGGTATTGTGGGCAATAGCACCTCCAAGTTCCTCGGGGGTAACCTCTTCATGGGTGACGGCCTTTATTACCTGAGGTCCAGTTATGAACATGTTACTGGTTTTCTTAACCATTATGATGAAGTCAGTAAGCGCAGGCGAATACACCGCACCGCCTGCACATGGTCCCATAATCACTGAAATCTGGGGGACTACTCCTGATGCCCAGACATTTCGCTTAAATATTTCTCCATAGCTTCCCAGGCTGACCACCCCTTCTTGAATCCTGGCCCCCCCTGAGTCATTCAAACCTATGATAGGTGCTCCATTTTTCATGGCTAAGTCCATGATCTTGCAGACCTTTTGACCAAAAGGCCCGCTAAGAGAGCCCCCGAACACCGTAAAATCCTGGGAAAAGACAAAGGTAAGCCTTCCATTAATAGTCCCGTACCCGGTCACTACCCCATCGCCAGGAATCTTTTTCTTTTCCATGCCAAAATCGTGGCACTGGTGTACAACAAACTTGTCAATCTCATGGAAGCTCCCTTTGTCAAGGAGATAATCGATTCTTTCGCGAGCAGTCATCTTTCCTTTGGCATGCTGCTGTGCGATCCGTTGTTCACCGCCTCCCAGCTCCGCCTCTCGATTGCGTCGCTCAAGTTCTCGGATTTTTTCTTCTATGTCCATAATAATCCCCCATTTTAAGGACAAGAATCACTTGTGGAAGCAGAGTTAACCCAGATGCACTCCTTACTCGATGATACATTCTTTTCTACTTTTTTAGAGCTACAACCTGGGCAGGTTTGA
>CAZDVV010000240.1:0-2692 GCA_964508875.1 uncultured Desulfobacteraceae bacterium | reverse complement strand
GTGCCCTTATTGTAAAAGAGATGGCGAAGATTGGTTACCGACCTAAGGTGCTGGCTACCTTTACTTTGGGCGATCCCATTATGTACCGCATCGCCGGCAAGGCATGGGAGGGTACCTATATAGCGCTTCCTGGTAATTCCGGAGTTCCTTATTCAGGAGCCGACCCTGCCGCAGACCGTCTTGCAGATATCCTGAAGAAATTTAATCCGAAGATAAAGGGCAAAGAATACCTCGCCGTATTTGGTGCTGTTTCAATGATTCAGTTCGTTGAAGGGCTCAAGAAAGCTGGCCCAAATCCCACCTCGGAAGGTCTGATCAAGGGCATGGAAAGTATCAAAAATTGGAAGCCAGAGGGAGTTGGAGCACCTGTCACCTATTCACCTACACGCCACCATGGTGTGAATGCATCACGTATGGGTCAGGCAAGGGGTGGTAAGCATGTGCCCATCGAAGACTTCGAGATTTATGCTCCAAGGTTCTAAAAGATATGGCACTACTCAAAGTAAGCAGCCTCGCCATAAGCTTTGGTGGAATCCAGGCCCTTTCTGGTGTTGATCTATCGCTGGAACCTCAAGAGATTCTCACAGTGATCGGCCCCAATGGGTCTGGCAAAACAACACTTTTTAACTGCATATCGGGTGTGTATCATCCTGACAGCGGGGCGATTCAATTTAAGGGAGAAAGCCTTCTCGGGCTTTCTCCCGATTCCGTTGCAAAACGAGGAATTGCCCGTACCTTCCAAAATCTGCGCCTATTTATGCACATGACTGTGCTTGATAATCTCATGCTTGGCCGTCACGTGAAGTTCAAGAAAAATCCCGTAGACGTTTTTTTACGTCGCCGCAATGAGGAATTGAAGCACCGTGAAGTGGTCGAAGAAATCATTGAATTTCTTGATCTTCAGGCCTACCGGCAGTCCAGAGTCTCTGATTGCCCTTACGGGGTACAGAAACGAGTCGAAGTAGGACGAGCGCTGGCCCTGGAGCCCGAGCTTCTTCTGTTGGATGAACCTATCGCTGGGCTTACCTCCGAGGAAAAAGAGGAAACTGCATACAGAATTACGGAAATCCGGGGGCGTTACAGGACAGCCGTTCTCCTTGTAGAGCATGACCTCAGAATCGCCTCCAAACTCGCAGACAGGATGATAGCCCTGGATTATGGTGAAAAGATAGCCGAAGGAAGCCCTGAGGAAGTCCAAAAGACTCCTGAGGTTGTCAGGGCCTATCTTGGAGAAGACTAGCCTCATCATTCTTTAGAGAGTCAAGACATGACCCCTTTATTGAAAATCGCCAGCATTGAAACGCTTTATTATGATCGAATTTATGCACTTCGAGGCCTTTCCCTTCAAGTCAAGGAAAAAGAAATCTTTACTGTTTTGGGACCAAACGGTGCAGGGAAAACCACCTTGCTCAAAACAATCGCTGGGCTTTTGAAGGATCAACCCAAAAAGGGAATAATAGAATTCATGGGTAAGAGAATACATCGGCTTCCCCCTGAACATATCTCTCGCCTCGGCATCGTATATGTTCCTGAAGACCGAGGGTTGTTTCGAGAACTAACTGTTTCCGAGAATCTTGATCTAGGTTGTTGGGGGCGCCGTGATTCTGAAATAGCCAAGGATTATGAATTCATTTATGGCCTCTTTCCTATTCTGAAAACCCGCGCATCACAGCAGGCCGAAACCCTCTCTGGTGGTGAACAGCAGATGCTCGCTATGGCACGGGCCATGTTGCGAAGGCCCAAGCTCTTAATGCTTGACGAGCCGTCTTTGGGCTTGGCGCCCAAGATCGCTCGCGTGGTCTACGATGCACTTGACCAAATACGACAGAGAGGGACCACGATCCTCCTTGTTGAACAAAACGCCAAGATGGCCCTCAAGATAGCTGACTATGGCTATATAATGGAATCAGGACGAATCGTTTTGGAGGGTACTTCAAAGGACCTTCAGGAAAACGAAGATGTCCAGGAGTTATATCTTGGGCTTGGGGGAGAAACCATCTCGCCCAAAGGCTGGCGTCTATATAAGAAAAGGAGGACGTGGTAATGAATCAAAAGGCAACAATATTGCCCGAACTCTTTTTCCAGCAGGTGGAAAGGTATGGCGACAAGGTCGCTCTCAGGAGGAAAGAATACGGCATCTGGAATCGTATCTCATGGAAGGAATACGGCCAAAGGGTAAAGGAAACTGCTGCTTCATTGATCGCTGCGGGACTACAGCCTGGTGATCGAGTAGCTATCCTGGGTGATAACAGACCCGAGTGGCTCATTTGTCATGTAGCCACTATGAGTATCGGGTGCGTTACCTGTGGTGTATATTCAACTTCAGCAGCCGAAGAAGTTGCCTATGTGGTGGGGCATTCCGAATCAAAGATCTTGTTTGTGGAGAATGAGGAGCAGGTTGACAAGGTCCTCGAAATAGAAGACCAACTTCCCACCAAGGAAGTCATTGTGTGGGATCCAAAAGGACTGTGGGGATTCTCTCATCCTGGAATCAAATTCTATGACGAATTCATGGAGCGGGGGAAAAAGTATCTCGCTGAACACCCTGCGTGTATCTCTGAGCGCATGAACAAAATAAAGCCAGATGATGTGGCCATGATGATATATACTTCAGGCACCACCGGAAGGCCCAAAGGAGCCATGATCACCCATGACAATATCATGGCCATCACAGAGTCTTTTACCAAGGTTA
>CAZDVV010000239.1:0-2694 GCA_964508875.1 uncultured Desulfobacteraceae bacterium | reverse complement strand
ACTGTACTTGGGAAAGCTATAGGCTAAGGGAATCTCTTAAAAGGAGGAGGTCAAAATTGGATTGCCACAGTGGGTCATTTTTCAGTTGCCATTTCCAGGCATTTATGAAATAGATAAAAAAGTTGGAAAGGCGTGCCCAATAGTTGAAGGAAAAGTCTCCTGTGCACAAGGATTGGGGGTGGTAACAGGCCCTGATTGTGACACACTATATCTAACCGACCTTTTCACTTATCGAAAAGTAGATGGACTTACCGGTAAAATTACTACTATCTCTCGCATGCATAGTGCCACTCCGCCTCATATCCATTATCCCTTTACCTTTTCTGTGGATGAGCAGAGTGTCATGCTGACCAGTTGGTTTACCGGGACAGTTCAAGAAATTGATCGCCTCAAGAACAAGACCAAAAAGACATTAACTGGGTTTAAGGCTCCAAGTCACGCAGTAAAGATGGATGATGGAAGCTTACTTGTGGCTGAGATATCTACAGGGAACTTGATCAAAGTGACTGATAATGGCCAAACAATAGTGGCAAAAGGTTTTGCGGCCCCCACATACATTGCCATTGGCCGAAACAAGGTGGCCTATGTTACAGAATATGTCACAGGCAACGTGGTGAGAGTTGACCTGGAAACTGGAAGGAAAAAGACCATTGCCCAACTGGATAGACCCGAGGGAATGGCAATTTCTGGCAATGGAAAGCTAGTCGTGGTAGAGACCGACACAAGGCAAGTGGTAGAAATAGATCCCTTTACTGGTACCGTACGTCCTTTGGTTATCAATCTGGCTGTGGGTTTTCCTGCCTATCCTGGAGGCCCTCCACCCCTTTTATTGCAGGAGTAGCCATATCCAGGACAGGTGCTATATATGTCTCAGGAGATCTAGAAAATGTGATCTACAAAATCCTACTCAAATAGGGAAATAGGTTTCTTAATATCTCGAAAGGAGATCATGGTTATGGAAGTAGAAAGAGAAATAATGGAAGTTGATGTGCTATTTGTAGGATCGGGGATATCATGCCTTAGTGGGGCTCTTCACCTGTCAAACCTAATTAAAGAGCACAATCAACAGGTGGAAAAGTCTGGTGATGGCAAAAAGCTGGACGAAGTGGCCATAGCTATGTTGGAAAAGGCAGCTTTTGTAGGCTCCCATTCCATATCTGGGGCAGTGATGGATCCTGTGGCCTTAAAGGAGCTGATTCCTGACTTTCAAGAAAAGGGCGCTCCTTTAGAAGGTGAAGTCAAAAATGAGGAGGTCTGCTTTTTGACTAAAACTGGCAAACTTAAGCTTCCTTTCATCCCTCCGCCACTCAACAATCACGGCAATTACGTGGTATCCCTTTCTAGATTAACAGAATGGCTCGGCCAAATAGTAGAAAACAGTGGCGTGGATATATTTCCTGGCTTTGCTGCAACAGAAGTCCTATATGATGGTAATCGAGTTGTTGGAGTAAGGACAGGAGACAAGGGAATTGGGCCTGATGGGGAAAAGAAATCTAATTTTGAGCCTGGCATTGATCTCCATGCCAAAGTTACAGTATTTGGTGAAGGTTCGAGAGGAAGCCTCACAAAAACGTTAATAAAAAAGTTCTCCCTTGATGAAGGAAAAAATCCTCAAAGTTACGTAGTGGGAATAAAAGAGGTGTGGGAGATTCCAGAGGGAAGGATGGAACCCGGTGATGTAATCCATACTATGGGTTATCCATATGGCAGTAAGCCGTATGGCGGTGGTTTTATCTATGGAATGAAAGACAATCACATCTCTTTGGGTCTTCTTACGGGATTAGATTACGAGGACCCCTTTTTGGACCCTCATCGTGAATTCCAAAAATTCAAGCTTCATCCTTTTATTAAAGGCCTACTAAAAGGGGGGAAACTCGTTCAGTATGGTGCAAAGACCGCTCCGGTGGGAGGGTATTTTTCTATTCCCAAATTGACATTGGATGGCGGTCTAATTGTTGGTGATTCTGCGTGCCTTTTTATTAGCCAAAAGATTAAGGGAATACATGCTGCTATGAAGTCTGGCATGTTGGCCGCAAAGGCCATATTTGAATGCCTCTTAAAAGGAGACTTTTCAGCATCCAGCCTTGCCAAATATGAAAACAGCCTTTTTGAAAGTAGTGTTGGGAAAGAGCTATATCAGGCACGGAACTTTCATCAGGCATTCAAGAGAGGGCTGTGGTGGGGAATGATCAAAGGAGGAATACAATACATACTAGGAGGTAGGATATTCAAATCACGGCTAGGAGCAGAGCCAGACTACAGCAGCCTAAAAGGGGTAAAGGCATTTTATGGAACAGATTCTCCCTCTGACGAACAGATAGGAGCCATAAAGTTCGATGGTGAATTGACCTTTGATAAGGAAACAGAGGTATATTATTCTGGCACTACCCATGAAGAACAGCAACCACCTCATCTAAAAATTGCTGATTTGAACATCTGTTATACAAAATGTAGGGAAGAATACCAAAATCCATGCCTAAGATTTTGTCCCGCAAATGTATATGAGCTTGAGATAGACGAGGAAACCGGAAAGCCAAACATGAAACTAAACTTTTCCAATTGTCTGCATTGCAAGACCTGCGATGTAAAAGACCCATATGAGATTATTACTTGGGTTCCACCTGAAGGAGGAGGTGGGCCTAAATATACTATGCTCTAGACCGAAGTTCCTATAAAAATCGGCTCAATAATGGA
>CAZDVV010000238.1:0-2696 GCA_964508875.1 uncultured Desulfobacteraceae bacterium | reverse complement strand
AGTACAAGAAATGCTGCGGGGCGAATAAGTAGGGCATGAGGCTGGAAGGCTGGGAGGCTAGGAAGTTTACACGCCTGGGGTGGGATGGAAAGCAGAGAGGGAGAGGAGCAAGGTGAAAGGTAAAAGGCTAAAGGACAAGCCCAAAGAAAGTAATGAAAGGGGCTCAAGTTTTATCCATAGAAGGGTTTTCCTTTGGCCTTTATCCTTTTTCCTCTGTTCGACCAGTTCGAGTGTTGACCATTAAGCTAATTGAGGTGAGGATGAATGAACGATGAGGCTTTTGTAGTGCCAGGTTTTAAGGCCTCGGCTGTATCAGCCGGGCTCAAAAAAGATGGGGGCCTGGATATGGCCCTCATTTATTGTGAGGTGGAGGCGGTGGGAGCCGGGGTTTTTACCACAAACAAGGTTAAGGCGGCTCCTGTTATTTTGAGCAAAGAACACATAAGGAACGGCAAGGTACGGGCTATTGTAGCCAACTCAGGCAATGCGAATGCCTGCACAGGTGACCAAGGCATGTCTGATGCCCGAGATATGGCCTTAATAGTGGCGCAACAGATGGGGGTAAGTGAGGAAGAGGTTTTGGTATGCTCCACAGGGGTAATTGGATTTCCTCTTGATATGTCAAAGGTGAGGGATGCTATCCCCAAACTGGCAAATGGGCTTTCAGAAGACCGACTCATGGATGCTGCCCGTGCGATCATGACCACTGACACTTTTCCAAAATTGAGTTATAGAGAAGCTCAGATTGGGGATAGACCCTTCAGAGTGGCTGGTATAGCAAAGGGTGCCGGCATGATCATGCCAAACATGGCCACAATGCTTTGCTTTATTCTCACTGACATTGAAATAGACGCAGAAACTCTCTCAAAATCTCTCTCAGGGGTAGTTGACAGAACGTTCAATCGGATTACTGTAGATGGGGACACAAGCACCAATGACACGGTCCTGATCATGGCTAGTGGACTGGCGGGGAATGGGAAACTCTCGGAGAGCGACGAAAAGCTCTTTGTAAATGCATTGGAAGAGGTAGCAAGTGATCTCGCCACAATGATTGTAAAAGATGGGGAAGGGGCTACCAAACTTGTCAGGATTTCCGTAAAAGGAAGCCCGGATCAAGAAAGCGCATCAAAGGCAGCTAGAACAGTGGCAAATTCGTTGCTGGTGAAAACAGCGCTCTATGGAAACGACCCAAATTGGGGCAGGATTATGGCCGCCCTGGGAAGGTCAGAGATACCCGTGAGGCAAGACAGTGTGGATATTTGGATAGGAAATATCCAGATTGTCTCTAAAGGACTAGGCCTAGGAGAAGAGGCAGAGCACAGGGCCGCTGAGGTTATGAAACAAAAGAGGTATGAGCTGATTATCGACCTGAACCAGGGCCAATGGGAAGACTACATGTGGACATGCGATATCTCTCATGACTATGTAAGCATAAATGCGGATTATAGAACATGATCAGGACTGGAATGCTGGGAGTGATAATTGAACTAGGTTGTGAGGACCGTTCCGCATGGCGGAACTTGAGGAAGGAAAGGACGTTTGCGGTTCCGTAACTGGGGAGGTGACTGATATATGTATGCAGTGATTATGGCAGGAGGTTCTGGTACCCGGTTCTGGCCTGCAAGCAGAAAGGATGTGCCCAAGCAATTCCTTAACATAACCGGTAGTGATCCAATGCTGTTAGAGACGTGTGGCCGTCTATCCCCCCTTGTTTCGGACGATGAAATGATTATCGTGTTGGGCAAGAATCACGAGCAAAAGGCCCGAGATCTGCTTAAAGACCGAAGCGTCCATATCCTAGCCGAACCAGTAGGTAGAAATACTGCCCCTTGTATTGGCTTAGGGGCACTTTTTGCCCAATATTTGGGCTGTGACAGGGCGGTGGCCTTTTTGCCTGCAGATCATTTCATTCGGGATCAAAAGGCCTTTTTACAAGGGCTGCGAACCGCTGGAGAAGTTGCTGAAAAGGGGGGAATCGTTACCCTGGGCATCGTGCCCACAAGGCCTGAGACGGGCTATGGATACATCCGCCGAGTTGAGACCACAGAAGGTAACAAAAACAATTCTGTTTTTAGGGTATCTGCATTTGTAGAGAAACCTGATTTTGAGACAGCCAAGAAATATCTGGCAGATGGAAGTTATTTTTGGAATGCAGGGATATTTGTTGCAACTCCTGATACGATACTGACCGAGACTAAAAATTGCATGCCTGAGCTATACAAGGGACTTCAAACTTTGAAAGGTGCTCTTGGCACCAATGATTTTTCCGGGGTACTCAAAGAGGTTTATGAAGGTCTCGAATCTATATCGTTTGACTATGGGGTCATGGAGAAGACCAAAGGGGATGTATACGTGGTGCCATGCGAGTGCGGCTGGAGTGATGTCGGATCATGGTCTTCACTTTATGAGCTGAGGAGCTCAGAATACGACAGCGCCAATAATCTGGTGGAGGGAGATGCCCTGGTTATGGATTGTCGCAATAGTTTCATATCAAGCAGGAATGGCCGCCTAGTTGCTGTGCTAGGCATGGAGCGTTGTCTGGTGGTAGACACAGAAGACAGCCTTTTGGTGGCTGATCTTGACCGTGCTCAAGACATCAGAAAGATAGTGGAGGCATTGAAAGAATCAGGAAAGGAGAGATTGCTATGAAGGCACATATATTCCGGGAGTATGACATCAGAGGGATAGTTCCAGAT
>CAZDVV010000237.1:0-2750 GCA_964508875.1 uncultured Desulfobacteraceae bacterium | reverse complement strand
GGGCAGAATGGAGGCCCTCAGGAGTCTCCCCTCTGAGGTGTTGAAGCGGCTAACCAAGCAAGAGGTGAGAGCCTTTTTGTTCAAAGAAGAATGGCCTGATTCCATGCAGGAGAAGCTGAAAGAGTACATAGTCGAGGATTAGTGTGGCACAACGGGGCACTGATTATGCCGGCTAATTTACCGCCACAATACTTTGAAGCTGAAAAGAGATTCAGGGAGGCCAAGACCCCTCAGGAAAAGGTAGAGGCCCTCGAAGAAATGCTCATGATCATGCCCAAGCACAAGGGCACTGACAAGTTGAGAGCAGAGGTTCGGCGAAAGATCTCCAAGTTCAAATCCCAGGCCCAACAGAGAAAAGGTACTGGAAAGAGAGAGACTGCTTACAGCATTGAGAAAGAGGGAGCCGCTCAGGTGGTGCTGGTGGGGCCACCCAATACTGGCAAGTCTTCTCTGGTTGCTGCGCTTACAAATGCTGAGCCTGAGATAGCTGACTTCCCCCATAGCACTTGGAAACCCACCCCTGGAATGGCCCCTTTTGAGAATATCATGTTTCAACTGGTCGATACCCCACCCATAAACCGCCAGTATGTGGATCCCTGGATGGCCGACCTTATTCGGCGGTGTGATATCATGGCAATAGTGGTGGATCTGCATGCCGATCCCATAGGCCATCTGGAAGAAACTCTAGAAGTCCTTGCTGACCTGAGGATTTTTCCTGAAGGAAGCTCAATTCCGGCTGACCTCAAAAAACCTCCATTCATTAAAAAGGCCCTGGTAATTGTTAATAAGGTGGACTCGGAAGAGGCTGAAGAAGATTTTCAGGTGTTCTTAGAGCTTTGCGAGACCAACCTGCCGTGCGTGCCAGCCTCCGCAAAGAATCATAAACACCTCCGTGAGCTATTGAGTAAGATTTTTGAGGTCGCAGGTATTATCAGGGTATTCACAAAGGCGCCCGGAAAAAGGCCTGATCTCAATGCACCATTTATCTTGCCCAGAGAAAGCACCCTGGAGACCCTTGCTGGAAAGATCCATAAGGACTTTGTTCAAAAGCTGAAATATGCCCGGGTTTGGGGTAAGGCGGTTTATGACGGGCAGATGATACAAAAAGACCACGTGCTTCAGGATGGAGACGTGGTGGAGCTACATATATGAATTAGAGGCTTGGGGCGCTGGGCATTAGGCTTGAGGCGTAAGGCCCATTTTTCGTTTCCTGACCCTGTCCTTGATCCGGTTGATATGACCGCGCCCCAGGCCTTTTACTTCGCAGCCCAGTTCAAAATATCTCTCAATCTTGGCATCATCGAGTATTCCGAAGCAATCGACTACTGCCAGTGGCCCACCAGCTATTTCCACCACTTCATCAGGCTCCAGGCTCAAATACGGCTTGTGGCGTACGGCGAAAATCACCGCATCTGAGCCCTTGAGGGCCTCCTCCAAGGTCTTACTCATACGAAATTCCGTCAGGTGTTCCTGGTTTCTGAAAAATCTCGACCAACTCGTTCCACGGGCTGGATAGGTATCCTGTTTTTCAAGTTCCCACCAGTGATCCACATAAGGGTCATGGGCCTTGACGTCTGCTCCCATCTCCACAAGTTTTCTGACAATAATCTCTGAGCCGCTATAACGGGTATCGCCCACATCCTCTCTGTACGATACACCCAGCAATGTTATCTGGGAAGCAGCCACAATTCGACCCATGTTTCTCATGGCATCACGGACCAATTGGGCTGCATGAAGTGCCCTGGTATCATTGATGTTTATTGCCTCTGGCGTGATCTTAAAAATATCATTTTCAAATCCCATTAGGTGCCTATATGCCCATAGACCTAGGCCACCATCCTTGGGGAGACAGTAGCCACCAATGCCTGGGCCGGGAAAGATGATGTTGTTGTGGGTAGGTCTTACCTTGATCGCCTCAATGACCTTTATGAGATCCACGCCATTGGTCTCTGCGAACCTGCTCCATTCGTCCAAAAAGGCCAGGATGGTGGCCCGGAAACTGTTTTCCACAATCTTGCATGTCTCACTTTCAATGGGCTTTTCCAGCACAGTGAGGGGATATTCCTCGACATTGAGGATCTCTGAGAGGAACTTGGTGACTCGTTGTTTTGCCTCTTCATTGATTCCACTGCAAACACGCCAGAAATCCCTAACTGACCGCACATACTCCCGCCCCGGCATTACCCTTTCAAAGCTATGGGCAAGCAAAGGTTCCTGTTGAATGCCACGTGACTTGAAAGCTTTCTTTATTAGGGGGTATGCAACATACTCTGTGGTCCCTGGCGGGACCGTGGTTTCAATGAGAACGAGGCAACTAGGCTGAATCTTCTGCCCTATCACCTTGAAGCTTTCCTCCAAGGCGCTGATGTCAGCATAGCCGCTACGAAGATTGCCAAGTTCCTGCTTAATAAAGTCACACTGTACATCGACTACTAGGACATCCGCAAAACTCAGGGCATCATAGGTGAAGGTGGCGGTCAGGGTCTGCTTTTCGGTAACGCAGCGCCGGATCAAAGGGGCCACCTCAGGGTCTTCAGCCTTTATAGGGCACTGGCCTCGGTTGAACAACGGAATCTTCCAGTAACTACGGGTGCTTGGCCTTTGCATTCCAATAACAAACTTGTTGGGCTTTCCGGTTTTCTTGTCCACAGAGTCGGCCACAACTCCGGCCATCACAGCCCCCACAAAACCAAGCCCCATAACCACTACAACTTCATGACCTTGCCCCCTTTTTTCATTCACCAATTTTT
>CAZDVV010000236.1:0-2773 GCA_964508875.1 uncultured Desulfobacteraceae bacterium | reverse complement strand
ACCTAGCTTAATGGGCCTTACAGCCAACGCCCTAAATCCCCGCTTGTGAACCATTCGGTCAGTATAAGCATAGCCCCGTTGAAAATTATAAACTCTTGCTGTAATAGATCTTCGCTCTGAGGACCACACCCACCCGCAAGTAATCCTGATGGGCGGGGAGATTTTTACCCTCAGGCCACATTCAGTTTCATATCCTTTGAATGTTTTGTTCCTGACGTAAAGACTCTGTAGCTCGGCCAATGTGGGTAACCGCCATCCTTCTCTCTTTTCCGAAGGCACAAGGAGGGGAAAGGTATACTTGGCCCATCGCTGCGCACTTTTCCAGTCTATATCGCCTTGATTGTCTGTTTGACTCCACATAAGGCCCAACTTTGTGTCGGTAACGGTTCCATCTCCATTGTCAATAAACCGCTGTCCCGCCCAGATCTTACAGGCACTCATGCAAAATATCATGCCCAAAATAACGGCTGGTACTATTTTCCGAAACCTCATGGCTACCTCCTTTCCCATTTCCCTTTGTGCCTATGCAGGAGCAGCCTGTGTTTCAATCTTGGCTATGGATGGTCTTCTAGGCCGCTGCAATACATACACCAGACAAAAGATACCTAAACCCGCTAAATACATCCAGTACCGCTGACTATGGGGAATCCCGAACCATCTAGCAACAGCGTCTGGTCGCATTAATGTGAAGGTTACAGCCAAAAGTAGAGGTATTTCGTAAAACTTATTCCGAGCAATGAACCATCCCTGGGTGGCGGAGGCAAAGGCAAAGTTACCAATACAGGCCATGGCAAATATGAGAAATGCCACTGACCAGCTATTGATGTTATGTAAAATAAGGTCTGAATTGAAGATAAACATGAAAGGCAAGATGGCAGTTCTGATGTCATACATAAATCCCTGCAATCCCGTGGGGATGGGTGGAGATTTTGCGATTGCAGCAGCAGCGTAAGCAGCAAGGCCAACCGGTGGAGTATCGTCGGCCAAGATTCCAAAGAAAAAGCAGAACAAATGGGCAGCCATCAGAGGCACCACAAAGCCCATTTCAGAGCCCAGCTCCACTATAAGAGGGGCAGTAAGGGAGGCCATTACTATATAGGTGGCAGTGGTGGGTAGCCCCATGCCTATGATCAGGCTTGCGAACGCCGTAATCATCAATAAGAGGTAAACATTTTCTCCAGCAAGGGTCCCCACAATCTCGGTTATGAGCTGGCCCAGTCCCATGGCTACAACCCCCACAATAATGCCAGCGGCAGCAGTTGCCATGGCGACCGCACACATGTTGCGCGCCCCATTTGCCATACCATTGAATATGTCTACTATGCCCTGCCTCAATGCGGGCGCTAAAGGCTGCTTGGCAAAATAGGCCCTTACAGGCCTCTGTAAGAACATCACCACTGCCAAAATCCAAACCGCGTGAAATGCTGCCAGTTCTGGGGAGTGACGAAGAATTATCAGCTCGTAGAGCAACCCGAATAGTGGGATAATGTAATGAAGCCCGGCCACAAATGTTTTAAAGAAGGGAGGGAGCTCGTTTCGTGGGATGCCCTTTAATCCTAATTTTGATGCCTCTATATGGGTTATGTACAGCAGGGCTGCGTATGAAGCAAATGCGGGTACCGCGGCTGCCTTTATGACCTCAATGTATGGTACGTTAACGTACTCGGCGATAATAAATGCTGCTGCTCCCATGATTGGAGGAGCGATCTGACCATCAGTGCTTGCAGCTACTTCCACTGCGGCGGCCTTTTTTGGTGGATAGCCCACACGCTTCATCAGTGGGATGGTGAAGGTCCCAGTAGTCACAATATTTGCAATGCTTGATCCGTTGACAAGTCCCGTCAGCCCGCTTCCCAGAACAGCTGCCTTGGCAGGGCCCCCTTTGAATCCACCCAGAAGACTAAGGGCAAGATTAATGAAATACTCCCCGGCGCCGGCCCTCTCCAACATGGAGCCAAACAACACGAATAAGAACACCACCGTAGCGGATACATCCAGCGGAATACCGTATATCCCCTCTGTGGACATACTCATCTGTCCCACAAAACGGTTCAATGATATTCCCTTAAAGGCCAGAACGTCAGGCATATACGGACCAAGGAAGGCATAAAGACAGAAAAATATGGCTATTACAGACAGCGCTGGCCCGATAACCCTTCTGGACCCTTCCAAAAGCAATATCAATAAGAGGATTCCAATTACAATGTCTCTGGTAATTGGGGCTCCGTATCTTGCACTAATCCCCGCATAGTCTATGGCAATGTAAACAGCAGACAGACATGCAATAGCGGCGATAAAGTAATCAGGAATAGGAATTCGGTCCTTAGCAGATAGAAAGTCTAGCCCCCACCTTTTTTTCTTGAAAAGAGGGTAATTTAGAAAAACAATAAGAAATGCGAAGCCAAGGTGAATTGCTCTGATGAGCACTGTATCAATGATCAGCCAGCTAGCGATAGAAAGCTGAAACATGCACCAAACTACACCTATAGCAGGGATCACAAACCGGGCAGGTCCAAGGGGCTTTCTGGAAATACCCGCTTCCTCTTCAGCTAGCCGTTTTGCTTCCTCCAGACCTTCACCAACTTCGGATCGAACTTTCTCAACTAAACTCATTGTTTTGCCTCACCGGATGATTGGGATTACAGTACCATATTCCGAAAGTAAAGGGAGCGCGTTGAGGTCTTGGGTTTGGCCCCAACGCGCTTGATCCTCCCTATCTAATAAGTCCTACCTCTTTGAAGTACTTTAAGGCACCTGGATGCAAGGGGGCTGT
>CAZDVV010000235.1:0-2799 GCA_964508875.1 uncultured Desulfobacteraceae bacterium | reverse complement strand
TGACGTAGTCCTTGTTAGGGACAAGAATCCTCGGATGCGTGATGAAGAAATCCTGGATTGGGCTGTAGCCGAGGGACGGATTATTGTAACAACCGATAAAGACTTTGAAGAGATGGTCTGGCGTCAAGGTAGAAAACACTGTGGACTATTGCGGATTGAAAATCTCCCACGTCAGGAAAGGCTAATCTTATTACGCGAGACTCTTAAGTATTATGCGAAAGAGTTAGATCGAGGGGCAACAGTAATTGCATCGACCCAAAAATTCCGTATTCGTCATCCACGGTAGATTTTCCTTCTACTCTTCTTGAAACCACGACATTTCTCACATTTCAATCCTAGAATGGAAGCCGTTGTAACATATCCCTTATCAACTTCGTACCGCCATGCACCGGCCCTGTTACACAAAAAGGCTCTTTCCCTTTAGCCCAATTAGCCGGGAGGCCATGGATTTGGGGAAAAAGGTAACCACCTCAGATTGTGAAATGTTCTGCCAGTCTTACCCCACCCTAGCTAATTCTTGTCGTACCACACCTTTTCTAATTCTGTATTTTTGCTGATTGCGATTCCTCAGATCTCCCCTCCTGTTACCAGTGGGATACTTATAGATTATCCACCTTCGGCACCAATATCACAGCTACGATGACCTTCTTTCCCAGCCCCTAAATGGAAATGGCAAATTGGGAAGGTGGCTAAGGCCGACCAATCTAGGCCACAAAAAGGTGACAAAAATGAACCATTGCTACCCATTTTGGGTTTGACCAAAAATGGGTAATCAGTAATATAATTATCTGAAATAGCGTGCTATTTTGCGGGTCTAGCTTGAGGTAAAAGGCATACGAATAGGCTTTTATTACCCAAAAATGGTTTTACCACATATGGGTAAAGGAGGAATGAAAAAAAGAGGGAGCTGAGGGCTCCCTCTGGAGATGAAATTGGGGATTATTCTACTGTGACGTTCTGGGGTGCCATTGGAGGAGTGGAGTCAGGCAATACTGTGATGGTGGTGGTGGCCTGGTCCGTGGCGCCATGTATTCTCTCGCCTGGTCTTAGGATTACTATACGTCAATTAAATCCTCTTTCTATGAAAAATATTGTTGACATTTCATTTTTTCATGATATTTTCAAGTCATGAATCAATCATTCATAGAAAGAGCGCTTAGTCTTCTACCTCCTGCAACTGAGACATTTCTGCTGTTCGGTCCCCGCCAAACAGGAAAAACTAGCCTCTTACGCCATGTATATAATAAGGATAAAGTTTCAGTCCCTCTCATATGGATTGACCTACTAAAGGCCGAGGAGTTTAGACGCTATTCCGAAAGGCCGTGGCTTTTGCGAGAAGAAATAGATGCTCACAACGCTCCTCCCTTCGTGGTGATTGATGAGATACAAAAGGTGCCGCAACTTCTCGACGAAGCTCACTATTTACACGAGGCCAAAGGTATCCGGTTTGCCCTTTGTGGATCGAGCGCCAGAAAAATAAAGAGAGGCAGAGGGAATCTCTTAGGTGGAAGGGCAATTGTGTACCACCTTTTTGGCTTTACTGCCAAAGAACTTGGTACGTTCTGGGAACTGGACAGAATGCTCATCCAGGGATACCTTCCCAAAATATATCTTTCTAAAAGACATGTGAGGCTTCTCGACGCTTATGTGTCCACCTATTTGAAGGAAGAGATTATGGCAGAAGGTCTTGTTCGGAGACTGCCCGCTTTTTCCAACTTCCTAACTGTGGCTTCTTTTTCTGATGGAGAGCCGGTCAATCATACCACCATTGCAAGGGACTGTGGTGTTTCCAGCCAGACCATAAAAGGATATTTTGACATCCTTGTGGACTCTCACCTCGGCTCATGGCTTCCTGCCTGGAGAAAACGGGCCAAGAGGAGAGTGAGCGTGTCTCCCAAATTTTATTTCTCGGACATAGGAGTGGTGAATTATCTCTCCCGACGGTTTTCACTCTCGAGGGGCACACCTGAGTATGGAAAGGCCTTTGAGAACTGGTGTTTTCATGAGCTAACAGCATATAATTCTTATAAGGAGTGCTATTTCAACCTGAGCTACTGGCACCTTCCAAGCGGAATAGAAGTGGATTTTATTATAAACGATATGGAGATAGCAATCGAGGCAAAGGCTGTTGAATTAGTTCATCCTAGGCACTTGAAAGGGTTGCGAACTCTGAAAGAAGAGTATCCTAATATAAAAAAAATGTTGCTCGTTTCTCTTGAGGCCAAGCCCAGGCTAACCGAGGACAAGATTTTAATCCTTCCGGCAAGTGATTTTGTAGACATGCTATGGAGTGGAGAACTTATTTGCTGAAACGCGGTCTTACCGGATTTCGATAGTACTATTCTCCCTTGACTCCATCAATTCAATTGCGTCCATGAGATAACCTTGTTCCAATTCAGCTAGATTTTTTTATTCTGTGCTCCATAAAGTGAAAAATTTCCAGTGAATCTCTGAGTTATGCGCGAAAAGCCATTGACAAGGTCAGTTGTACATTTTAAAATGTACATATTCAAGGGAGGTAGACTCTAGTGGATATTTCAGCAGCAGAGTTCCGAAAAAAGTTTTTTCAACTACTTTCACAAGTGGAGCAAACAAACAAAGAGATCATTATTACGAGGCGTGGCAAGCCTGTTGCCAAGCTAGCCTCTATCCGCAAAGATAAGAGTAAAGATCCTCTCTTGGGCGCTTTACAAGGGCAAGGCCAGACTATTGGAGACTTAACTGAACCAGCGGTTCATGAAAGCGCGTGGGAACTAGACTGATGATCTTGTTGGATACTCATGTGTGGTTCTGGAGTTT
>CAZDVV010000234.1:0-2842 GCA_964508875.1 uncultured Desulfobacteraceae bacterium | reverse complement strand
GCGCTTTTTCTATAGACCAGTGCCTGACATCTGGATACAAGTTCACCTGCCTGATTCGTGACATCAATCTGATAGGTTGCAGTTTTCCTTGTCTTTTTGATCTCCTGAGCTTCAGCGAAAAGTATGTCGTTGAGGGCAGTAGGTGCGAAAAATGTGATGTTCATATTGAGGGCCACGGCCACAGTACCATGAGAATTGGAAGCGAGCTCAAAGGCCTCGTCCACAAGTCCGAAAAGAGCACCTCCATGGGTAATGCCGTGGATATTAAGTTTCTTTTCGTCCACCTGCATTTGGACCCTGGCATATCCAGCTCGAATATCTAACACTTTGAGGTCCAAAAGTTGTGCGAAGGGTTCTTTTGATGCCTTTGTTCTTAGTAGTTTTGTTATGTCCTTATCTTTCATTGGCACGCCTTTTTATCTGCTGGTATTTCCATAATGCTGCCATAGCCCTCACTGCCCTGCCTGGAGTTGGATAAACCGGTATCCCGTGATCCTGGATAAAGGCCACTGCCTCATCTTCTCGTCCACAAAAACAAGAACAGACAATGGGTTTTCCGTATTCTTCAGGAAACTTTACGAATGCCTCGCAGGCCTGTCTCATCCAGCTCCTCAGAAAATCAAGCGGTATCTCTACTATCCCATTGGCCATCTTGATCTTGTGTTCAAAATGGATAGGACCAAATATGCCGTAAAACAGCATGCCGTCAAATTGGGGGAGTTCCAATGTCGCCTGGGGAAGCTTTTTGAAGATGAGATCCAGATCATAATTCATGGTAATATCAATGGGGTTTTTCGGGGATGCGATGCGAGGCATCATTGGGCGAATCTTTTCCTGGATCTGGCGGTCGAATGCGGGCACTTCTAAATTATTGCGATTGCATTCATCAGCCATAGACGCGGCAGGCCCCCCTGAGTTGCTCAGCACTATCATTCTGTTGCCACGAGGCAAGGGTTGTTGGGCCAATGCCAGTGCCCAGTCAAACAGGTCGGTTAGTCCTCGTGCGCGCAAGATTCCACATTGGCTGAAGAGGCCGCTATAAATCTCATCCGGGCCGGAGAGTGTCCCGGTATGGGATAGGGCAGCGCGACGTCCCGCTTCGGTACCCCCGACATAGAGTGCAATTATTGGCTTGTATGGTGTGATGGATTTGGCAGTTGTTATAAAATCGCGGGGTCTCTTAAGCCCTTCAATATAGAGCGCAATGGCCTTGGTTTGAGGATCTGCCGCGAGATATTCAAGGCATTCCACCATATCAATGTCCGCTTGATTGCCCACGCTTATGGCCTTGCTTATGCCTAGCCCCATGTTGGCAAAATAGGGGAGGGTCTGGGTCACATAGCTTCCACTCTGAGAGACTATCCCCACATGCCCAGGTTTGTAAAGATGAGCGAACCATGTGGTGTTCAAACTGATCTCTGAATTGATAACGCCTATGCAGTTGGGTCCAAGAAAGCGGATGCCATATTTGGAGGCGATCTCCATTAACTGCGCTTCCAATTGATGGCCCTCTGGACCCATCTCGCCGTAACCTGCAGTGATAATAATGGCCCTACTGATTCCTTTTCTTCCGCACTGCTCCAGACTCTCGGAAACGGCATGGTTAGGTATTACCATTATGGCCACATCAGGTGGTTCCGGAAGCTCCATTACTGTGGGATGTGCCTTCAAACCCAATACATACTTTTCCTTGGGATGGACAGGGTAGACCTTGCCCTGGTATCCACCCTTTACGATGTTAAGTAGTTGAGAGGTGCCCACGTTTTCAATGGAGTTAGAGGCGCCAAAAAACGCAATGGACTTGGGACATAGTAGTCGGTAAAGAGGATTCTCGCTCACTTTGGTACCCATAACATGCCATGTTCTAGCACAGATACTCAGATGGAAGGATGGGGGTCTCTGGGTTCGAGCACAACCAAGGCATCCACAGCAACTGGTTTGCTCCCATCAAGAATTAATGGGTTAATATCTATTTCCTTCACCTCTGGGTTATCCATACCGATACGTCCTACTGCGATGAGAATGTCAGCAAGAGTATCAGTGTCGGCAGGGGGTAGGCCACGAACTTCGCCCAAGATCTTGTGAGCCTTTATCTCCTGCATCATTTCCAATGCATCATGTCTTTCCAAAGGGGCGATGCGGAATGAGATGTCCTTGAGAATCTCAGTAAATATTCCCCCTAGACCAAACATAACACATGGACCAAATTGGGGATCTCTGGTGAGGCCCACCACAAGTTCTCTGGGACCCTTGATCATTTCCTGCACAAGAACAGCTTTGTCAGCACCTTCCATAATCTGCATAAGTTCGTTAAATGCCTCCACTGCCTCTTCCTCATTTCGGAGGTCAAGTCTAATCAGATTTTTTTCAGTCTTATGGGCGATTGAAGGCGAATGGGCCTTCAGCACAATAGGATAACCAATATCTGACGCTGCTTCTTTGAGCTGCTCGATATCCATGACAACCCGTTCCTTTGTGACGGGTATTCCGTAATTCGTAAGAAGTTCCTTTGATTCATGTTCAGAAAGCATCTTTCTACCTTCATTTAGAGCCTTCTTGATTATTTCCATTTTAGCCTCCAAGAATTTGGTCTATTGGGTCATTGAGTCTATTGAGTCTGTTGGGTCTCTGAGTTCATTGGGTTCATTGGGGTTCATTAGGTTTATTGTGTTGGTTCATTGTTTCAGTGCAGCCTTCCAGCCCGCCACAAGTCTTAGGCGGGCAAGCCTTTTAACTTTCTAGCTTCCCAGCCTCCTAGCTTCCTAGCCTCCTAGCTTCCCAGCCTCCCAGCTATCTTGCCATACTGACAAAGGGCAGCCATTGCATATGCAGCTCGCTCTGG
>CAZDVV010000233.1:0-2851 GCA_964508875.1 uncultured Desulfobacteraceae bacterium | reverse complement strand
GAGGATTTTAAAATAGGAAAAAACTCTGCAACGGCGTATAACAAGCTGTTAAGGCATTGATTAAATGACAATGGAATTATGTTGGAGGTAATATACTTCAGTATGTAAGAATTTGGGGAATACAAGGTAACAATGTCCTGAAGGAGATCAAAAAAATCCAAATAGGAAATGGAAGAGTGTATTTTGAGGATTCTGTAAAAGTCTAAATACAGGAAGAGAAATTTTATCCTGAGATTCATCAATCCCAAGAAGTAGATTCTCATAAATCTGAAGACCAGCTTCTCCATCTGTAACATATGCATAAAAGACTGACACTGCAACACTATGAGCATTACCTGGTGTATCGTAACTGTCTACAAAACTCACGTTGAGTGAATTCCCCTTGATACTGTGAGGCTCTTCATAATGGTTTACAGGTTCTATGAACAGTTCTGCGTAATCCATAGCGCTCAGCAAAATGAAAGAACACAACATCACTATTACTGCTGATAACCTGTTCGTAATACCCCCTTTGGTAGCGTTTTGTATAAAGTTTTCTGAGTAACATTTAAAGGAAAATACAAGATTTAGATTATAGATTGAAAGCTATCCAGAACACTTTTTTAAAGAAAAGGGTTATTTGAATCTATTTTACCCACCACCCAAAGGATTTTTTAAATCGCTTGATTTTGGGATTATTTTTTCATATAATAAAGCAAAAGGGTTGACTTTGAAGTAAAATTTTATATTTTGATTAAAGGTGGGTACCTATGAAAAAGAAAGAATCCCAAGTCCCAGAAAGCCTGACATTAAAGCAGTTGACGGTCTATCTCCAGGTGGACAAGCATACTAACTATAGGGGTATCAAAAAATTTCTGCTATGAAGATTGGGGTGGAGTGGAAATTTAAGAAGATATTTGATATCTTAAGGAGAAGAATTGGATATCTTTTAAAGGGTTTTTATCTTGAAGGTAAGATAAAGGTTTTATTAAATAGGGATTTAAAAAGAGGTTATATTTTTAAGGGTGAAACTTCGTGTAATAATATGGGGAAAAGTTTATAGTTTTCAGGTAATTAAATATGAATAATTATTTTATAACGTTTAAAAAGACACGAAAACTTTTAAAGGAAAATTATTTATTTATACTTGATTCTGTTGATATTCCTGTTAAAGATGTTGTTTTGCATATTCTGGTTGAAGATATATATTCTTCTATTGACCTTCCACCTTTTACAAATATAGCAATGGGTAATTTTGCTGTGAAGTTTGGAATACCCCCCTTTGTAGGAGAAAAATTGAGAGGTAAAAAATGAGAGTGGGGCAATTATTTACCGAGTATTTTTTAAAAGAAGGAATTAAGAATACTCCTGATTATAAATTAATAGAGAGAGACGAAAATTATAAAAAGAATCTCAGCCAACTTTTAGAAGAGATAGAGAATATATATAATAATTTTAAAAAACGAAAAAGTCCCGATGAGGCAGACACAGAAGATGATTTAATAAGACCTATCCTTGATAGACTCGGATTCTTTTATGTAAGGCAAAAATCGCCTCAAAAAGGCACGAGAACCGATATACCTGATTTTATCCTTTTCTCAAATAAAAAAGATAGAGAGGAATTTAATAAAGCACCTTCAAATAATAAACCATGGACAAAACCAATTTGCATACTCGAAGGAAAGAGATTTGAAAGAATGCTTGATAAAAAAGATATAAAAGATATTATTGACCCTTCTGTTCCCTCAAGTCAGATTTTAAGGTATATGAGCTCTATAGAAATTGCGTCAAACGGGAAAATACTATGGGGAATTTTAACAAATGGTAGAATTTGGAGATTATATTATTACAGATATACTCCCCGTTCAGAAGGTCATCTTGAGATAGATTTTGAACAAATTTTTAAAACCGACCTGTTTTCATCCAATAATATTGAATTATTCAAAATATTTTATTTATTTTTCAGAAAAGAAGCCTTTATTACAACAAATTACCGCCCTCATAAAACCTTTCTTGAGATAGCCCTTGAGGAAGGGAAAAGATGGGAAGAGAGAGTTACCGAAGACCTTAAAGAAAGAATATTTTCTGATATTTTTAGAGAGATTGCACAGGGATTTATTAAAGATGCAGAAAAGAAAGGTTTAAATATAGATGATAATTTCTTAAAAGAAATTTATGATAACACACTTATCTTTTTATACAGACTCCTTTTTATCTTTTATGCAGAAGATAGAAATCTCCTCCCGGTTACCAACGAAAAATATAAAAATTACTCACTTTTAAAAATAAGAGACGATATAGAAAAAGAAATTGAAGAAAATAAAACACTGAGTGAGACAGCCACAACTTATTGGGACAAATTGAAGAGTCTTTTCAGGATAATAAATGAAGGAGACAAACCCCTTAATGTTCCACCTTATAATGGAGGACTTTTTGACCCGAATTCACATTCTTTCCTTGAGAATTTTTCAATACCTGATAAATACCTTGTTCCTGCACTTGATAGGTTAAGCAGAGATTACTCATATACTCCTCTCCACAGAATCAATTACCGTGACCTTTCAGTAAGAGAACTCGGCAGTATTTATGAAGGTTTACTTGAATTCAAATTAAAGATTGCTGATAAGGATTTAAAAATTATAAAAGAGAAGGGTAAAGAGGTTTATAAACCTGCGGAGAGGGGGGATACAATAAAAGTTAAAAAGGGAGAAGTTTATCTTACTAATGATAAGTCCGAAAGAAAAGCGACAGGCTCTTATTACACGCCTGATTACATTGTTCAATACATTGTAAAAAACACAATAGAACCTGTAATACAAGAAAAAATCAAGAAATTTAAGATTGAATATTGGCATAAAAATAAACGGTCTAA
>CAZDVV010000232.1:0-2893 GCA_964508875.1 uncultured Desulfobacteraceae bacterium | reverse complement strand
TAAATAACAGATCATAGGAGGCGCTGTGGCACAGTCACGTGAATTTAGGATTGGGACTTCGGGCTGGAATTATAGGCATTGGAAGGACATCTTTTACCCACCAAAAGTCCCTCAGAATAAATGGCTAGAATTTTATTGCACCAAGTTTGACACAGTCGAACTTAATGCCACCTTTTACAGGCTCCCAAAGGCGCAAACCTTTGAATCTTGGAGAAAAAGGACCCCTGAGGGCTTTCTGTGGGCAGTCAAAGCAAACAAATTCATAACCCATACAAAGAGGCTTAAGGATTGCGAAGAGCCTCTTCAAAGGTTTTATTCCTCTGCAAAAGGACTCAATAAGAAGCTCGGCCCTATTCTGTTCCAACTGCCCCCAAGCCTGCAATTTGATGAGTCCTTGTTTGAGGACTTTTGCTCGCTCCTGCACAGCCCTTACAGGCACACCATTGAGATACGCCACCCCTCCTGGATAACAGACAAGGCCTTTGAGATTATGTCCAAACACAAAATTGCCTTTTGTATTTCGGATACTGCTGGCAGATACCCTTACCACGAACAATTGACGGCTGATTTCACTTACGTGCGGCTGCATGGTTCAAAGAAGCTATATGCTTCCAAATATAGTACCGAAGAACTTGAGACTTGGGCCGGAAAACTTCTCGATTGGGGCGTAGATGCCTATGTATATTTTGACAATGATTTTAGCGGTCATGCCGTGGAAAATGCCATGGAGCTAAAGACACTACTGCGTCGTGGCCCCCGCGAATAAATGTGTCTGAGATAAATATCCAGACTTGACATGAAGGTAAGTTCTACTTATTAGACAGGGTGTCTATGGGGTCAAACCTTATCGGTAAATTATAACATATGGAATATGAAGGGAAAATGGGAGACCCAAGACGCAGGGCGTTAGGCTGAAGGTCCGAGGCTGAAGGCTCCTTAATAATCAGTAGCTTGGCACCTGGGCTCGAAATATGCTTGCTCAAAACAGCTCAATGAACTACAGGTATCTATATGAGACTGTTAAAAAGGAAATTGACATGGCTATCTTATGCCCGAAGATCCCGGGACCTTGGCAGAGGTGATTTGGGCAAGTTTTTTGGGCATCGTTCATCTGGAGCATAGCAAGAAGGCCATGGGCAAAAAATCCCATTTTGGCCAGAGCTGTGCCCTCGCCCTTAAGGCGCTGAAGCAAGGACTCGTTAGGAGGACAAGTGAGTCATGAAAAAGGAAATAACAATCAAAGTTAATGGAGACACCTACCATTTAGCTGTTGATCCGTGGAGGACCTTGAATGAGGTGCTCCGCGATGATCTTAACCTTACTGGCACAAAGCTTGGCTGTGGTACAGGTGACTGTGGCGCATGTACGGTTTTGGTGGACGGCCGAACTGTGAGTTCCTGTCTCACGTTAGCGCTCGAGGTAGATGGCAAAGAAGTCACCACCATCGAGGGGCTTGCCCCTTCGGGTGATGAGCTGCATCCCATACAAAAGGCATTCATTGAAAAAGGTGCTATCCAATGCGGTTATTGCACACCTGGGATGGAACTCTCGGCCTTATACCTCCTGAGAAATAACCCTAAGCCAACGGAGGCCGAGATTAGAGAAGCGCTCTCCGGCAACCTGTGCAGGTGTACAGGTTACAACAAAATCGTTGAGGCCATAGCCGCGGCTGCTGAAGAATTATCTCGAGAATAAAGGGGTGTACTATGCCATTACCAAAATTCGAATACCTGGCGCCCACCACCCTAGAAGAGGCATGCCAGTTACTAAAAGAAAAGGGTGATGATGCAAGGCTCATGGGAGGCGGAACCGACCTGCTGACAAAGATGAAACGCAGGGTCATTCAACCTAATACAGTCATAGGCCTAAAGAAGATCGCCGGCCTGGATATCATCAAGGTGGACCGAGGAAAGGGGCTTACGATTGGCGCTGTGGCCTTACTGGGTGATGTGGCCTCCCACCCACAGATCAAGAGATTCTTCCCTGCCATTGCCTATGCTGCAAGTGTAACAGCCAATGTCCAGATTCGTAACATGGGCACCGTTGTGGGCAATCTTTGCAATGCTGCGCCTTCTGCAGATAATGCCCCTACACTGCTCGCAATGGACGCCCAGGTAACCATCATGGGTGTTGAGGGACAACGCACAATACCCTTAGAGGATTTCTTCAAGGGCCCCGGGATTACAGCCCTTGAGCCTGGTGAAATAGTAAAAGAAATTTTTGTTCCTTGGCCACATCCTCACTCAGGAGTCTCTTATCAACATATTTCTCCCAGAAGCAAGGTGGATATTTCGGCCGCTTGTGTTGCAGCCATGTTAGTCATGGAGGGTAACATATGCAAGGAAGCCAGGGTTGCTTTGGGGGCGGTGGCTCCTGTGCCAATGCGAGGAAAAAAGACAGAAAAACACTTAGAGGGTAAGGAGCTAACCAAAGAAACTTTGGAACAGGCCGGGAAACAGGCATCAAAAGAATGCAAGCCCATCTCTGACATGCGGGCCAGTGCCCAGTACAGGCGGCTAATGGTAGAAGTCTTGACAAAGAGGGCCCTAGCAGAGGCTGCAACAAGAGCCAGGGCATAGGGCATTACACTGAAGGCTTTAGTTGAATTTTGGATACGGAAGGTAAACGGTCAGCGGTCCACGGTGAAAGGATAATGAATAACGAATATCGAATTTCGAAGTACTCTGTTCGTAGGCCAGTTTTACCCAAAAGTGGTCAAACCACAAATGGGTAAAATGCGATTTAGAGGCCTTGCCTTTCTCCACAGGCCCGCAATCTACAATGTATAACATTTAACTGCCATCGGGAGAAGGATAGCGTTCAACAAGCAATCAAAAACGATCCGTGAGGTAGGAATTATGGCGCAATTTAGCATAGTGGGACAAGATGTTCC
>CAZDVV010000231.1:0-2914 GCA_964508875.1 uncultured Desulfobacteraceae bacterium | reverse complement strand
TCCCCTTACTCACTTAGCCTGATAACTCAATTCCGTTCTCCTTGCACCATTGCCGAAGCACTTACTCTTCCATCTTTTGTTTTGGCTGCATTCTTGTTGTCATTCAATAGATAGCTCTCATTAAAAAATACAATATATGGTATTTCTATACTTGACAAACACCAAGATATGGGGCTAAATTCTCCTTCGTCTTAAGGTTCATTCTTTCCATAAAGAATCCAATGATTCTCACCATTTCTGGACTGGCAAAGGCCAGATTATGGATTCTTTGGTAGATGCATAAATAGAACTAAGGCCCTGCCTGGTGGCAGGCAAAATCAGGGAGGAGAAATGTTCGAGCAGATAAGAAAACGGGATGGAAGGATAGTAGAATTTGATTCATCCAAGATCACCGCTGCAATCGCCAAGGCGGGAAAGGCAACAGGTGAATTTGCGGAAAGGGACGCCAGGAAACTCACCTTGAGAGTGCTTACCCTTGCACACGAACTTCGCCTTGGGCCTGTTCCGGAAGTCGAGGAAATACAGGATATTGTAGAGCGAGTACTCCTGGACTCCCCTTTCTACAAGACTGCCAAGGCCTATATCCTCTACCGGGAACAACATGCGCAATTAAGGGCACTGGCCGCAAAGGCTAATGTTGATCTGGTGGAAAACTATCTACAGAAAATAGACTGGAAGATTCAGGAAAACAGCAATATGTGTTATTCACTCCAGGGCCTAAACAACTATATTTCTTCGGATATAACCTCAGAATACTGGCTGAATCGCATTTATCCACCAGAAATCCGACAAGCCCATAAAGAAGGAGATTTCCATATTCATGACCTAAGCCTGTTGTCTGTCTACTGTGTGGGATGGGATCTCAAGGACCTACTGGTCCAGGGATTCAAAGGTGTGGCCGGTAAAGTGGAAAGCTCGCCGCCCAAACACCTCAGGTCAGCATTGGGACAGATCGTAAATTTCTTTTACACGCTTCAGGGAGAGGCAGCAGGTGCGCAGGCCATTTCTAATTTTGACACTTTGCTGGCACCATTTGTACGCTATGATGGGCTTTCTTATAAAGATGTAAAGCAGGCCCTGCAAGAGTTCGTTTTTAACATCAACATCCCCACCAGAGTCGGGTTTCAAACGCCATTCACCAACATTACTCTGGACTTAGAGGTCTCCCCTATCCTATCGACCCAGCAGGTGATCGTAGGCGGCAGCCCCCAAAAAGAAACGTATGCAGAATTCCAGCCTGAAATGGATATGATCAATCGCGCCTTTGCAGAAGTAATGATGGAAGGTGATGCCAGGGGCCGGGTATTTACATTTCCTATTCCTACATACAATATCACCAAGGATTTCAACTGGGACAACCCAAACCTTGAACCATTATGGAAAATGACCGGCAAGTATGGAATCCCCTATTTTTCTAATTTCGTGAATTCAGACATGTCACCTGAAGACACTCGTTCCATGTGTTGCAGGCTGAGGCTTGATAACCGAGAACTGATAAAGAGGGGCGGGGGACTTTTTGGAGCTAACCCACTCACTGGCTCCATCGGTGTAGTGACCATAAATCTGCCCAGAATCGGTTACTTGGCACATAATGAAAGGGATTTTTTCTCCCGTCTTAAAGAATTGATTCACTTGGCAGCAGAAAGCCTTACCATCAAAAGAAAGGTCTTAGAACGATTTACCGAAAAGAATCTCTACCCATATTCCAGATTCTACCTAAGAGAAATAAAGGCCAATACGGGTCTATACTGGAAAAATCATTTCTCTACCGTTGGTATTATCGGAATGAATGAGGCCTGCCTGAACTTTCTAGGTGAGGGTATAGGCTCCGACGAGGGACGTCAGTTTGCGCTGAGAGTTATGGATTTTATCAGGGACCAAATCTCTGAGATTCAGGAGGAAAAAGGTGATCTGTATAATCTAGAGGCCACGCCGGCTGAAGGCACTTCTTACCGCCTGGCAATGTTGGACAAAAGACGGTTCCCTGAGATAGTGTGTGCCAATGAACTAGAACTTCAAAGCGGAGCCGAGCCCTTTTATACAAATTCTACCCACCTCCCTGTAAACTATTCAGACGATATCTTTGAGACCCTCATGCTGCAGGATGAGCTACAGACAAAATACACAGGAGGGACAGTGTTGCACATATTCCTGGGGGAGCAAGTCACCGACGTTGACACCATAAAGTCCCTTATCAACAAGATAGTATCCAAATTCCGTCTCCCCTACTTTACCCTGACACCCACCTTCAGCGTTTGTCCTTCCCATGGATACCTGAGCGGAGAGCAAGATACATGTCCCAAATGTGGAGAGACGACCGAAGTTTACTCACGGGTGGTGGGTTACCTCAGACCTGTTAATCAATGGAACAGGGGCAAGCAGGCCGAATTTGTCATGAGAAAGACCTTTAAAATTGCTTCCTAGGACCCATCTTTGCCGGAGCTGACAGTTATGAGTCCAGCGATTCATAAGGCCATGGAAATACGTTTTGGAGGCATACAAAAAAGCTCTCTCATTGATTACCCTGGCAAGGTGAGTTGTGTTCTATTTGTCCAGGGTTGCAATTTCAGATGTCCGTTTTGCCACAACCCTGAACTTGTGTTGCCTGATGACTTTATGCCAAGGCTTGACAATGACTTTGTACTAGATTTTCTGAAAAACCGACAAGGCCTGCTGGATGCCGTGGTGATTTCGGGTGGAGAACCAACACTACAGGCAGAGCTACCCCGATTTTGTAAACAACTGAAGGATCTTGGTTATTGTGTCAAACTTGACACAAACGGCAGCAGACCTCAGGTCCTGGAAGAACTGCTCAGCGCAGCACTTATCGACTATATTGCCATGGACATCAAGTCAACTCTGCCTAACTACTCCCTTTTCACTCCAAATAAATCCATATCTGATTTGATCAAAA
>CAZDVV010000230.1:0-2928 GCA_964508875.1 uncultured Desulfobacteraceae bacterium | reverse complement strand
TTTGGACGGATCTTTCAAATCCTTCTAGTTCTTCCAACCCTTATGATAGGCAAATCTCCGATTACAAAAGGAAGATCACCACGCAGATAAAAAAGGCCCTGAAAGGAAAAACAGAGATTACCCTTGAAGAAATAAAGAACCTCATCAAGAGAAAACGGAAGGTGGGGCATATGTCGGATTTGAGAGAATCCGGATTATCCCATTGAGACCTGTGCTTCGGCCTGAACGGAGGTCGAGCCTTTCAAAAAAAATGGCCATGAGATTCAATGGAGACGTATATCCGAAATTGGCCAAATACAGGCAAGATCCAAGAAAATCTATTTCCGAAAGGCTATTCCCTGCCACGCCCTGCTACATATCATAAAACTTCTCGGGCTAAAAGCCCATAAAAAGCATGAAACCACCATATCTTGTGCCACTTTTTTTCTTGACTCACAAGGGTACTTTCTCTATACTTTTTTTATGAAAAAGCAAGGTCTTATCACTATCACCTCACTTCACTCTTGCTTACTGCTGGCACAGGAAAAATAGGTATACGAGTCTCAGCTCATCCAGGTGCAAGGGCATTGGCAGGAGTAGCAAGAGTTCCAATCAGTGGTATAAGTGCAAATGTCTCCTGTAAGCCTGCCTGTAACAGTATTGAATTGAAGAGATCATTACTTCTTTTGAAGATAAACCGAATATAGTACTTGATGGAGGTAAACAAAAGGTTTCTTTTGGTACTACAGTAATAGATTCAGATGTTAATCCCCCATATTATCCGGCATGGGATTATATCTGAACATGTTATGAATAAAGACACAGGCCTTTTATCCAGGAGGCTATAGAAAATATTAATCATTCTTACAAGGAGGGCTGATTATGACAGAAATTCCGGAAAGGAAATTTTATCTTCGCCAATTTAAGGCTATTGTCCACGCACTCGTAACATATGACGATCTCAATTTGCTGATGAAGCATATTGTTGAAGGCACACGCCGAAGGTTTAAGGCCAAAGGATGTAGTATTATGTTGCTAGATGAAAGGGAACACCAGCTGATTCACGTCAGAAGCCACGGTGTCAGCGAAGAGTTTCTTCGAAAAGGCCCAGTAGTTGTGGACGAGAAACATTGCGCCCTATACACTGAGCAACCAGTCTATATCGAAGATTTGAGGAAAAGCCCCCATGCCCAATATCCTGATGCTGTAGCAAAGGAAGGGATTGTTTCTATGTTGTCCATACCCATTAAAAGTCGACAGGCCACTGTTGGGGTGCTGAGAATCTATCATGGTGAACGTTATGAATTTCATGAAGAAGATGTGGACACACTGTGTATAACGTCTGAAGTACTTGGCATGGTAATAGAAAATAATGGATTTAAGAACTTCTTAGATAGTGTAAAAATGGCGCTTGCTAATTTGCCATTACGTTTGTTAGAGGGGTTGCAGTAAGTCTTGGCTGGCCGAATAATTACAGATACGACTGAATTCTGTAACATTGATCACGGGGACATCATTCAAATCGGGGACAAACGGTATATGGTAATAAGGAATGAACAGGAACGACGATTTGGTATGGATGACCCCAAGTACTGGGTAAAGCGGTGTGAGGATCTAGATACTGGCGAAAAAAAGATTCTTAAGCTCACTTTTTTGGAGACGTTTAAAATCACAATCGGTGGTGTCAAGATCAGATGCTTCCGAAATCCCAAAAAGGAAGAAGACATCTTGAAACTTGTAAAAGATCATCCATACTTCATGCATGGCATATCACTTCGTGATGAGAAAGAAAACATTATCCGCGTGCTGGATATTGTATCCGGATCAAATTTTTTTACCTATATCGACTCCTTTTCTATGGGGCATGAGACCTATTTCAACACTATGTTACCGGATATTTTACAAAAGCTTATTAAGGCATTTGAGGCAATCCGGTTCTTACACTTGAATAGATTCAGACATGGAGATATTCGTAATGATCATATTATTGTTGAACGCGATACAGGCAACTATGTATGGATAGACTTTGACTTTGATTTCGATGCAGTAGAGAACCCATTTAGCTTGGATATATTTGGTTTGGGTAATATATTGCTTTATGCCTTGGGCAAGGGTTTTCACAACTTACATATGATAATGAACGACAGGATGATATACGGTGATCTGATAGATCGTTTAGAGCCAGGCGATTTTTCGTTACTTGATAAATGGAGGTTGGTAAACCTTAAGAAAATTTATCCGTATTTCCCAACTTTACTAAATGACATCCTTATGCATTTTTCTGCAGGGGCTGGTATTTATTATGAAACAGTAGATGAAATTATTGAAGATTTGAATCGATGTATGTACCTTATTTTTAGAAAATAGGGGGAAACCTGTGAGTAATTTCATACTTGTACCGTTAAGTGATTCTGTGGCCTCCAGAGCAGTAGTCCATTATCTTGCCCGCATGTCTTTTTGTCCCGAAGATGCCCATATAACTCTGCTCCACATATATAAGAAACCCACAAGCACCGAGGACTTAATGGGCAAGAAGTTCGTCTCTGAACAAAAATCAAGGATTGAAGCATTTTTAGAAAATGCAAAAGATAAATTGGTTGAGGGGGGAATTAATCCAAGAAATATCAGGATAAAAATAGCAGAAGACCCTTACCCTACTGTAACAGATGGTATTATAGACCAGTTCAATAAAGGCAATTTTGACATGGTTGTAATTGGACGAAAGCGTATGACCAAGGCTGAGGAATTCGTGCTGGGAGATATAAGTATCAAACTGGTGAGGGCACTTGAAAAGGCTGCTATACTGGTAGTAAAATCAGATTAAATCCCTTACCAAAAAGAAAGCTTATATTGTACTCATGTCACCTAAAACAGATATTCAATCCTTGCACTTTAGGTCCATCCATCCCGCAAGACCCTCCCTATCATGTGGAGCTACGTACTGAGGCC
>CAZDVV010000229.1:0-2948 GCA_964508875.1 uncultured Desulfobacteraceae bacterium | reverse complement strand
GAAATGGGACCATTATCGGGGCATCTGCAAATGTGGTGACCATGGGGATTGCCGAGTCCAGGGGTTACAGGATAACCTTTGGTGGGTTTATGAAGATAGCGTTTCCTTATATGATCATCAGCGTGCTCATTGCGCACGCATGGTTGCTGATTTTCAGGCCCTAAAAGAAAAGGAGATTGGCATGGGGGAAAAGGGGGCATTATCTGCCTTCTTTTTCAGTCCCATTTTTTTCATTAGTATCCATACTCTAATTGTCCATTGGTAAAGGCCCTCTTTGATTGGTATGGAGAAGAAAGCAACTCCCACAGCCAGAATCCCAGGTGGAGGATGAGACAAGGATTTGATACTGACAATGGCATGAAAGGCAATATATCCTCCCCCTAAAACCAGTAGCATGCCCGTCAAGGAAGAAAAAAAGGTCTCAACCCTACCATGCCCAAAATGGTGGTTAGCATCAGCCTCCTTTCTCCCGATCTTAAACCCAGCCAAGGTGATAAGGTCTGCTATGAGGTCTGAGAGGGAATGAACCGCATCAGCTATAAGGGCTTCACTGTGGCTCACTATGCCAGCCACAAGCTTTAGTGTGATCAGGCCAACATTGCATATTCCACCTATAAGGGTTACCCGATAACCTTCGGAGTATATTGTCTTGAAATTATCGTTCACTCGAATGAGCCATGCCTCCCCTTACCCTGAGCGAATCTTTTTGCCCCAAACTCAGTTTCTCCACTTTTAACGGTTCTCAGGCCCAAGTGAAATTCGTTTAACATGGCCTTTTCAAAGCTCAAATCCATTTGTTCATAGGTCGATTGTCTGTCACTGAGCACACAATTCCACGGAAACTGTGCAATCTGATTTGCCAGCCTCTCAGCTTCCTCTCTTGCCGTTCCTGGTTCAACCACTCGGTTGGCCAAACCCATTCTAAGTGCTTCATCGGCACTAACTGCTCTTCCCGTAAGAATCATATCAAGGGCGTTGGACATACCTATAAGCCGAGGTAGCCTCACTGTGCCACCGTCCATGAGAGGAACACCCCATCGCCTACAGAAAACACCAAAGAAAGCATTCCGCTCAACCACTCGCAAATCACACCAAAGAGCAAGTTCTAGCCCACCCGCTACAGCATACCCAGCTATTGCCGCTATAACAGGTTTGCTGAGAAACACACGTGTTGGCCCCATGGGTCCATCCCCGTCCGGTTCCAGCCGGTTAGGTCTTCCTTCAGCAATGGCCTTCAAGTCAGCGCCCGCACAAAAGCATCCACCAGCACCCCATAGCACCGCCACCCTGGCCTCCTCATCGGCCTCGAATTCTTTGAAGGCCCTGCTCAATTGCTCAGCAGTGGCTCGGTTCACCGCGTTTCTAACCTCGGGTCTATTGATAATTATAGTAGTTACCGCTTCATTCTTTTCCACGAGAACCAATCTATCTTTGCTCATGTGGCCCTCCACTGGCTCCAGAGGCAAGTGCAAACCGCCCCATTTTCATATGCATAGATTCCCTACCTCTATGTTCGCCTTCCTGGTCACTTAGCCCTATTTAAAGCGGTGTTATTATATTGTCAAACAGTTTAGGAGAATTGAAAGGCTCGAGAAAACATCTTGATTGAGCTATCCTTACCCTTTATCATGAAGCCCCTCAATCCATGACTAGAAGAGGTAGAATTGAAAATAGCTCTGTTCATCCCGTGCCTGGTTGAGCAATTTCATCCTCAAGTGGGTGTTGCCACAGCAAAGGCCCTTGCCGAGGCGGGTATTCAAACCTATTATCCAAAAGCTCAGACCTGTTGTGGCCAGCCTGTTTACAAGAGCGGACTCAGGAAAAGGACCATACCCCTTGCTAAGCATTTCATCTCTCTGTTCGAAGATGCTGAGGCCGTCGTGGCACCTTCCGGCTCTTGTGTGAGCATGGTGCGCCACGAATACCCTGTTATTTTCCATGATGACAAGAAGTGGCTGGAGAGGGGCCTGGAAGTGTCCGGCAAAACATACGAGCTCACGGAATTCCTGGTAGATGTCCTGGGAATCCAAGACATCGGCGCGCAATGGTATGGCCGGGCGGTCTACCACGATTCCTGCCAGGTCATGAGGGCCCTTGGGGTACGTAAGCAACCCCGGAAACTCCTTGAAAACGTGAAAGGGCTTGAACTCGTTGAAATGGAAAGGCCAGAGCTTTGCTGCGGATTCGGCGGCCCCTTCAGTTTCAAGTTCCCCCACATCTCGAAGGCGATGGTAGAGGAGAAGGTTTCCTATATCCTGGATACTGGTGCAGAGTATCTAATCGGCGCTGAGATCAGCTGCCTGATGAATATGGGAGGATACATGCAAAAGCAGAGATACCCTGTAAAGGCGGTACACATTATGCTTTGGAAAATGCCCAACTGCAGGAAAACCTAAAAAAATAGGTTCAATCTTCACTTCTTTACGCAACCAGGCCTTTGCCGAACTGGAAGAACCTGAGCAGCTCAGGAACATGGCAAGGGATGTCAAGGCCCGGGCACTTGATAACCTTCCCTCTCTTCTCGAGACCCTTGAGCAAAATGTGATTAAGGCCGGGGGGCGTGTCCACTGGGCGGCCGACGCAAGGGAGGCAAACAAGATTATCCTTGGGCTCGCCATGGAAAATAACGTCAAGAGGGTCGTCAAAGGAAAGTCCATGGTGAGCGAGGAGATATCGGTAAATCAGGTTTTGATGGCCCACGGCATTGACACCTGGGAGACAGACCTGGGTGAGTTTATTATCCAGCTTGCAGGCGAGACCCCTTCGCATATTGTGGGCCCTGCCCTTCACAAGAACAAACAGGAAATAGCGCACCTATTTTCAGAAACCCTAGGTATTCCTTATACAGAAGAGCCAGAAGAACTGACCATGGTGGCCAGGGAGAAACTGAGGCAGAAGTTTCTCACTGCGGATATGGGTATTTCAGGTGCCAACATGGCTGTAGCTGA
>CAZDVV010000228.1:0-2955 GCA_964508875.1 uncultured Desulfobacteraceae bacterium | reverse complement strand
GCTCTTCTTATCAACTCTAGATACCCTTATTTGATCTTGGATTCTCATATTTCAATTCTGAACTGGAGAATACGCTCAGAGTCTTTACGAGTCAAATCAAAGCTCATCTTTGTGATTGACGAATGGCTAAGGCAGGAGTATATTTACATTTTTTCTGGGGTGGCACCCACCTTGCGCCCATGCATGGCTTTGAGAAAATCAATTCCAAGGAAGACATTATGCATTCAGAAACCATTTTACAAGAAAAAGACATCCAGGAAAGTATCCAAGCTATAGTAAAGAAAATTATCGAGGCTCACAAGGGTCTTGATGATGTTGTGTTAGTGGGCATCCGTACTGGAGGTGCATATCTAGCTGCTCGATTCCAAAAAGCCATAGCAGAGCTTACGGGCAGGGAAGTGCCAATGGGAGTGCTTGATATCACCCTTTACAGGGATGACTGGACTCGCATCGGCCCCAGCCCACGAGTGGGCAAAACAGAACTTCCTTTTTCAGTGGACGACAAGACGGTGATATTGGTGGATGACGTATTGTTCACAGGGAGAACAGTACGCGCGGCCATGGATGCCCTTGTGGACTACGGCAGGCCAAAAAAGATAGAGCTGGCGGTCTTGGTGGACAGAGGTGAGGAATACCGCGAACTTCCTATTTCTCCAAATTACGTGGGAGGCGTATGGCCCACCAGACCTGGCCAAACTATAAATGTTTATCTCAGAGAGGCAGGCTTCATTGACCATGTAAGCATTGAAGAGAAGAAGGCAGCACAGGCATGAGTAAAAAGAAATCCAAGAAAAAGAAACAATCTACATTAGCCTTAACACCTGAGCAAGAGACCGAGCTATCCTCCTTATTGGCCAATTACAAACATGCTAGTGCCCAGGACACTGTGGCACAAATTTCTTCCCCATTTCTGGCCAGGGCCTTTGTCGAAAAACTGCCTCTGGAAAATGGCCTATCTGAGCTTATCACTAGAATCTCTGAGACATTTCCCCAAAAGGAAGTGCAGAAGTCCATTCGCAAGCTACTTTTCAAACTAAAAACAAAAGGTTTTGATGTCCCTGATTTGGTTAAAGGGGAGGACTCAGGCTCTATCATCAAACCAGTGACACAGGAAGACCCAGAAGCCTTGATTGGAAGTTATGATGCGGCAGGGACCAGAGGCGTCATGGTGGCCTTACCGCGTTTCCCTCGGGGCTTTGACGTGGGAATGGGCATAATAAGCGAAAAGCATGGAATCTTAGAATTTTTCTATGGGGCATATAGCAAGAAGGGTTTCAAGGAAGTTAAAGAAACGCTCCTTCAAAGTGAAGACATGATCATGGTAAAGACCTCACTTTCCCATGCAGCAACAACCCTTGAAAAGGCTTACAGGGCAGCTGAAGATGCTCCAGGCGAGGGAGTAAGGGCCTATGCAGAGTTTCGATCTACGCTCCTTTCAAAAACTGATCTAATAGATACCCCACCCATCTATGAATTGATTTCAGAAGAGGAGGTAAATGCAGACCTCGTCACACAGAGTACTCTTGACAAGCTTTTTGCCCATCCCTTGATGAAATTGTTTATCCTCAATCATGAAAGACTGTCGGACCTTGTGGACGAAATCTCCAAGCTAGATGATAGTCCCATCTACCTGACTGAGGAACAAAAGTCGGAGCGGAGAAAAGAGATCGAACAAAAGTGGCTGACTGAGAACATTACCTTGGAAGAAAGGCGGCTATTAAAATATCGCCTTGAAGAAATGGCATATGTTCTTTGGACAAAAGAAAAGCAGGAATTGGCGCGAATTGCTTTGGCAGCGGCCAAGATAATCGGAGAAGAAAAGAATATTGTGCTAGATTATCTCTTTACCAGAACCCTTTTACTTGCCCTTGGTGAGCCAGAAGATATGGAAAAAGATACTGAGGAGGACTCGGATTCGCTAATCATCAGTCCATAGAATTATCTGAACTAGATTTTGAATCTCGAATTTCGAATTATGAACCGCGAAATTTCAAAGTAATTCCTTCTACATTCGATATTCAATATTCGAAATCCCATGGTTCTTATTGGCTCCCGTTTAGACCAATCCCCAAAGGAGGTAAAAATGGCTACAACGATTAATGTCAGGACAAGATCTAGAATTGAGATGGTTGATATTACCTCCCAGGTCCAAAAAGAGGTAAAGGCTTCTGGCGTTGCAGACGGCATTTGTGTGGTCTATGTTCCCCATACTACGGCCGGCGTCACAATAAATGAGGGAGCAGATCCTGCGGTATGCCAGGATATCATTGACAGACTCAATTCCCTTGTCCCTGCAGGTGCTGGCTATCGCCACATGGAAGGTAATGCTGACAGCCATATCAAGGCCACATTGGTGGGAAGCTCTGTTATGATCATCGTAGAAGGAGGGAGGCTCTTACTAGGAACATGGCAAAAAGTGTTTTTCTGTGAGTTTGACGGGCCTCGCTCAAGGCGGGTATACGTAAAAGTCAAATAGTTTGGTGACTGAGAAAAGCCGTGATTAGATCAGTCTAATGCGCGAAGAGTCAAGGCCCCTCTCTTCGAGCCATTTTCCAACTTCCCCAAAAAGAATTTCATAATACCGCTCTGACCCACCAAGGCCACGCCTGCCAAAGTAATAATTGATTTCAAGAAACAAGGGCCTTGGCTCACTACATTCCTCAGGAAAAATAAGGTCTATTGCGGCAAGATCAATTTGGGCCTTCTCACAAAAGTCCTTTGCCTCCCTTTTGCCCTTTTCCTGGAGGGGAACAAATAGGTTGTGATCTATTCTCGCGCCATGGCTGATGGTAGCAATAGCCTGTTTTGGATCAGGAGAGATCTTCCAATAACTAAAAACCCTTTTCCCTATTATCACCACGCGCAGTGCCCTCGCACCACAAGGGACAAAATCCTGACTAACAAAACCGCAGTTCCCTGATCTCTCCAATAAAGACAGAGTATGTAGGACAGAGG
>CAZDVV010000227.1:0-2979 GCA_964508875.1 uncultured Desulfobacteraceae bacterium | reverse complement strand
GGGTCCCACGCAGAGGGAAGGATTGCTGGAAAAGCCGCAATCAAGTACATTGTGGAAAAGGGCGCCGAGCCCCAGGTTGACATGGGTAAGGTTGAGGAGCTGAAGAAGAAGATTCTGCAGCCCCTGGACACCTATGAACAATACAAGGGCTTCACCACTGACGATACGGTCAATCCCAACTACCTCCTCTGGAGGCAGTTTATGGACAGGCTGCAGAAGATCATGGATGAGTACGCTGGTGGTGTTACTGCCCAGTTCAAGACCAGCAAGGCGTTGCTGGAGAGGGCCATGGAGCTTTACGTATTCCTGAAAGAGGATTCTGAAAAGCTGGCTGCCCGCAATCTCCATGAGCTTATGAGGTGTTGGGAGAACATTCACAGGATGTGGCAGGGCGAGGCACACATAAGGAGCGTTTTGTTCCGTGAGGAGACAAGGTGGCCTGGTTACTATTTCAGGGCAGACAAGCCAAAGATGGACAATGACAATTGGCTATGCTTCGTCAATTGCAAGTGGGATCCTGCCACAGGCGAATGGGATGTCTTCAAGAAAGACATCTGGACCATGCCAGGCGTCTAATACTTAACAACTGACCAATGCTTCGGTTGTCCCTTTGTGGGCACCGGAGCATTTCATTCCTAGGTTGGTCTTATGAAAGCCTTATGAAAAATGTAATGCGCATTTTGTCAATAGCCTTTTCCCGGGCCTTCCCTGCCCGGATTGGGCTATTGACGAAATTCGCATTTTTGTAATATCAGGACAACCCATATTTATTTCTAAGAAAATCCTTATTTTGGAGGAGACAATGGTGGAAACACAAGCGAATAGCCAGAGCATTTTGGTGGTGGGCGGAGGAATAAGCGGTGTAACCGCCGCCCTGGAGGCCGCAGAGGCTGGATACGATGTGGTTCTTATCGAGAAAAATCCATATCTAGGTGGAAGAGTTGCTCAACTATATCACTACTTTCCCAAATTGTGTCCACCGACTTGCGGATTGGAGATCAACTTTAGACGCCTGAAACAAAACCCCAGAGTTCGATTTTTTACCATGGCAGAATTGGCCAGCGTATGTGGGGAGGCCGGTAACTATGATGTTACCATCAAGTTATCACCCAGGTATGTGAATGAGAAGTGCACTTGCTGTGGTAAATGCGCAGAGGTTTGTGAGACTGAGATTGATAATCCATTTAATTTTGGCATGGATAAGATCAAGGCCGCTTACCTTCCCCATGAATTCGCATTTCCCATGAGGTATGTGCTGGATCCGTCCATAATTGGGACGGATGAGGCCAAGAAGTGTCAGGCAGTGTGCGAGTATGGAGCAATTGATCTTGATATGCAAGAGACAACATTTGATTTGAAGGTCGGAGCTATCATATGGGCCGCAGGATGGAATCCTTATGACGCCTCTAAGATTGAATACTATGGGTTCGGCCAGTACAAGAACGTGATTACAAATGTGATGATGGAACGCCTGGCCTCTCCCAATGGTCCCACGGGCGGAAAGATTGTGAGGCCCTCAGACGGTAAAGAAGTGAAAAATGTAGCGTTTATCCAGTGTGCTGGCTCCCGTGATGAAAACCATTTGCCCTATTGCTCAGGCATATGCTGTCTTGCCTCAATGAAACATGCAAGGTACATAAGGGACCAATATCCGGACTGTGAGGTGACCATATTTTTCATTGACATAAGGGCACTGGATAGGCTCGAGGATTTCTATGTAAAGGTTGAGCAGGATGAAAAGGTACATTTTGTCAAAAGCAAGATAGCATATATTACCGAAGATGAAGAGACAAAAAACCTTACCGTTGAAGGCGAAAATACCCGCACCGGCGAACAGATAAGGATGACATTTGATATGGTGGTGCTTGCCACTGGTATGGTGCCCAATAAGATGAATGGTGTGGCGCCACCAGAGGTTACCTATGATGACTACGGCTTTATTGTCTTAGATCCTCAAAAGCCAGGAATATACGGCGCTGGGTGTACAAGGAGACCCACAGATGTGGCCACTTGTGTACAGGACGCCACTGCAGCAGCGTTGAAAGCCATTCAATCAATCGCTAGGAGGTAGCTCGATGGATAAGAAGACAGCAGTTTATATATGCACCGGATGTGGGATAGGAGATGCCTTGGATGTGGGCAAGCTCTCGGAAATAGCTACTGATGATTACAGTGTTCCCATATGTAGGGAGCATCCCTTTCTTTGTGGACCTGAGGGTGTTGAGCTAATTAAGAAAGATATCGAGGGCGAAGGCGTTAATACTATAGTCATCGCGGCCTGCTCGCCTCGGGTCAATTACGACGTGTTCAATTTTGGATCTGATAAAATCGTAGAGAGGGTAAACCTCCGGGAGCAGGTTGTGTGGATGCAACCTGCTGGTGAGGAAGACACCCAGATGTTGGCAGAGGACAATCTCCGCATGGGATGTTCTAAGGCAAATGACACGGAGCTCCCTGAGCCTTACAAGCCAGAGGAAGAAATTTCTAAGGATATCCTGGTTGTTGGTGGTGGCCTTGCCGGTCTTACGGCCGCATTGGAGACCGCCAAGGCTGGATACAAGGCCGTGGTGGTTGAAAAGGAAGCCAACCTTGGTGGTTTTTTGGCCAAGATGAAAAAACGGGTGACCATGCCTTACAAGGACCTTTATGACACAGGATTGGAGGAACTTGTCAAGGCGGTTGAGGACAATCCTAATATTAAGGTTTATACCTCATCTACAGTGGAAAAGATCACCGGGGCGCCGGGGTTATTTTCCGTAGAGATCAAAGGCAATGGAAACAGTGCAACAGAAAAGGTGGGGGCCATTGTCCAGGCTACCGGTTGGGTGCCCTATGATGCCAACAAATTGGAGCACTTGGGATACGGCAAATTTAAAGACGTGATTACCAATGTGGAAATGGAAGAGATGGCCGCGGGAGGAAAAATCACCAGGCCTTCGGACGGAAAGGACGTTAAGAATGTGCTTTTTGTCCAATGCG
>CAZDVV010000226.1:0-2995 GCA_964508875.1 uncultured Desulfobacteraceae bacterium | reverse complement strand
TATGAATCCCATTCTCATGAACGTCTAAAGAGTTTCGAATATTTTTACGAAGCACAATGCGTTTGGGAAGAGACAATGGCACAAAACCTGGCAGCATTGCTCAAGGATACTCATACCAAGATAGTTGTAATATGCGGTAACGGCCACCTGGTTCATGGCTTTGGTATACCGAAAAGATTGATGAGGCGCATCAAGACCCCTATGGTTACACTCGTGCCATATACTTTGAAAGAAACAACTGTAATAGAAAGAGATCTGGCCGACTTTGTGTGGTTTACGGGTAAGTATTTTCGGATTCCCAAAAGGCACCCATTGAAAAAAAGAAAATCCAATGGAGAAATTGGTTTTGACAAAAAGGCTCGAAATAACTAAACAAGGCTCGATAAAACCTTGCGGCTTTATTGCCTAGGTGGACTGCTCTTATGCATTACCATGAACCTGAATTTCGCTTCTGCCCTGTTTGCGGGGGCAGACTGCAATCGAAACTGATTCACCCAAATGAGCCTGAGAGGCTTGTATGCCAGCAGTGCCAGTTCATATTTTATCTGGACCCCAAGCTGGTTGCTTGCAGCATTGTTGAAATGCAAGGCGGTATTTTGTTAGTAAAAAGGGATATTGAACCGCAAAAGGGAAAATGGGTAATTCCCGGCGGATATGTAGATCGCGGCGAACAAGTTGATAAGGCAGCTATCAGAGAAACAAAGGAGGAATGCAGTATTGATATCAGTATTGAGCGCCTGCTGGGAATTTACTCTTACCCTGGCAGATTGCAAGTGGTAGTTGTTTATGTAGGCCGCCCGATTGACGGGACTCTCAGGGCAGGAGATGAGACATCCGAGGTAAAGATTTACCCTACTGAAGAAATCCCTTGGGAGGAACTCGCCTTTCAAAGTACCATTGACGCATTAAAAGATTACATCCGAACCAGGGAGGATTAGATGAAAATAAAACCACTGAAAATTGATCAACTAACCCAGGAGCAGAGAAAAGCAATCATGGAAAGGTCCATGGAGGATATATCCTCCATCCATGATGATGTGCGAAAAATTGTGGAAGATATTCGTCATCGTGGCGACGCTGTTGCCCTCGAGCATTACAAGAAACACAAACCTGACATCACCCCTGCTGACCTCGAGGCAACTCAAGAAGAAATCCAGGATGCCTACAACCAGCTCGATCCAAAGGTGGTTGATTGTCTCAAAGTTGCCGCCGAAAATATCAAGAAATTTCATAAAGCCCAGCTTGAGCGCGAAATGTGGTCAATCGAGGTTCAGCCAGGTATCCTGGCAGGCCGTATTACCCGGCCGATGGACATTGTTGGCTGTTACATACCCGGTGGTACCGCAGCCTACCCTAGTTCCATATTGATGACAGTGCTACCAGCGAAGGTGGCTGGCGTGGGTGAAATCGTGGCGGTAACACCACCATTGAAGGGAATGAAGACCAATCCTGCCATCCTGGTGGCTGCAGACATTGCAGGTTGTGACAGGATCTTCAAGGTGGGAGGCCCCTGGGGGGTAGCTGGGCTGGCCTTCGGAACTGAGACCATGCCCAAGGTGGATAAAATCGTGGGGCCTGGCAACAAGTATGTCACGGCAGCAAAAATGCTTGTTTATGGAATCGTGGATATTGACTCCCCTGCTGGTCCAAGTGAAGCCCTTATTCTAGCGGACGAGACAGGAGATCCCGAGTTCATAGCCATTGATTTTTTGTCCCAAATCGAGCACGATCCTGACTCCGCTGCTGTGCTTGTCACCACTTCAGAGGATCTAGCCGCCAGGGTTTGTGAGATTATCACGAGGGAATTTGACGCGGTAGAACGAAAGGAAATCCTAGAATCAGCCCTCTCTAAGCACTCATGCGTGCTCATCGCAAGGGACATGGACCAGGCAATTGATTTCACCAATGAGTACGCTACCGAGCATCTGGAGATCATTACCAGAGATCCTTTTATTACTCTCAACCGAATTAAGCACGCAGGCTCCATCTTCATGGGCCCCTATGCTCCAGTACCAGTGGGCGATTACGCATCGGGCACAAATCACGTGCTCCCCACAGGCCAATGCGCAAGGATGTTCTCAGGGCTATCCGTGGACGACTTTATTAAGAAGCCCACGTTTCAGTATTTGAGTAAAGAGGGTCTTGAGGGTCTCAAGGACGTGGTCATAACCCTCGCAGAGGCAGAGGGCCTGCCCCTTCATGCAAGGGCTATAAAGGCAAGGTTCAACTAACCTGACTTTAGAATCACAGTTTCTAGCACTTTTTGTATCTAAAACTACAATAAGGTATTTTTTTGAGGAACGAAATCGAACAAGGAGGGAAAAAGCATGGCTGAGATCAAAGGTTACAACATGCCCGAGGAACTCTATTACCATGAAGAGCACAGTTGGGCCAAAGTGGATGGCAACAAGGTTACTGTGGGAATGACAGACTTCTTCCAAAAGGAAGCTGGCGATATAGTATTCGTAGACCTCCCAGAGGAAGAAGACGAAGTTGAGCAGGGTGAAGTCTGCGGGAAGATCCAGTCACGAAAATGGATAGGGAAATTGGTGGCCCCAGTTTCCGGCGAAATAGCTGAAATCAATGAAGAGCTTGAAGAGGATTGCACTCTCATCAATACGGATCCGTATGGGAAGGGCTGGATCCTGGTTATTGAAGCCAGTAATCTAGAAGAAGAACTTGGCAATCTTATCCACGGTGTGGACGCGGTAACAGAATTTATTGAAAAGGAAATCCAGAAGGCAGAAGAAGAAAAGGCAAAAGCATAAATATAGGAGACAGGAGACAGAAGCCAGGAGGCAAGAGAAATTCTGACTACTAACTTCTAGTTTCTGACTTCTTTATTCTGACCCCTTATCCGTGAACGGTGAACAGTGAACTGACAACGGTAAATGACTTGGCGTTTATTCAAGGAAACTGAAAGATCCCTTTCAACGGCAGAGGGGCTTGCAATTGATGATACATTGCCCTGGGCGGTATCAAATCTTGGATCACC
>CAZDVV010000225.1:0-2998 GCA_964508875.1 uncultured Desulfobacteraceae bacterium | reverse complement strand
AGGTCAAAAAACTTTTCCTTGCCCTTTAAGGCGGCCTTCATTCCTTCTATGGTCTCATTTAGGCTGAGCAGGCCGGTCTTGGCGCATACAGCCCCGATCATTACCATGTTCGCTGCCCTTTCCGATCCAACTTCTCTTGCCAAGTCGAGAGTGGGAACTTTTATCATTTGAACGTCATCTCGTGGCGGTTCTTCCTCTATCATGGAAGAATTGAGGAATACCAGCCCATTTTCCACCACCTTGGGACCGAATTTATCCAGGGACGGAAGGTTCATGGCTACAAGGACGTCAGGGTTAGAGGCAACCGGCGAGGCTATCTTCTTGTCCGAAACCGTTACGGTACAATTGGCAGTGCCACCACGCATTTCAGCCCCATAGGCAGGGAAATATGTGACGTTTAATCCCTTGAGCATTGCGCCATGGCTGAGGACATATCCCATCAGCAAGACACCCTGTCCACCAAATCCAGAAAAAATGGTTCTAGTGATCATCCATCAGTCCTCATATCCTGTGGTATCTTTTATAACTCCAAGAGGATAAGTGTTCACCATTACCTTGTTCACCCATTCCCACGCCTGTTTGGGAGACATCTTCCAGTTGGTAGGGCATGGGGAAAGCAGTTCAACCAAAGCAAATCCCAGGCCGTCGAGCTGGCAGCGAAAAGCCTTTTTGATGGCCCTCTTGGCCCTTCGGATATACTTGATACTTGAAAGGGCACATCGCTCCACATAAACCACTCCATCGCATACAGCAAGCATACGGGAGATGTCAATTGGACGACCATGGCAATGGGGGTCTCTTCCTCCGGGCGTGGTTGTGGCCTCTTGGCCGAGCAGGGTCGTGGGAGCCATCTGTCCCCCGGTCATCCCATAAATAGCATTGTTTATGAAGACAGTGCTGATCAGTTCCCCCCTGTTCGCGGCATGTATGGTCTCTGCGGTGCCTATGGCAGCGAGATCTCCATCTCCCTGATATGTAAACACAAATCTGTCAGGAAGAACGCGTTTGGTCCCGGTTGCCACTGCAAGAGGGCGCCCATGGGGGGCCTCTATCATGTCAAAATTGAAATAATTATAAGCAAGTACCGCACACCCTACCGGCGGGACACCGATTGTTTTTTCCCTCAATCCCATCTCATCGATACACTCTGCCACCAAGCGATGGGCGATGGAATGCCCACATCCAGGGCAGTAATGGGTATAGTTGTCTTTGAGGGACTCTGGCCGTCCGAATATCTTCTCATAATCCACTGCTGCTTCGCTACTCATACCTCTATCCTCCGGCCGATCTTGCCGTCTCCCCGGTCCACAGACAGCAGAAAGTCGGCCACGTTTGCCGGGGTAGGCACGATGCCCCCCGGAACTCCGTAAAAATAAATCTCGGCCCTGTCACCCACCGAGATGATTACGTCCTCAAGCATCTGGCCGGCACAAAACTCAAACACGGCTATCTTGGAAACATTTTCTGACAGGGATCTCAATTGCATAGTGGGATAAGGCCAAAGGGAAATGGGCCTAAACAAGCCTATTGAAGGGCCTTTACCTTCCAGTTCCTCGATGGCGCTCTCAGCTATTCTGGCAGCCGTACCGTAAGCAACAACCACAATTTCCGCACCGTCGGTGCCTAAGGTTTCCCACCTGGTCTCGTTGGCGGTAATCAGCTGGTACTTTTCGAGCAGTTTAAGGTTGTGGCGATACATCCGCTCGGTGTCTAGGATCATGGAGTAGATGGTTTTTGGCTCTCGCCCCTTGCATCCGTTCAAGATGTAGTCCTTAGGGGGCAGGGTCTCAGGATCAATGGGATCAGGGAATACCACTGGTTCCATGGTCTGACCCATCATGCCGTCTCCAAGGATTATCACTGGGGTGCGGTACCTGTCAGCAATGTCAAAGGCCAGGAATGTCATTTCTGCCAGTTCTTGGCATCCTGAAGGGGCGAGCACTGGGGTGCGATAGTCCCCATGGCCTCCGCCTCTTGTTGCCTGGAAATAATCTGCCGCCGATGGAGCAATGTTTCCCAGCCCTGGGCCTCCCCTCATGGTATTAACAATGACGGCGGGCAGTTCCATACCCGCTAGATAGGAAATCCCTTCTTGTTTTAAGGATATTCCAGGCGAGGAAGAGGAGGTCATTGCTCTAACGCCCGCGGCCGAGGCACCAATCACCATGTTAATTGATGCTATCTCACTTTCTCCTTGGATAAAAACTCCTCCCACCTGCGGGAGTCGACCCGACAGGTATTCCGGTACCTCGTTTTGGGGGGTAATGGGATAACCTGCGTAGAAGCGGCAACCGGCTAAGACAGCTGCCTCTCCCAACACATGATTCCCTCTCATTAGGACTTTTTCACTTGGCACGATACACCTCTATTGCAACTTCAGGGCATACAAGGGCACATTGTGTACAGGCCGTACAGCTTTTCCCATCCTCAGAGACACCTTCTATGAATCGAGCGGGGTGGTATCCCTTGCGATTCAAAGTGTCGTCCACTTCGATTCTCTGGAATGGGCATACCTCAATACAAAGGTAACAGCCTTTACATCTTTCCCTGTCTATGATGATTTTTCCTCTTTTTTTCTTTTGAGCCATCTGAAAATATCCGTTCCATAATTAGAGCATTTGTCATTAATAAAGTCGGTAGACTACGCCCCGGAGACATATTTGTCAAGGCCTTTGGCGGTTCCAAACCGCGATTGACTTTTAGTAGAGGGGCGGTGGAGGGGTCTGTGGTCCGCAAAATTCACGGTGCCGCCTCTGTGCACCCTTAGCAAAGACCACGTTAGGCCCCTCTAGGCCGCCTACATTATGGGCAAACGCCTCACCCCCCAACTCCAGCCATACCTCTGCCTTCTATTCTATGACCATAGCCTGTTTAGTGCGAACCACCACCAAGGCTTCGTCTGCGCATACTCCCGGCTCCTCAACCTAACCCTACCGAATAATTCCCTGAAATAATGGCTCACCTTCAGGTAAACATACCCCCATGGTACACAATCTTG
>CAZDVV010000224.1:0-3033 GCA_964508875.1 uncultured Desulfobacteraceae bacterium | reverse complement strand
CGAGCATAAAAGAAGTTTTTGCGAAGCAAAAATTTGGGTGAGTGCCGTAATGCACGAACCTTTTATGCTGTGTTATACGCCGTGCTATGCTAATTTTCACTTCTGGATATATATCTATACTGTTTTCTATGCCAATTCTAAACACTTTTTGCCTCTGCAAAAATCTTAAGAATTTGTGCCGATGGATATGTAGAAAGTGATGCTATACCATTGGCAAGTTCTATTGGTAGGAGAGCGCCTTCATACTGATTACTTAGAATGGTTGGCAATGTTGCAAAAATTCTGTCTACCCCTATGAGATCTGAAATAGTCGGATTTTCGACATATTCCCCTGTTGGAATATTTAATACCATCTGATGATAGTTATTAAGTTTAACAAAAACTTTTGCCCCGTAATTAGTGTCTCTCCCGTATGGTGCCCCAGTATTTGGTCTATACTGTATTTCTTCTTTAATATACTGATTGCTTGGGATAAAGAGATGTCTCTCAGGCGCATTTTTCCCAATAAGTTCTAAATGATCGAAAAACCTGCCAGTTTTTTCCTGTCCAATAATATGAAGAGGGTAGCCTTGATCTCTCGCATATGCTAAAAGTCTACGTATAGGATTTACAAGTTTTGAATATTGGGCACGAATGGTGAGCGGGCCGTCTTTAACAAAAAGGCAGCTTGAAAGAACCTCTTTATTTTTTTCCCAATAATATCTAATTCCAGTAAATAACAATAAAGTTTCATGGATAATCATATAAGATGTTGCTATCGTATCTGGCGCTGAATCTGGAGCCATCTCTTGATGAAAACCTAGCATATCTGTCAGAAATAATTCTCCACTGCATTTTGGGCATTTACCTTTCTCGGCATCGTAAGGAAGTGTAGCTACTGTTTCTTCACAATGAGGACATTCGAAAAGTGGCAGTTGTTTTTGTTTTTCATCCCATTTTTCATAGGCAAGCCACTTTAGTGTTTCCATTGTCTCACCATTTAAAGAATTATCCTTTATAGATTCGAATATAATTTGCCTGATTGCGTGATAGGTATTTACACCCGGGATAGAAACATGTTTCAATGGGAAGACCGTAGCATGATACAGCGCCGAATCAGCAAGTATATCCCTCAATGCAAAAGGGTGCGGGGAATCTTTATCTATTCTGGAAAGAGCAAACTGGTCAATTCTTAATAGAGCTGTCTTCACAAAAGCAAGCCTTTTACAAGGTGGAGTTTCAGATTCAATTGGCTGTATTGAACCATCTACACCAAATACTAATGGCAACGGTTCTCCACCTGTAGGTATAGGTTCCCAATGCAGATTAGCTGTAATGTTAGGAGAAGTATTACTCTCAAACTCTTGCACTAATTTATTAACAAGTTCGCTTTTAAGGACTTCAAGATGTCCAAGACGACTTGCGCTTTCAGCAGGCAAACGTTTTCCAGCTTTATAGGACATATTTAACCCTCCTTTTTGTCTGGACGTAGCGGTGTAAATTTTCTTGCTTGAACAGATACAACAAACCGATGGGAACGGGTTAGCATTCGTATATATCCCACAGTTTTTGTTTGAAGGATGTCATCTTTAAGACTCTCGTAGGCAATATTTACTTTGGCGAGTGTATTGACGTCGTCTTTTGAAGCCAAATGAGCAACAAAGAAATTTTCAGTTTGTGCCAAGAGGTCTTTATTAATTGTCGTTGGTGATTGAGTAGAATATACCATCCCAATATGATATTTTGCACCTTCTTTAGCAAAACGACTGTAAATTGTTGTTACATCTTCATTGCGGGGGAATAGATTATGTGCTTCCTCAAAATATAATTGTATGTAATGGCCTCCAAGTGTGTTTTTTGCGAACTTCTCAACTTGATGGGCAAAAATTGCATTAGACAACTCATATGAAAAATATTCCATGACTTCTGGATTTGCATTACTCAAGTCGATAATTATAGTCTGACCACCATCAAGTAACTGGAGTATTTCACGGGTAAAATCACCCGCACTTTTATCATGATACACCCTGAAACGTTGAATCATTGCAGGGCCTGCACCGACAGATGGTTTTAGAAACTCTAGCAAGGCCTGTTCATCTCGTTCAAATAAAGGTCTACCACTGCCAGATTGTAAAATAGGATTATTATCCGCCCTGCTTCTAATAAAATCAACTATATGTTCAAACTCATTAACTAAATCATTTAAAGAGGTAATGTTTGGCGGTGTATTTGGGCTATAAACAGCAGAACGTAAGTTTGTATTGTAGCCTGGGTCAAAACGAAGTTTCCGGGAAAGTCTTGCTTCATCTACATCATACCCTGCTTTTTTGAGAATAGCCCAATACATCAAAATCCGTCTTTTAGCCCGTTTCTTTTCATTAAATGGTAAGCTGTTTAGAATTTCTAAAGACGGAATCTCTGCACCTACAAATGCTTTAACATAAATAGAGGTTCGACCTTCAGTTTCTAATAAACTCGCTAATACACGGTGAGAACGATCTGGATACTCATAAAAATTCAGTTTCAAGGGTTTTGATGGCGTACCAGGCTTTTGAGTTAAGGCATAAACAACACATCGATCTGGATATGCACTTCTTAGTGATAGGCTATCATCCTGTGGATTATCATTGGCATACTCACCGTTGATGTCAAATATAAGCTGCCCAACATTTCTTGTGTCCTTGGTGGTTTCTATCAAACTTTGTGCAATAAGTTTCACTACATTGCTCTTGCCAAGTCGAGTTTTACCAAACATAGCTGTACGTGTTCCCATAAAGTCTTTTGTGGAAACAAATACTGGAACCTGCGGCAAAGGTTTGTTTGGTAAGGGTAATCTGCATTCTGTTAACCGTAAAGACCCTATAAGAAAGCGATTTTCATTAGGCACCATTGAATTAATCATGAGATCTAAGAGCTCGTCATTTGGCGCATAAACCCGATATTTATGTGCACTAACAAAGTTGTTTAAATCGCCGGAAAATTCTACTTCATCCATTTTCTCAGGATGAGGATAAAACATGCCAAGGACTGCGGTTTTGAGTGCTCCCCATTGTA
>CAZDVV010000223.1:0-3040 GCA_964508875.1 uncultured Desulfobacteraceae bacterium | reverse complement strand
TCTTCTATCTTATCCCTCAGTGAGCATGGGACCAAAAGAACCTGCCCTTCTATTCAGGGACTGGTCCACTGCAATCCTTGATCATATCACCGTACCGACTTTGCTTTTACTTGACGGTTTGGATCAATTGCCCAGTGATTCACCGTCATTTCAGTTCCTCAGTAGTTTTGTTGAGCACCTTCATCCCCCGCTGCATTTATTGGTGTTATCCAGAGAAGTGCCACCTTTTAGGTTGGAAGAGTTAAGGGTAAAGCAAGATGCATTCCTGCTCACCAATAGGGATCTAGCGTTCAATATGGATGAGACGCGGAGTTTCTTCCTTGCCCTGAGAGGTATTGAACTTAGCCCTAGAGCGCTCCAAAGAATCCACACCACAACCGGGGGGTGGATAGGGGGGCTAGTCTTAATTTCCCATGCCCTTGAAGCCATTGATCCGGCAATGAGGGAGGCCTTTGTTCTTCACAATATTCCTTCTGTTTTTAAGGGACACGTATTTGACTATTTTACAGAAGAGGTATTTTCATCCCAACCCGAGTTCTTAAAGGACTTCCTCATCAAGTCTTCTATTTTTGACCCTGTGGATCCACAAATCGTGGATTCCTTGCTAGACACAAACAATAGCCTGCAAATCCTGGAGCAATGCGCCAAGAAAAACCTCTTTGTACAGCCGGGATTCGGCGGCAAGCAGGGCCGCATCTATCGCTATCATCCCCTGTTCAGGGACTTTTTAAATCTCAAATTGAACACAGACCTAAGTGAAGATTCAAAACGTCAACTTTTACTGAAAGCTGGCTCTGCATGCAAAGCAGAAGGACAGGCAGAGGAGGCCATCAAGTTCTATCTGAAGGCCCGAGCCTATGAGGAGGCAGCCCTTTTGATTCAAGACCTGGGAATGCAACTCATTAACATGGGACGGACCAGCGTCCTGTCCCAATGGTTAAACGAGTTTCCGAAACCCCTAATTAAAAAGAATCCCTGGCTTCTTCTTTATCTGAGCATGACAAGACGATTCACCCAGGCATCCAAGAACCTTATCTCCCTTCGTTCTGCCCTTGATCTCTTTGAAAAGGAGGAAAACATCTCAGGACAGTTGCTATGTATAGCGCTGTTGATGGAAGGCATTATGATGATGGGCAGGGATACTGGTCTAATGGACGAGTTGCTCAAGAAGGCAGAAAAGCACATTGAACAGTTACCCCCTGATTCTTACCTCTTTGAAAAGGCAATGGTATTGGTCCAAATGCCCTATGGTTACATCCCTAGATTCGCAGACCAGAGGCGAGCGCTCTGGGCCTCACAAAAGGCCTATATCATATCAAAGCAGCTTGGAATTCTTCCCCTTGAATTCATTGCCCTCCTTCAAATCGCCATGTGTCATGCATTCCTAGGTCAATTCCCCAAGGCCAGGGAGTTTTACAGCAACCTCGAAGCCTTGGTGGCCAAATGTCCTTATCCTGAATTCAAGGCATTACGTCACCTACATTATTCCCATCTTTGCCTTTGGTCTGGGCAACTGGAAAAAACTAGAGAAAATATCGAACGGGCAAGTACGTTGGCCTCAGAGCACGGCCTTCTCTACCTTTATCCCATAGCTGTTCTATATGAAGTAGCACTGGGATTCTGTCTGGAAAACCACAACATAGCCTCCAAGGCTGCATCTAGGCTGATTGAGTTCAGCAGATCCATTGGAAATGTGTTTCTTGAAACATGTGGAATCCTATTCCTTGGCATAAGCCATTACCGGGTCGGTGAATATGAGAAGGCAAAAGAAATAGTGGAAAAGGCCCTTGAGACATTCTCCTCTCACGAGGTGAGGTCTGCAGAACATTACAGAGAGGGCATAATTGCCCTTGGTTTTATCGGATATCACCTTGGCCCCCCTGGTAAATACATCCCTATGGTGGAGGACTCACTGCAGCACTATCAACAACAGGGTAATGATTATTTTTCCGCCCAGGCCCACTTTGCCTTGGCCCTGTTGAATACAAAAAGATCCCAGGCGTCAGCAGCATCCGATCATATAGCAAAGGGCTTTTCCTTATCTCAAAAAAACAAATACGAATTCTTTATATACTGTTCCAAGAGAGACTTGATCAAAGTCTGTTTGTGGGCCATAAAGTTGGGAGTCGACGAAGCTATAAATTACGCCTCATACCTCCTTTCTAAGGGCCTCAGACCTGAGGTAACTAGGGAACTCAAGAAACTCACAAGACATGCCTCGCCCAAAGTGAAAGCAAAGGCCAAGGAAATTATGACACAGATCCATCGAGCAAATCTGCCCCATATCTACATCCAGACCCTTGGGCAGTTTCAAACAAGGCGAGCCAATGAGGTCTTGTCTGATAGGGATTGGAAGGGTTCCCAGCCCCAAAATCTTCTTAAAGCCATAATAGCAAGAGGTGCTCATGGGGTGCAAAAGGATATGCTTTGCGATGACCTGTGGCCTCAAAGCAGTCCTGCATCAGTGGACAAGACCTTTAAGGTCGCCCTTCATAGACTACGCACCTCCTTGGAACCTAATGCGGACAGAACTATAGGGTCCTGTTACGTACATCTGAAGGATAACAAGGTTTCCTTGGACCCTGAGTTATGCCATGTGGACGCAAAGGAGTTTGAGGATCTTATCTCGCAAGGCAAGATGGCTGAAAATGATGGCAGGTCCAAAGAGGCCCTGGATCTTTATACAAAGGCAATCGAATTATATAAGGGGGATTTTCTCCCACAAGACATTTACTCCCTATGGGCTGAGGCCAAAAGGGAAGAACTAAAGAGCAAGTATATCGAAACCATGTTAAGGGTTGCTCATATCCACGAAACACGGGGGGCCCTCAAAAAAGCAATCAGCTATTACCTAAAGATTATTGACAATGAGCCTCTGTTTGAGGAGGCCTATCAGCGCCTAATGGTACTCTATTCATCCCGTGGTGAGAAAGCCCAGGCTATCAGAATATATGAAAGATGCAAGGATGCCCTCCGCAGGGGGCTTGATACAGAGCCCAGCCAGACTACCGTTGCCATCTATAGGCGAATCGCAGGCTAG
>CAZDVV010000222.1:0-3055 GCA_964508875.1 uncultured Desulfobacteraceae bacterium | reverse complement strand
CCCTACTATTTTGGGGTACATAGAGAAAGTAGCGCCTTTTTTTCCCACTAGGGACATCTAGGGTCCTGGTCCAGTACTTTATCCTTTCCAGCCATTGCCTTTCAGCAGCAAAAAAAATAACTGTCCCCCACCGGTCCACCGTGGTCATGTAGACCCCTTTTCGGCCAGGTCTGTCCGCAACGGGAATTCCTTCTTCAATCAAAATCTCGGAAAGTTTTTTCACCATATCTCCGGGCGACCAATATATGAGGTGCACCATTCCCACGTATCGGCCCCTCATTGCCGGTCTGTCGAGTACTTGCACAAACCGAAGCACTTCAATGATCTGCTCCCTCGTTCCGGTCACTACCAGTGTGTTCTCATTCAGGCTTGGAAGCACCTTTATGCCCAAAAGTCGTGGCAAGAGATTGGAAATATCCTGCGCACTCACATATCTAACAGGAATAATCTGCTCAACCTTCCCCGTAGTAGCAGGGACATCGCTAATGGATGCGCCGATTCCAAGTGTTACCTCCTCAATACCTTTTTGCTGCCATATATAGTAGACCCTGTCTTTCACAAAAATGGACAGGCCCTTTTGACCCAAGACATTCTTGACCAGAACAAATAGTTGATACTCACTCAGACGGTTCTTGAGATTCAAGGTGATAGGCTCCGTGCGTCTTTCTATGCGGCTGTCAAGCACATAATTCACAGAAAAAATATCAGAGAAGATATAGTGGATGAACTCAGGGAGAGGCATGTTATCCACCGCAACACTCACCATTTTCGTCTTACTAAACCGGATGCCCCTGTCCCCTACCCTGTATTTTGACGGACCTTTCGCCCTTAACGGAATCAGGCTTTTAAACCCTTGCGGAAAACTGGGCTCTTTTGTTGTCTCCTGAATCAATGAAAGTTCCTGCTTCCTGCGCTGCATCTGTTCATCAGAGACACTGACCGAAACCTTCAATCGGCTGTCAGGAACAACGGAACTCGTTGGAGCACAAGAACTGAAAAGCAAGGGAACGAGAAGGAATAAATATCCTAGTCCAATCAAAAAAATGAGCCCACTGAATCGGCGCTTCGCTAAAGATGTCGCCATTTTTATATTGCTCCCTAATTTTTTACATTGGCTCTATGGTTGCTTAAATACTCTCAAAGCAACAGGCTCTGAAGAAGGGGATTTAAGTATCACCTTATCGGGTTGTATAGATTCAACCACATACCCATCGACCCCTTGTCCTTCGTAAACCTTGAGGGGTTTATTATTTTTCGCCTTTCCTTTCTCTAGTAGGGATACCACAGCAAATCTACTTCCCTCCTGGATAAAGATTCCGCTGATCCTTAAAATCTTGCTACCGTGAGCTAGTTCGTTGGCAGGGTTCAAGACCGAGCCTGCGCCGGGGGAGTGCTGCCCTTTGATTGGTTTTGTGTCCCTGTCCACAATCCCAAATATGTTTCTATAACGAATTTGTCCTGTGAGCGAGGGCCTGTTAATTTCCATCAAATTGGCCTGCACCTGCCTTGGCGCTCTCCTTTCCCGCTTGACTATTTCGTCATAGAGCCCGGAGAGCCGATAAAAAAAAACCAGGCCTAGAATTACATTAAGAATGATCATTGCCTTTTTCATCATCGGGGTACTGATAGGCCTATTCCTTTTTCTTAATCATTGTGCCAAATGCTGAGATATCAAACTCAGCCAGAAGTGTTCCTTGTCTCCGATTCGCTGTAATATTGATGCGGTCTATGGATAAGAAATGATCATCTTCCTCTATAGACTTAATAAAATTTAACAGTGCCAAAGGCTGTCCGTCACATCGCACTTTTATTGGGGCTTGAACAACATCATCCCCGGTTGGATACAACCAATCAGTGCTTTTTATATTTACACCACATCTCGCTGAAATGGCCTCTATTTTCTTTTGAAGAACAAGCTGAAGAGCGTGTGGGTCAGCAAAGTCCGAATAGTAGAATTTCAAAACTTTATTGAAAAAAGAGCGGGCTCGTTGAAGCTCTGCTTCGATTTTCCTTTCATTGCCCGCAAGGGCCTTTTTCTTAGAGACCGTCCTTTGAAGTGCCTTAATTCTTTCTAGCGCCTGGTCCTGCCATTCATATAGCGGAACCAGGCCAAACCTAACAATGACAAGGCATAAACTTACCATTAATCCTGCCTTTACGCGCCAATTCAGGTTGCCAGACCTCACCTTCTTACTCTCTGACCTGCCGAGACCCTGAACTTCTCACTAACCTGACCCCTTGGCTTATCACTTTCTGACCTTCTTTATCAATTCTCAGACACAAACGTAAGGGTAAATATTTCCATGCCGCTTTTCCGATCCTTCCTCAGCGGTGAACTGAAACCAGCTTCCTTAACACCCCTCGCACTGCTTAAGGCCGAAAGAACTTGTGAGGCCTTTGGTGCAACTCCCCTGATTACCACTTTGTTGCCAGAGATGGTCAACTGCTCGATTCTGGCCTTATCGGGCAAGGCATTATTTATGGTCAGTATAATGGGTAGCTTGTACGGATAGGCGTTAATCTTTCCGGCAAGGGCCCTTTCTTTCCTACAGAAATCATCTATCAATTCCTGCTTTTTCAATAAGCTAGCGAGGTTAGTAGAAATGGCCTTATCCTCCTTAATTAGCCGGTTGAGATGGTAAAATGGCAAAAAGGCAGAAAGAAAGGTATAGATAAGGAACATTACCAAGGCCGTCGCCAACCCCCTTTTCACAGTCGGCCATTCCAAACCGGAGGAAAATGACCTAATGGTGAGAAATGGGGAAAAACCTAAAAGGGAACCTCCGAGCAACATCTCCCAGAGCAACTGTGCGTATTGGTGGTTGTCACGCACCCGCTTTATGGTACTGTCCCTTGCCTCCCTTCCCACTGATCTCCTGAACCCTTGCAAATCCGGCTGCTCACCATGCGAAAGCGTGCTGCGTACGCCGCCATCTCGGCCAATATAGCAAAACAGACTTTCCCCGGAATCCCGATCTATCTCGTAAAGAGTGCCTTTAGAATCCTGGTACAGGGCGAAAAGTGCTGTCACGGGGAGAAGTAGGAATGGCGAGAG
>CAZDVV010000221.1:0-3072 GCA_964508875.1 uncultured Desulfobacteraceae bacterium | reverse complement strand
TCGCCTGGGATGCTGGTGTCACTTGGGCATAATGGCCTGCAAAGCGATTTGCCCTGCTTGCAGTAATTGCAGCATCATCAATTCTCATACCAGAGGAGATAAGGGCTGAGACTATGCCAGTTAGGGTATCACCTGTTCCTCCAATCGCCTCCATAGCCTCATTAGCGGGAGAGTCGATTATTGCCCGTATCCCACTGCTCTCAGCAACATAGTCCTTACTCCCCTTGACCAAAAGATATTCGGACGAGTTGTCATTCTTGTATGCGCGGGAAATCAATTCAGGTATGCCTGCCTCCTGGTGCAAGATAAATCCACGGGTGTAAAAGGGATGCGGTGCTTCCTCGTCGGCCAAAAACGCCAATTCCCCGGCATCCGGTGTAAAGAGCTTATAGCTTCTCGCCTGGCCGCTCATCTTTGCAGCATACATAAATCCTGCATCTGCTATCAAAAGGGGCTTTGGCTCTATTTCTTCCACCCCGAAGAGCACCTTATTGTGCCAGTCCACGTCTGGCTGAAGGTAATGAAAAGCAAAGACGGTTGCCTTTGCATCTCTAACATTATGCACCAAATATTCATAAAGCCGCCGGCTCCCGTCTCCAAGGCCAGTGTCTCCTACGACATAGGCATATGGCAAAGGGGAGCCAAGGCTTTTACACGTGCTCACTGCCGCCGCTGCAAGGGCTGGCGTTCCACGGCAAACTGGCAATTGCAAACCGCAGATATATAGATTGTCACCCTCCAGGGAGACCTCTCCTTCAACAATTGGAAAGTCCTCGCTGGGTACCGTACCAACTATTGCGAGCACAGACGCCTAATCTCCTCGTAAGCTAGTTGCAGTGCGTATGTGCACAAGGTATGGCCAATGTTGCGGGGCTGTGGAGCCGCATCAAGCCTTTTTCCAACAAGCTCAGCGGCCAGATACGGGACATCTGGGCACCCGCCACCTGAAACATTGACTATGATGAGCCTATTCTTATCAATCGTAAGTTTCATGTTAGCCGCTCTCACCATCAGGTAATCCCCGAAGTTCTTGCAATGAAAAAGATCAACGGGCTGAAGCAGGGGGCAGCTCACAGGCACAACCTGAAGGGGCGTCAACCCCGCCTCCTCGAGGCTTCGCAGTATATTAAGCTCTTCGATAAGGGGAAACTCTATTACCAGATCACACCCGGTTCTTATCTCAGGCGGGGGACCCATAACACGAACCTTCCATCCCCTAGACTTAAGCTCGTTTTCTGCCCGAATGACCTCACTCGTGTTTTCAAAAACCAGGATTCCTCTATCGGTCCCCTTTTGACCCGGAGCCTTGTGACGCAGGTTTTTCTTTTTGGAAAACCAGTGCATTGACAAGATTACGCCTTTGCTATCTTAATCCTGTATCCCTCACCTTCCTCTCCGATCTCCTTTACTTCCCAGCCTTGACTTTGAGCGGCCCGGCTCACATTCTCTCGCGAGGTGTCCGTATCTACCAGGACGTCAATCTCACCCTTTCCCACTCGCTTTATCTCGTCAAGGGTCATTAGGACCGGTTGCGGACAACTGAGCCCTCTAGCATCCACTAATACGCTCATGATCACACCCCCTTATGCATTTGTCTTTCTCATGGTAAGCCCGATAAAAAGGCAAACCAACAGGCCAACGATCACCGCAGCAATCCCATGAGGCCCAACACCTTTGGGAGAGCTGGCAAGCCCGAAGTTATGGGAAAAGGCTGCTCCAACGATCATTCCCAACACAAAAACGGCGGCATCTCCATCACCCTCGCCTGCTAGAAAAAGCTGCCGCCCAGGACAACCGCCTGCGAGGGCAAAGGCCATGCCTGCTACGACCATGCCAAGGAAGTTCCATACGCCCATAGTGTGAGCCACAGGCTGGTTAGTAAATCCTGGATGAAACTGCCCAACAATCAGGTTTGTGATAAAGGCCACTATCACAAGGGCGCAGACGCCCAAGAAAAGGTGGCTCTGACGAAACAAAATAAGGTCTCGGAAGGCACCCATAGTGCAAAACCTGCTTCGCTGTGCAAGGAAGCCTATTGCCAAGCCTACAAGCAAGGATACGGCCAATGGGGCATGCATAGCACCTGGCCCTTTGATACTATAAAATAGAACGCCGCTTTTGGATTGTCCTTTGACCTGCGGAAATATAAATATGAGTACAAGGAAACCCAACATGGTAAGGGGTAACAGCCATCCTACCGATGTATGTGTTTTCTGGCTCCGCCCTAAATTATAACCTTTGCGGAAAAAGATGGTTGCCACCCAGATACCTACTATCAGTCCTGCCAATCCAAAAATTGCATTTCCGTCTCCCCCCGCCAGGCGCAGTAAGGCTCGCCACGGACAGCCTAGGAATACGAGTGCCCCAATCATTGCAAAGGCTCCCAGCACGAACCTCACAATGGGTGCGGATCCCGCTCTGGGCCGAAATTCTCTAAAAATGTAAGCCGCAATCAGTGAACCTAACACAAAGCCTATGATTTCGGGCCGCATGTATTGGACCACCGCAGCCCGGTGGAGCCCTAAAGCGCCGGAAATATCCCTTTCAAAACACGCCACACAGATGCCCATGTTGCCAGGATTGCCCCATTTTTGAAGCAGCGGTGCAAAAACTCCGATGAAAGCCCCTACGCTGATTATCCCCCACTTGGTAGCAAAAAAGTTTCTCAGTCTGCCCATTTTAACACACCCCTTTACCCATTAGTTGAACCAACTTGCACCTAGGCCTCTGTCCTTTCCCGCAAATGCCTCTTTGAGTTTTCTAGAATCCTAGCGCGATCTGAAAAGTGAATATTCCCCTATCCTCTTTGGCATCATTATCGGGGTCAACCTTCATGTAATCGGCCGTTAATTTACAGTTGTGGCCCTTGATATAATAGTTAAATCCGCCACTCCAAAAATCCGTGTCGCTTTTATCTTCGACATCTACCGTCTCGTAACGGACATACGGCTGAAGGCGGCCAGGTCCAATGGAGCCAGGTACAAGATAACCTACGCTGACATACCAGTTCTGGGCATCATCTCCAGCTTCAAGGTCACCGTAGAGGTCCGGCATCTTCTGGGTGCAATTGTC
>CAZDVV010000220.1:0-3161 GCA_964508875.1 uncultured Desulfobacteraceae bacterium | reverse complement strand
TGCCTGGGGCGGGAATCGAACCCGCACGGGGACTAAGCCCCAAGGGATTTTAAGTCCCTTGCGTCTACCTATTCCGCCACCCAGGCATCCTACCGAAAATCGCTACCTATAAATTACCCAACACAGTGGTTCAATGTCAATGGATTTTGCCACCCCATACGGCTTATCATTCTGCCTGGCGCTCATTGGCAAATCTCACCTTCCTCTTTCCAGAGAGACTCACACTTTACATTCCCTCTAAATGGAAAGGAAACTCGCCTATTCAAACTATCTCAGAAAAATGGGGTTGGAAAATATCCAGGGTCGCCAGCCAAATATGGGAGTCTTTTTGTAAACTTCCACTCTGTATACTCCGGGTTTCTGTACCTCGGCCTCAAATTGGTTGGCCTCGCCCTTAGAATACTCACGCCCGTTTCTTATTATCCTTATCAGGCCTCTCAGCGGAAGCTCCACTGTGAGACTTCCTGGTTCAAATCTAAGCTCCTCACCCATAAGAGCACATGTTCCTGATTCTCCAGAAAAGGCAAACCTAAATCCCTTGCTGGCGGCAATAGCATCATGGCCAATAAAGAGATGTCCCTTTTTAATGGCCCCGTAGATCTGATCCTTTGCAACTTGAAAATCTGAAGACAATGCCTCAGGAAGAAGCACGTGGATCGTTATGGAAGTGAGTGCATAATCATAAGAAATGGGAACAAGCGAAATAGGCCCCCACCTAAATACGGATCCATGGGCATCTGAGCCCCCTATGGCCACGACCTTCCTCTCCTGGCATTTGGCATCCCAAAATGCAAGGGTCTCTTTGCTGGGCCCTTTGAGCATATACTTTTTCAGAGCTATGCAAAGAAGGCCATGGAGAGGTGATTTCACCCTTTCTTTCCATCGTGATGTAAAATTCCAGATACAAATTCCTGTATATCCTCTGACTGACAGATCATTCCATGTATACGCAATGGATTTTTCATGAAATGGCATACCCTTTTCAAAAGGATGGGCAAGAAACCCGAATCCACCTTGGGCATTAACCTGATCAATCACCTGTTGAGGGGACAATCCAGATCCTTTGACCATCTCCTTGAGTCCAAAAGCAAGGTAATGATGATATCTCCCTCCTATCTCAAGCCCCACAAGTAATAGTAGCTTGCCATAGAAACCCTCAACTTCAAGATGAAGCTCTTTTGCCATGTATTCATGATCATTAAGGATTACGAAATCAAGCCCCTTGCGTTGAGCAATAGCAGCAATCTGGGCAGGCGATGCCGCTCCATCAGAATAGTGGGAATGAACATGCACATTTCCAATGTATTCGTGAAGCTTGGCAATATGATTTGATGGGTTCATGTTGCCACCGATATCTCTAGTTTGAGTATCCCCATGAGGCGAATAGTTTGCAATTGTTCGTCCTAGTTTCACCGCCCGTAATTTGGTCTTATTTGGGATCTACAAAACAAGGTTGGAAAGTGCAAGGAACACTCCAGTTTCGCTGCACTAATTGGATAGGCTAGACCCTGACCGAGGCACCTAAACACCTATTAACTAGCTTACGGGAATTGTTAAGTAAAAAATCCAGAGAATTGGGCCCGAGCCCCGCCCCATCGGCTATCTTCTCTGCCAGTTCACGTGTCAATAGGTCATGGGGGCTGTGAAAGTCCGAGTTAAGAATCAATTGCGCACCAACCCTTGAGGCCACATTGGCAACATGACCATTGGCAAAGGCGTGACCAGGTCGCCCTGATATTTCCAAAAAGACCCCATTGGCTGCTGCCAATTGTGCCTCCTCTTCGCTCAGCAAGCCTGGGTGAGCCAATATATCTACTTTGGCCTCAATCGCTGCCCTGTTGGTTCTGGGTGGAACTGGCTCTACGATGGTCTCACCGTGTACCACAACAATGGCCGCGCCAAGCCCTCTTGCCCTATCTACCAAGGAAGGGATAAGATTCGGCGGCACGTGGGTTAACTCAACGCCCGGTATAACGGTGACAGACTGATTTCCATTTAAGGCCTTTGCAGCGCTTACTATCTTGGGTACTATAAAGTCTATGTTGGATGGGCCAACGTGATCGGTAATGGCGACAACCTCGTATCCTACAGCCTCAAATCTGCGAATCAACTCTGAAGGAATTAAGGCGCCGTCGCTGAAAAGGGAGTGGGTGTGTAAATCTATCATTTGGGCTACATCTTGTATTTTCCAAAGTCCTCAGGATTAAGGCTCTCCAGAATCTCCTGCCACTTTTTGCCTTGCTCTGACTTGTCTTCAGGCTCAGCCTTGAGATCGATCTGAGTGGATTTTTTCAGGACCTCTTCAGCGACAAAAATTGGGGCATTTACCCTGAGGGAAAGGGCAAGAGCGTCGCTTGGGCGGGCATCAATGGACATCTCCTTGCCCTGATGGGTAAAATGGATAAGCGCATAGTAGGTGTTATTCCGTAAGTCACACACCTCAATCTTACGGATCTTGACGTCCACCATTTCCATGAGGTTCTTGAACAAATCATGGGTCATGGGCCTGGAAAATTTTATCCCCTCCAGCTCGCTTGCAATGGCAGTTGCCTCAAGCAGCCCTATCCAGATGGGTAATGTCTGCTCGCCATCAACTTCCTTCAAGATCACAATAGGGCTATTGGTGAGGGGGTCCACCGTCAATCCGGAAACGACCATTGGTCTGTACATGGTTTCCTCCAAAGGGCTATGGCCTTTTTTGTATTGTTTTCATTCTTAACCATACAAGAACGTTTGTCAACACCCTCGATACGACATTCCAAAACTAAAGCCTGCCCACTTCCCGCTCTGGATAACTCCGCAAGTTTTGCTCACTCTTTATGTTATTTCTACCACGGTCTTTTGCCAGATACAGGGCCCTGTCAGCCCTTTTCACAACATCATCTGCTTCGTCCTCAGTACAGACCTGTGCCACCCCGAGGCTTACCGTGACCCTTGGTATCTGTTCACCTGTCTCTTTGAGCCTCAATCTCTTTTCAGAAATTGATTTCCTAATCTGCTCGGCAACCACGCAGGCATTCCTGAGCTCAGTATCAGGGAGTAATATGGCAAATTCCTCACCCCCATATCTCGCCGCAAGATCTCTTCCTTTAAGGGTGTCTAACAAGGAGGTGCCAATAATTTGAAGCACTTCATCACCTACTTTGTGCCCGTAGCGATCA
>CAZDVV010000219.1:0-3163 GCA_964508875.1 uncultured Desulfobacteraceae bacterium | reverse complement strand
GTTTTTAAACCGGGCATGGGGAATGATGGATAACTATATCCTGGTGTGCATCCCTTTGTTCATCTTTATGGCTCAACTATTGGATCAATCGGGTGTGGCTGAAGAACTCTTTGATACCATGCGGTATCTTTTCGGCCCTGTCAGGGGCGGGATTGCCATTGCCGTGGTGGTAGTATCCACCCTGTTTGGGGCGTGCACTGGTATCATTGGGGCCTCGGTGGTAACTATGGGCCTGCTGTCTTTGCCTATTTTTATGAAATATAACTACAACATGAGGCTCGCATGCGGATGCATATGCGCCGGGGGGACTCTGGGGATCTTGATTCCGCCAAGCATCATGCTCGTGGTTATGGCAGACCAATCGGCCCTATCCCTTGGGAAGCTCTTCGCCGGAGCCGTTGTTCCTGGCCTTATTCTCTCGGCTCTTTATATAGGTTACATACTTTTGCGTTGCTTGATAAGACCACAAGACGGGCCAGCACTCAGCAAAGAAGAAAGACAGGCCATGCCAGCTGGTACATTAGCCCTAAAGGTACTCAAATCACTGGTCCCACCTATGATCCTCATCCTTGGTGTATTGGGCTCTATTTTTACAGGAGTTGCAACACCGACTGAGGCAGCAGGAGTGGGAGCGGTGCTGGCTTTCTTTATGACCTTGGCCTATGGCCGGTTTACCTGGAATGGCCTCTACATTTCCGTGGTGAATACCGCCAAGACTTCATCCATGGTGATTATTATCCTTGTGGGTGCGGCCTGTTTTTCCAGTGTGTTCATGGGCTCCGGTGGTGGTGATGTGGTGAAAGATTTTATCCTGGGCCTTGGCTGGGGCAAGTGGGGCACCTATTTTATCATGATGGTGATCCTTTTTTTCCTGGGGATGTTCCTGGATTGGATCGGTATCATCATGATCACCTTCCCGTTGTTTCTACCCATAGCCAAAGAGCTTGGTTTTGATTTGGTTTGGTTTGTGGTTTCTATAGCGGTGATGCTCCAAGATTCGTTTATGACACCTCCCTTTGGGTATGCACTGTTTTACCTGAGGGGTGTGGCTCCCCCCGAGGTAAAGACCAGTGATATTATCATAGGGGGGTTTCCATTTTGGCGCTTGATGGAGGTGGGCCTTTTTATCGTGGTTGTATGGCCACAAACAATACTTTGGCTCCCGAGTGTGTTGGTGAAATGACCAGGGGGGCTAGATGCTGAAGCCAGGTAAGACATATCAAGAAGTTTATGAAGCTTTTGAGTGGGAAATCCCCGAATTTTACAATATTGGCGCAGACATATGTGACAAGTGGGCCAGTCAGAGGTATAGAGTCGCCTTGATATATGAAAATGAAGATGGGAAGGTGGAGAAATATACCTTTTGGGAGATCCGCAGGCTCTCCAATAAATTGGCCAATGGACTTGCCAGCCTTGGTATAGGCAGGAGAGACCGGATTGGAATATTGCTGGGCCAATGCCCTGAGACCGCCATAGCCCATGTTTCAATCTATAAACTGGGGGCCATTGCCATACCTTTGTTTAGCCTTTTCGGAACTGACGCGCTGGAGTACCGGCTGTCCAATGCCAAGGCCAAGGGGATAATCACTGACGCTACAAACCTGTACAAGATCATGGAGATTCGCGATAGGCTGCCTCACCTGAAGGTCATCATTGTAACTGGTGGGGAAGGTGGTGATGGTACAGTTGGCTTTTGGAATCTAGTTGAAAAGGGTAGTCCAGAGTTTGATACGGTCAAGACGAGGGCCGAAGATCCTGCCTTGATTATCTATACATCAGGGACAACAGGGCCACCAAAAGGGGCCCTTCATGCCCACAGGGTCCTGTTGGGCCATTTGCCTGGAGTAGAGTTTCCCCATAATTTTTTTCCAAAGGACAGCGACCTTTTTTGGACCCCTGCAGATTGGGCCTGGATAGGTGGCCTTATTGATGTCTTGTTCCCAAGTTGGCACCATGGAATACCCGTGGTCGCTCATCGGGCCAGGAAATTTGACCCTGAAAGGGCCTTTTATCTCCTTGAAAAACATGGAATCCGTAATGCATTCATGCCTCCCACTGCATTGAAGCTCATGAGGCAGGTAGAGGAGCCTCACAAAAGATATGATTTTCAGATGAGGACAATAGGCAGCGGGGGGGAGACGCTGGGTGAAGAACTCCTACAATGGGGCAAAGAGGTTATGGGCCTCACCATTAACGAATTTTATGGGCAGACAGAATGTAACCTCGTAGTAGGGACGTGTGCAGAGGTGATGGAGGTCCGGCCTGGATCTATGGGAAGGCCCATTCCAGGGCACAAGGTTGATGTTATAGATGAAGACGGCAACCCTGTTAGCCCTGGGACTGTCGGGGAAATTGCCATACAAGGACCAGATCCTGTAATGTTTTTGGAATATTGGGGAAATCCTGAGGCTACCAAGGAAAAATACCTGGGAAAATGGCTCTTGACCGGAGACCTGGCCAAAAAGGACGAAGATGGATACTTTTGGTTCGTGGGCCGCAAAGACGATGTAATCACAAGCGCGGGATACAGAATTGGACCTGCGGAAATTGAAGACTGCCTGATGAAGCATCCGGCGGTGAGCATGGCAGCTGTGGTGGGGAGTCCGGATGAGGTCCGGACAGAGATTGTAAAAGCTTTCATAGTGCTAAAGGAAGGTGTTACTCCGGATGCTGAGATTGAAGAAGAGATAAAAAAATTTGTAAAGGTAAGATTGGCAGCTCACGAGTATCCACGTGAAATTGAATTCGTCAGTGAGCTGCCTATGACCACTACAGGCAAAATAATGCGCAAGGAGCTGCGGAAGCTTGAAAGGGAAAAAAAGTTGAAACGATAGTTCCTTTTGTCTAGCTATGGGGCACAATCAGAACCGGACGTTTGGAACGTCGTAGGACTCGCCTAGATACGCTGCCAATGAGGGCGTCTGCAATTACACCTTGGCCCCGGGCGCCAAGTACCACAAGGTCAGCATCAATGGCATCGGCCGCTTTCATAATTTCTTCAACTGGGTGGCCAATCTTAACAACGATATCATCGGTAATAAAGGGGCACGCTGGCATTTCCTTGCTGACTTCGTCGCAGAAATTTTTCACCCTGTCCTTGATCATCGCGATGACCTTTTCCTCATTTTCCGCGCGAAGTTGCTGCCAGCGATCCTCCCCCAGG
>CAZDVV010000218.1:0-3170 GCA_964508875.1 uncultured Desulfobacteraceae bacterium | reverse complement strand
TTGAAACGCAATGGCATTACAAAGGTCATTGTCTACGGGATTGCTACTGATTACTGTGTAAAGGCGACGGCAATTGATGCGGCCAATGCAGGGTACAAGGTCATGGTCATTGAATCTCTTTGTAGAGGGGTGGCCCCGGATACCAGCAAGGCAGCCATCCAAGAGATGAAGAGCAAGGGTATTACTATTGTTAAGGATTTTGATCCTAGTCTAGTGAGCAGTTTCTAGGTCCATGTGATTTGGCCCCTCGGGGTACCAGACCAAAACCCGTCAAGGACTCAATGTGGGATGTCATTCATTAGCATTAACAAAACCGTGCCTAAAATCGGGGCCTCGGAGCTGGCAAGGGGCTCAAAGCTCTTCTGCGATGACATAAAGATTGAGGATTGTCTTTTTCTGAGCGTGAAAAGAAGTGAGAGGCCTCACGCCAAGCTCATCTCAGTGGATTGGGACGAGGCATTGAAATTGCCAGGTGTTCTGGGAGTTCTCAGCCATGAACACGTCCCAGGCGAACTACTGTATGGCCTTATCAGCAAGGACCAACCACTGCTTGCAAAGGAAAGGGTGCGGTTTGTAGGAGAGGCCATAGCATTGGTAGTTGCCGAAAGTGAGGAGGCGGCAGAGCGTGCTGTAGATAAGATTCGTGTAAAGTATGAAGATCTGCCTGCCGTATTTGACCCTGAGGAGGCCTTGAAGGAGGGTGCTCCTGCCCTTCATGCTAGTGGTAATCTTCTCCACCGAAGGAGAATTCGCCGAGGCCATGTGGAGCAAGCACTTTCCCAGAGCCATATCGTCATCAGGAGGACATACACCACATCTCACCTAGAGCACTCATACCTGGAGCCTGATGCAGGGGTAGGTTATGTGGATGAGGAGGGTTGTTATGTAATCTACGCATCCACCCAGAACCCCCATTACGATCAGGCGGAAGTGGCTCGAATCCTGGGTATAGAAAAGGACAGAGTCAGGATAATCCAGGCAGCCACTGGAGGAGGGTTTGGCTCAAAGCTAGATTTGAACGTTCAAGGCTATATAGCACTCGCCCTGTATCATTTTAGACGCCCAGTACGCATAACCTACTCGAGGGACGAGGCCTTCCTGGCCACACCAAAGAGGCATCCCCTTAAGATGGAGTTGGAGACAGGCGCGGACAAGACAGGCAGGATCACCGCATTGCGCGCAAGGATCATCTGCGATACCGGGGCATATGCATCTTATGGTATGGCAGTGGCCACCCGCGCTGCTGTGCATGTGACAGGGCCCTATTGCATGGATAACGTTGATGTGGAGAGTCTGGCTGTTTACACAAACAATCCCGTAGCTGGGGCCATGAGGGGATTTGGTGCACCTCAGGCGGCCTTTGCTTACGAGTCCCAGATGGATCTGATTGCAAGGGAGCTAGGTATTGATCCATTGGAAATCAGAAAGATAAATGCCTTCAGGAAGGGCTCAACAACTGCAACGGGTCAGGTTTTAGAGGCAAGCGTGGGCATTCTTGAGACCATCAGTGCGGTTGAACGCCACTATGAGGATGCCAAGAAGACGTGGGCAGCAAATGGGGGCGGGCTGAGACGGGGCATTGGGATCGGCTCCATGTGGTACGGGATAGGAAACACCGCCTCCAAGAATCCATCTCAAGCCAAGATAGAATTCAAACCTGATGAAGGCATAATCCTGTACACCGGTGCGGCAGATATAGGCCAGGGCTCAACAACAGTGCTAACCCAAATCGCTGCCGAGGCTTTGGGAGTGGACCCTACCAGCATTAAGACCGTCTATGCAGACACGAGGTTTACTGAAAACGCTGGGGCCACTTCAGCGAGCCGCCAGACTTACATATCGGGCAATGCGGTAAAGGAGGCAGCAGAAAAACTGGCACTGGGTTTGTTGGAAGAGGCCCAGTTGATGATGGGCTGCCCGCCGGAGGACTTACAATTGGACCACGGGGTCATTCGGAATGTAAAGACCGGAGACACAATACAGATCAGGGAAGTGGCAGCCCATGCCATGGCACGCGGAAGGGCACTAATTTGCGAAGGCCATTTTGACCCCAAAACAACCATGCTGGACCCAGAGACTGGCCAGGGCATTCCCTATGCAACCTATGCATTTGCAACGCACATCGCCCTGGTGGAGGTGGATGAGGGCACAGGAGAGGTCTTTGTTAGAAAGATTGTGGCTGCTCATGATGTTGGCAGAGCCATTCACCCTCAAAATGTAGAAGGCCAAATACATGGGGGGATGGCCATGGGTGTGGGATTTGCGTTGATGGAGGAATATATTGTGGGCCAAACCAAGTCCATGGCAGACTACCACATTCCCACCTCCATGGACATGCCTGAGATAATATCCATCATTGTGGAGGACGAGGAGCCAACTGGCCCTTATGGAGCCAAAGGAGTGGGAGAGCCCTCTTTAATTCCAACGGCTCCAGCAATAATGAATGCCATAGCCAATGCCCTTGGTAAGAGAGCTTACAGGTTACCGGCAAAACCAGAACATATAAGAAAAATCGTGAAGGAGGGATAGAGATGTCTTGTGCACTTTTCAAGAATATTGGAACCATAGTAAGTGGTGATATAGACGAGCCCATTATCAATGGGGATTCAATTTGGATAGAAGACGGTGTCATTAAGGCAGTTGGAAACGGGGTTGGAGATGAGTCATCTGCAGATTTGGTAATAGATTGCGCAGGTACAACGGTGACCCCAGGGCTTATTGATTCCCATTGTCATGTGATCTTGGGTGATTTTACCTCAAGACAGAACCAGATAGGGTTTCTGGAGAGCGAGGTGCATGGAGGTGTCACCACCATAATCTCTGCAGGTGAGGTACATCTCCAGGGCAGGCCAAAGGACCCGGCAGGAGTAAAGGCGCTAGCCATACTCGCTGCCAAGTCATTCCAGAATTTTCGGCCGGGCGGGGGTAAGGTCATAGGTGGCGCAGTGATACTGGAGAAAGGACTCACCAGACAAGACTTTGAGGAAATGGCCCGAGAAGGGGTCCGCACAGTGGGAGAAATCGGTTTGGGCAGTGTAAAAACTGCCGAAGAGGCAGCCCCCATGGTGCAATGGGCAAAGGAAGTGGGAATGACAGTGATGATGCATACTGGAGGCACCTCCATTCCAGGGAGCAGCGTGGTTACGGCAGACATGGTGATCAAGGCCAAT
>CAZDVV010000217.1:0-3174 GCA_964508875.1 uncultured Desulfobacteraceae bacterium | reverse complement strand
ATTTTCCTCAAGACCTCGTCGCAAGTAATAATGTAGAAAAATGGCTATCGCCCCGGCGATAGCCATTGGTATAAATAGCCCATGGGAAATTTCAGTTATTGAGTCGATGGTTATACCTTGCTGGGTGACATGGCCAATCAAGGCGGCTGACACTACAAAGGCAATGATACACACAAGGTTATTAAGTCCTACCATAGCCATGATATGGCTTGTTAGGGGACCTTCTGAGTCAAGCTCTCTAATAACCAGCAAAGTTGCGGCAGGTGCTGTGGCAACGGAAAGAATCGAGAGCAGGATAACTGAAGCAACAGAGCCATGAAGTACTATGAGAAGCAAAGCGAACACGATGGTAGCAGTGAAGATGATTTCGCTAGCAGAGAAATAAGGCAGAGTCTGCTTGATTTTCTTGAATTTCGCACTTTTAAACTCCGTACCTATATAAAAGGCAATGATTCCAAGGGCAAGCTCGCTAATGAAATGAAAATGGGATACATCTTTTTTTGTCAAGAATCCGCTTATGGATGGACCTAGTACCAGCCCCGTGAGCAAGTATCCTGTAACTCTAGGTAGTCTAACAAAGGAAGCTAACCTTCCCCCGACAAGGGCGAGGGTTAGCACGATTGCCAGCAGTAACATGTAATTCATTATTGCCTCAAAACCTTCTATCCTTAAGGAAGGGCATTTCTGATCTGACCTTATCAACGTGATGCAAGTCAACATCGGCGAGCACAAGGGCCTCTTGGTCTCCGGCAAAGGCTATCCGGTTTCCTAATGGTCCGTACACCGCACTTCCACCCTTATAAGTAAGGCCATCACCCTCGCCTACTCGATTAATGCCCATGATATAACACTGATTTTCAACCGCCCTAGCAGGCAAAAGCACATCCCAGTGTTGCTGACGGGCTGCAGGCCAAGAGGCGATAATGACCATAAGGTGTACATCGGCGGCCACGGCTCTAAAAATTTCAGGGAAACGAAGGTCATAGCAAATAAAGGGAGATACCCGAACCCCCTTGAGTTCAAAAACCTGTGGAGACAGCCCAGATTCATGGTACTTGTCTTCTTCCATGAACGAAAAGAGGTGGCACTTGGCATAGGTCGCTAAGATATTTCCATCGGCATCTATCGCTCGGGCACAATTGCGACCCCTACCATTTTGTCCTTTCAGTACTACGCCTCCCAACACAGCAATCTGGTATGAGGTGGCTATGGATCTGAAGAATCTCGTTGTTGGCCCGTTATCATCCTCCATGGTTACACCAAGATTCATAGAAAACCCGGTTGAAAACATCTCGGGGAGAACCAGAAGATCCGCGCCCTTTTCCTTTGCCATCCGCGCAAATTCCTTCACTCGCCGGTAATTGGTTTCCCTGTCTTCCCAAACAGTATCAAGTTGCAATCCTGCAATCCTCATGATCTCCACCTCTTAAGTCTTTTGATGGCCTCCTGAAGTGTTTCATCTTTCTTACAGAAACAAAATCGCACAAGATCCTTTCCATCTCGGCGGTCTTTCCAGAAAAAGGAACAAGGGATGGCCGCTACCCCCACTTCCTCAGCCAGATACCGGCAAAAGGCAAGGTCATCTTCAAAGTCCATGTTGCCTATATCAATGGAAACATAATAGGTTCCCTCTGGCCAAAGCACCTCGAAGCCCATTGATGAAAGGGCATCACAAAGCATCGCCCTTTTCCTTGTGTAAAATTGCAGGAATTCGTCATAGTAATCATCACCAATTTGCATTGCATGAGCCATTGCCTCCTGCAGCGCTGGTGGTGTGCAAAATGTCAGGAACTGGTGGGCCATTCGTACGGCTTCCGTTAGATGGGGTCTGGCTATGGCATAGCCTACCTTCCATCCTGTCATGGAAAATGTCTTGGCCGTGGAAGAAATGACAATGGAGCAGTCTTCAAACTGGGGTATTTGGAGCAAGCTCACGTGCCTTCTGCCATCATAAGCTAGGTGCTCGTAAACCTCGTCTGAGATAGCTATTGCACCATATTGCTGACAAAGGCCACCAATAAACTCAAGCTCTTCCCTAGTAAAGACCCTTCCGATTGGATTGAGAGGATTGTTTATGATTATGGCCTTTGTTCGCTGTCCGAAGGCCTTGGTTAATTCCTCGGGTGGCAATCCAAAATCTGGTCTTCTCAATGGTATATGTACAGGCACTCCTCCCGCTCTTGATATCAAAGGTGGGTAAATATCGTAGCACGGTTCAAGAACTATAACTTCATCACCTTCGTCCAATAGACCAAGCAGTGCTGAGGCAATGGCCTCGGTGGCCCCTGCGGTGACGGTTATCTCTCTATCTAGGTCCATGTCTACGCCATAAAACCGCTTGGTCTTTTGTGCTATGGCTTTTCGCAACTCTGGGATACCAATTGAAGGGCAGTATTGGTTCGGGCCACGGATAATGGCCTCGGCAGCAGCACGCCGAACAACCTCAGGGCCGTCGAAATCAGGAAATCCTTGGGACAGACTGATTGCGCCAACTTTATTGCTCAGCGCGGTCATCTCTGTAAAGATAGTCGTGCCATAGGGCCTCAGCGCCTTGCAAACATGAGATTCTAATGGATTCATAGTGCATATCCTCTTATAAAAATATACGTAGCGCTAAGATCCGTGATTTATACATCAGCTTACAGAGTAATGCAAAGTTTGAGAGCGCAAAGGCCATTTATTGCCCCTTGACTTGTGTTTGTTTTTTACTCCTCTAGAATAGAACCTAATTTTCTTAGTTTTAACGGGCCTTATTGATAAGCATATCCATTATGGCAATAGGTCTGTTGGCCAAGCCCTTGATGGTTAGGGGCAAGGAGAAAAAGGATGAACATTTTGGTAATAGGAGGAAATGAGGAGTGCCTGATCTTGTTAAAAAGTTTCAAGACCACCTTTTTCGAGAAGGTTCAGCCCAGGATAGTGGCCATAGTTGAGAAAAATCCTGATTCCGTGGCCGTAAAAAAGCGAAAAAAGAGGGCATTTATGTCGCGAGTGGCTACAATGAAGTGATTCAGAAAGAGGATATTGATCTGATTACCGAGTATCAACACTTCATAAGCTCGCACGGGAGGAACTTGATAAAACCAAGGCCCTCTATGATGTGTTCATAAATGAGCTGCTGGAAGAAGACGTTATGATAATAGGTCTGGACTCAGTTTTGTCCAAAATCGGTTT
>CAZDVV010000216.1:0-3193 GCA_964508875.1 uncultured Desulfobacteraceae bacterium | reverse complement strand
AGGGCTTTAAAGGAGTCACAATAAGCTGCTCCATTGTGCCGCTTTCCTTTTCCCGTATAATGGCCATGGAGGTGAAAAGCAGGGTCAGCAACATTATGAGAAAGGCCACAATCCCTGGCACATAAAAATTTCTGCTATCCAGATTGGGGTTGTACCATGTCCTGATACGGGCATCGATACTACGGTATTGCATCTTTCTGGCGTATAATTCATGGAGAAACTTGATATTGAATTGCTCTAGGAGCGTGAGAGAATATGCGATGCGTACAGAGGCCATGTTACTCATGCTGCCGTCAATAAGAATCTGTATGGGAGCAGTTTGGCCCTTGCGGATAATGCTGCTAAAATTAGGAGGTATCTTCACCACCATGTCCACTTTGCGTCTCAAGAGTAGGTCTTCAAGTTCCTTTGGATCATCGGAATAATGTGTAATCCTGAATGTCCTATTGGCATTAAAGGCATCTATTAACTGCCGACTTTCTGGAGTTTTGCATTGGTCTATCATAGCCACTCGAATGTCGCGCACGTCAGTAGTGACTACATAGCCAAAGATGATTAACTGTATCAGAGGAGAGATCACAAGAAGGGGCCTTGTTCTCTTGTCTCGAAAAAGTTGAATAAACTCCTTCCGCACTAGCTCCCTGACCCTAGTCCAGTTCAACTAAAGACCCTCCTTCCTTAAAACAAAAACATTCATTATACCAAGGATAAGGAACATTGTGACCAGTATAATGTAGTCTTGCCACAGTCTTTGGATTCCAAGACCCCTGAGGTATAATCCATTCAATATGTCTATGTAGTATGTAGCGGGCACAATCTTAGTAATGAGTTGTAACAGCTTCGGCATATTCACGACAGGAAATACAAAGTTCGACAGCAGTATGGAGGGCAAATAGGTGGCAAGTATGGCTAACTGGTTGGCAACTTGCTGGGACTTGGTAACACTGGAGATTATAAGCCCCAGGCTCAATGCCACGGACAGATAAATAGTGGAAGCAAGGACCATAAGCCAGAAGCTGGACTTTATTACAGTACCGAATAGCACCTGGCCCATGAGCACCGCTATAAACACATCCATCATAGCGATTAAAAAGTAAGGAATGGCCTTGCCCACAAGTAATTCCTCGGCCCGTATAGGGAGGGAGCGGATGGTCTCCATGGTGCCATTTTCATATTCGCGAGCTATCACAAGGGAGGTAAGCAAGGCGCCTACAATCATAATAATGATTGCTATGATGCCAGGAACAATAAAATAGCGGCTCTCCAGTTCTTCGTTAAACCATACTCTAATCCTTGCCTCAACTGGCGTCTTAATCTGAGTAAGTCCGTGACGGTTGATATATTCCACGAGCATATGCTCATTGTAGTTTTGAACAAAGGCATTGACATAGCCTCTTGAGATTCCCGCATAATTTGGGTCGCTTCCATCGAGTATGAACTGGATGGGTGTTTCACGATCCGCCCTCATGTCTTCTGTCCATCCTGCAGGGATCACTATTCCAAGCTTTGCTCGACCTTCATCCAGATACTTTGTCAGTACCTTGGTGTTAGGCAGCCAGCGGATGACTTCAAAGTAAGGTGAGGCATCCAGTTTGTGGATCAGGTCGCGACTCAAGGGGGTGTTGTCGTAGTCCACCACAACAGTTTCCACGTTATCAACATCCAGGCTCAAGGCATAGCCGAACATAAAAATGAGAAGAAGGGGAATGATGAAGGCAAGGTAAAGGCTGCGAAAATCTCTGATTAGATGAAAATATTCTTTTCTTGCAACGGCTTTTATGTTCGTTAGATTCATTTTTCTGTATTCTTGGTCAGGGCTATAAAGGCGTCATTCAATGTGGCCTCAGGGTTGTCAGGAAATATCTCAGAGATAATCTTTGCAGGAGGGCCTTCTGCAGCGATGCGCCCCTCGTTGATGAGCACAACCCTGTCGCAGTTTTCGGCCTCATCCATGTAGTGGGTAGTGACAAATATGGTCACACCGCCCTTGGCAATATCTCTTATGAATTCCCAGAATCTTCTTCTGGTGGCCGGATCCACACCTGAAGTGGGTTCATCAAGGAAAACAATCTTTGGCCTGTGGAGCAGGGCACAACCGAGTGCTAAACGCTGACGCCACCCTGGGGGTAACTCTGCTGTGAGCCGGTCCTTTACAGGTCCAAGGCGTGTCATGTCCAAAATCCATTCTATTGTTTCCCGCCACTTTGCTTTTGGAACGGCGTATATGCCCAAATAAAACCGTATATTTTCGTACGGCGTCATATCTTCGTAAAGAGAGAACTTCTGAGACATATAACCAATAGACTGTTTGATCTTTTCCGATTCAGTAAAGATATCTAGCCCTGCCACGGTACCATACCCGGATGTGGGCGTAATGATGCCGCAGAGCATTCGGATAGTGGTGGATTTACCCGCTCCATTGGGCCCGAGGAAGCCGAATATTTCTCCTGTCTTGACCGAAAAAGATATGTGGTCGACCGCTGTAAATTTGCCGAATTTTTTGACCAAATCCTTGACCACTACTGAATAGCTATTTGATGATTGCCCCTTCAATTTCCTCATCTGCCTTTTCAATGAGCGCGATTATGGCTTCCTCCAAACTCTGGTAACCAGAGCGTACTTGCCCAGGAGGTGCATCAGCAAGTATCCGTGAGTGATGCATGAGGAGGATGCTATCGCATTTGTCTCCTTCATCCAGATAAGCGGTAGATACTATGATTGTTTTGCCCCTGCGTCTCATCTCAAGTATCATGTCCCAGAATTCTTGTCTTGACACAGGGTCAACGCCATTGGTTGGCTCATCTAGTATTAGCACCTTAGGCTCATGGACCAGCACGCATGCAAGACCAAGCTTCTGCTTCATTCCGCCTGAAAGATTGCCAGCCCTTCTATCTAAAAAGGGAAGGAGATTAGTGAACCCCAAGTATTCCTCCAACTTTTTCTTTCGATCCCTTCCCGAAATGCCATAGATGTCCATAAAAAACGTCATGTTTTCCATAACAGTGAGATCAGGGTAGAGGCCGAAGCGTTGAGGCATATATCCTATATGCTGCTTAATTGCAGCTCTATCACGCACCACGTCAAGACCATGGATCAAGATCTTGCCACGAGAGGGTGGCACCATAGTGGCTATCATCCTCAGTAGAGTTGTCTTTCCGGCTCCATCAGATCCCACAAGTCCCTTGATGGTGCC
>CAZDVV010000215.1:0-3245 GCA_964508875.1 uncultured Desulfobacteraceae bacterium | reverse complement strand
AATGGTCCCCTTTCCTTCGAGATTTGGCAGGCCATCCGAATTTGCCATGTTGGCCAAGCATATTATCGAAAACCCCATGCTCAACGGCACAACCATCAGACTGGACGCAGCCCTCCGCATGGCAGGAAAATAGTTTTTACCCCAAAAACCATGGACTTTGATCTCAAAGAAGAACACAAGATGATCCGAGATATGGCCCGGGACTTTGCCCGCGAGGTGATCCGCCCCCGATCAGAGGAGATTGAAAAAACCGGGAACTACCCCTATGACATAATGAAAAAAATGGCCCAGTTGGGCATGATGGGTATCCCCTTTCCTGAGGAATATGGTGGAAGTGGTGGGGACTGGGTGGGCATGCATATGTGTATAGAGGAGATCTCTTGGGGGGATATGACCCTAGGGGCACTTCTAGATGTTACAACGAGTATCGTTGCCCAAGAGCTTTACGCATTTGGTACAGAAGAACAAAAGAGAAAATGGCTTGTTCCCATTGCTAAAGGAGAGCAAATAGGAGCTTTCGGCCTAACAGAACCCAATGCAGGTTCGGATGCCGCTTCTATACAAACTAGGGCCGCGCTAAAAGGAAATGAATGGGTCCTCAATGGCACGAAGCAATTCATCACGAACATTGGCTTGGATAATGCTTCCATAATACTGGCCGCTGCAGTGACAGAAAAGAGGCCGAAAGGAAAAAACATCATTTCAGCATTCATAGTGCCAAAAACCGCTCCTGGATTCTACTTAGGCAAAAGATATGACAAAATAGCATGGAATGGATCAGCCACTCACGAGGTTATCTTTGAGAACTGCCGAATTCCAAAAGACAATCTCCTTGGTGATCCTGCCAAGGGCTTTGCTCAACACCTTGAGGTTTTACAGACAGGTCGCATTAGCATTGCCGCTATAGCAGTGGGCATGGCCCAGGCATGCCTTGAGGAGTCGGTGCGATATGCAAAGGAAAGAGTTCAATTCGGAAGGCCTATATTTGATTTTCAGGCTGTGCAGTTCAAACTGGCAGACATGGCAGTGGCCATAGAGCTTGCTAGAAATCAGTATCTTAAAGCGGCATGGCTAAAGGACCAGGGCAGGAATCATACCTTTGAGGCAACTGTAGCCAAGCTGTATGCATCTGAAATGGCGGAGAAAGTGGCCAGTGACGCAGTACAGATACATGGTGGATACGGATATATGAGCGAGTACCTGGTCTCTCGCATATATAAGGGGGCCAAGGCACTTCAAATTGTGGAAGGAACTTCAGAAGTCCAAAGAATGATCATAGGGCGGATTCTAAGTCGTTGAGTGGTCTACTCCGTCACCACAGCACCCCACTGGAGTGCGGGGGAAAAGAAGCGTCTGCGAAATAGGCCAAAGGTACAAGGCGAAAGGCAGGGGGATTTCTATTCGGAGGATTACAATGAGAGAAGTAGCAGTATTAGGCGTTGCAATGACAAAATTCGGTGTGTCAGAAAAAACGAATCTTGAGATGTTTACTGAAGCGGGCCTTGAGGCAATGGCCAAATCAAATATTGAGCCCAAGGACATCCAGGCCCTTTTTTTCGGGAATTGTTTGGGAGGTTTTGAAGAAGGCCAACTCCACATGGCCCCCTTTGTCCATTCTGAACTAGGGTTGCCCACCTCTTCTCCTGCAGTCCGCTTTGAGTGTGCATGTGCCACCGCGACAGTTGCCATAAGGCATGCAGTATTACTTGTGGCAAGCGGTGTATACGATATTGTATTGGCAGGAGGAACAGAAAGGGCCACCATAATGGGCACGCCTTTGGCAACCCGTACATTTGCAATGGCGTCCCAAGCACAGCATGAATACGGAGCGGGCATAACATTTCCAGGGGTCTTTGCCATGGCCGCCCACATGTATTCAGCAAAACACGGAATACCGCTTCCCGATCTAAAACGCCATCTGGCCGAAATTGCAGTCAAGAACCATCGCCACGGTGCCATGAATCCCAAAGCGCATTTCCAGAAGGAAATCGACGTGGATACAGTCCTCAACTCCATGATGGTTGCTGATCCTCTTCAATTGTTCGATTGCTGCCCCTTCTCGGATGGGGCCGCAGCGGTGGTAATAGCTGAGGCCACCAAGGCAAAGGATCTAGTGGACAAACCCATATACATCGCAGGGATGGGTCAAGCTTCATGCGGAGCCCTATACTTACAGCGCGATTTGACAAGGGTCAAGGCGCGAGAAGAGGCCATAAGGCAAGCTTACTCACAGGCTGGTATGGGGCCACAGGACATTGACGTAGTGGAGCTGCACGATTGTTTTACCATTGCTGAAGTGCTTGCCATAGAAAGTTTTGGTTTTTATGACTTTGGTAAGGGTTATGACGCTGCGACCAAAGGAGAAACAACCTTCGGTGGCAAAGTGGTCGTGAATCCCTCTGGTGGCCTCAAGGCCAAGGGCCATCCAATAGGAGCTACTGGCGCTGCTCAAGTCACTGAGATAGTTGAGCAGTTGCGTGGCGAGTGTGGTAAGCGGCAGGTTGAAAGCGCCAAGGTGGGACTGGTAGATACCCTCGGAGGCGATCTTGGAACCGTATGCAACATAATTCTGAGGAGTTGAAATATGACATACCCAATTCCCTATGCAAAATATCAGGAGAATCTCCGTGAAGGGAAGTTCATTGGTCTCAAATGTACAAAGTGTGGAACCGTAACCTTTCCACCCATGGCAGTTTGTTGCGAGTGCAGCGGGCTCAACTTTGAGGAAGCTTCACTAAAGGGCGAAGGTACGATCCGCAGTTTCACGGTCATAAGAGTAGCACCCGAAGGAAGGAAGCCCCCTTATATCATTGTCATGGTTGAATTAGACGAAGGCCCGTACGTGATTGGGAACCTTGATGGCATCGGGGCTGATGATGTGGACATAGAAATAATGGGCAAAAGAGTACGGATGTCCACCCACACTGTAAAAGGGGATGTTTATTCCTTGGGAGACGTCATTGTTCCCCTGTTCAAGCTAGTCTAATGTCCATCCATAAACGTTACGCTCCTCTCTCCTTTGAGGGGAGGATATCAAGGGTTAGGGGACTTGACGCATATGACAATAAGCCTTCGGTCCAAGTTCTTGGGCGCTATGATAGGCAGCGCCATTGGTGATGCTATTGGAGAGCTGGCATTTCGACATCCGGACAAAAAAAGACTCCTTGAGGCAATTCACCAAACTCACGAACTTCGCTACACCGATGACACTGCCATGGCAATCGGTTTAGCCCAATCTCTCATAG
>CAZDVV010000214.1:0-3272 GCA_964508875.1 uncultured Desulfobacteraceae bacterium | reverse complement strand
GAGAGTTGAGGAAAGGTTAAATAAAGACCTAGTTTCTGCCAGCGTCTTAAAAACCCCGAAAATATCATTACCTTCTTGTGAAAATCTTTCGATACAAGAATTTAGTTTGCCACCAATTGCAGAAATGAGGAAAAAGGTTGGGCAAATCTTTTCAAGAATATCGAATGACAGTGACTCAAATAAGATTCCAGGTTTAGAGGAAGCAATGGAAGGATTGAATGGCTCCATAACATCTCTTGAAACTGAAGGGAAGGCAATGGTGGACCTAAAAATAGCTAATTTTACCAAACTGATGGAATATAATGTGGAAAAACATGAGTTTTTACGGTTTTTCACAGGCAAACTCATTATGACCGTGAAATAAGGAAAGAAGCGCAGTGAAATGAGGCTTTGGATGGAAAACATGGAGGTTTGTAACAATGAGCATTAGTAAAGAGTTGTTAGAAATTCTTGCTTGCCCTAAGTGCAAAGGCGAGATAAGGCTGAATGAGACAGGTGACGGTCTTATATGTGAAAAGTGTAGGCTTCTGTATGAAATCCGCGATGGCATACCTATCATGCTCATAGATGAAGCCAAGCCCCTTGCTCCTTAAACAATTTGCTATTTCAACAAATTCCAAGGTCTTCATTTGAATATTGTGCTCTTGCCGTTTGGGTTTTTCTAATCTTATGGTGTGTAAGATCCCTGACAAAATCGTCCAGATGACAGGAAAGGCACTTGGTAGCCTCTTTTATTTAGTAGATGCCCGCCACAGAAGAATAGTCAGGAGGAATATCAAATTCGCAATTCCTGAAATGGGAGCTTCAGAAATCCGGGACAACTCCAAGAGAGTATTTCAAAACGCAGCAATCTCATTCTTGGAAATAATTCAAATGTCCAGGATGTCCGCAGAAGATATACTGAAGAGGGTTAGCATAAAAGGCGGAGAACACCTTCTAGAGGCCAAACACAGTAAGGCAGGCGCCATTGTAATTTCGGCCCATTTTGGTAATTGGGAAATGGCCCATGTCTTTGGCTCCTGCTTTCTCAAGGAACCCTTAGTGCTTGTGGCACGCAAGATAAGACCTTCAAAAGCAAATGACTGGCTTAATCGGCTGAGGGGTCGCTTTGGAAGCGAGGTTCTAGATAAGAACTCCGCCCTGCCCAAAATGATAAGGGCGTTGCGCACAGGCCGAATCCTGGGACTCCTTATTGATCAGGGAACATTGCTTTCAGATGGGGTTGAAATAGAATTTTTTGGAAAAAAAACGAATGCTACGCCTGCAGCCGCCGTTTTGGCAAGGCGTTACCGAGTCCCAGTGATACCTGTTTTTTGCTATAGACGTGAAGATGGAACCCTACAAATAGAGGTCAGAGAACCTCTGAAACTCCAGGAAACGGAAAACTACCAGAGTGACATCCAAAGGAATACCCAAATAATGATGGATTCCATAGAAAGGGTCATCCGGCAGCATCCTGATCAGTGGTTCTGGTTTCATAAGAGATGGAAAAGACATTATCCAGAGCTTTATCCTGAAGATATAGCCCGCAGAAAGAAGAAAAAGAGAAAAAGACGTCTGAGAGAGGCTAAAAGCAGATAATGCTCAAGGTTTCCATTTTGATGTACCATCAAATAGGGGTATTTGAACGCCCAAAAAATCACAGAGCAACCTTTTGCCACATAAAAAGGTTCAAAGCTCAGATGGCCTATCTGAAATTATTCCGCTACAAGGTATTGAGCCTTCAAGAGGCCCTTGCTGCCTTATATTCTGATGCCCAATTAAGCGGTCGACGTCATGCAGTGGTTCTGACTTTTGACGATGGGTATCAAAACTTTGCTGGTTACGCTCTTCCTGTTCTCAAAAAATACGGTTATCCGGCAACTGTTTTCCTTGTTACAGGCCTATTGGGGAAAAGGGCAAGGTGGCTTGCAGATGATGGGAGATATGCCCCGAGCCTCCTTGATGTGGAAACTATTTTGGCCTTAAAAGATTCCAAAGTGACATTTGGATCTCATACCGTTACCCATCCCCGCCTCAGTAAACTAAATCCTTCTCTCCTTGAGGAAGAGATAAAGGGAAGTAAGACATATCTTGAATCATTGCTTGGACAGGAAATACCTTATTTCTGCTATCCCAGTGGTGTATATGATGAAGCTGTCGTAGCCAAGGTGCGAGAGGCGGGATATAGGGCCGCACTTACCTGCGACAGGGGGGCTGCTACCAGACTTGACGACCCCCTACTGCTGCCAAGAAAGGCCATCTCTTTTGGAGACAGTTTGATTGGCTATTTTTGGAAATTGCACATGAAACATAAAAAGAAATTGCAATCCTCTTCTATCTCATGACAGATTCTCTTCACATTATTGGAAGCCGCCAGATGGGTGGTGCAGAGAAGTTTTTCGCCCGGCTCTTACCCGCCCTAAGGGATCGCGGTCACCGCCCAGGTGCCATCGTGCGGCCTTCAAGCCCTTTGGTCAGGGAACTTAAAGACATTGAATACATGCAAATTGGGATGAGAAATGGCTGGGATATTGTTTCTGCCATCAAGATCAGGCGGCTAATCCAAAGGCTTAGCCCCCCTATAGTACAGACATATATGGGCCGGGCCACTAGGCTTACCAAGATCCCTTCCAAATCATCCTCCATACACGTGGCCAGACTGGGCGGTTATTATAAAATCAAAGGATATTATGAACATGCCGATGCCTGGGTGGGTAATACAAAAAGGCTTTGTGACTATCTGGTTAACAATGGATTGCCGGCTGACCGAATATACCACATCGGAAATTTTGTTGAAGAAAAGGGCTATCCATCACAAGTGAAAATCAGGGAGGTCCGGGAGAAGCTATGTATTCCGGATGAAGCTATTGTGTTGTTCTCTTTGGGGCGGTTTAACCACAAAAAGGGATTCGAAGATCTACTCAATGCCTTCAAGCTTTTGACCTCTAAGCAAAGGTATGATTCTTTGTACCTCATAGTCGCAGGCGATGGTCCATTGAAGACCCGGCTCCACTCCCTCACTCAAGAGCTTGGTCTTAACTCAAGGGTGCTTTGGGTAGGATGGCAAAATGACCCGGGCCTGTTTTATTCACTGGCCGATATCTTCGTATGTCCTTCAAGAATAGAGACCATGGGCAATGTGATATTGGAGGCCTGGTCCTATGGTCTTCCTGTGTTAGCTACTAAGACACCTGGAGCCTTGGAACTCATTCAAGATGGCAGTAATGGATTATTGGCCCCTATTGGAGAACCAGTAGCTCTAGCTGAAAAGCTGCTCTATCTTATCGAAG
>CAZDVV010000213.1:0-3274 GCA_964508875.1 uncultured Desulfobacteraceae bacterium | reverse complement strand
GGATTGAGCTAAAGCCAGGCGAGAGGTGCGAGGAGCTAGGCAAGAGGGGAAAGGGGGAGGAGGAGAGCGGGAGGTGGGGCTCTGCCTTCCATTTTTAATGGCGGCTGATCACTTGCTATCCTGATTTCAAGGCTGGGACTTAGGGGCACATACAGGGGCAAGAAGGGGATCATGGAGTATCAGGGAGTCTGCCGCGCCTACCACGATCATGATTCTTTTTTGAACACCATTCCTTGAGACAGTAAGTGGAAGTCTTACGCCCTGCCTCAGGGCTTTTACTCTTTTTTCGAACGAGCCCAAATCAGGCGCATTCATTTCATCAAGCGCGACTATAATGTCGCCTGGTAACATACCAGCTTTTTCTGCTGGCCCATCGGCATCTACTTCTGCAACATACAGGATATCCATTCCGTTTAATGAGATGGGTTGGATTGCCAATCCAATATAACCTTCCTGGCCAAGGTAATGCCAAGCGGCCTTTTTGTTTCCCGCAATATAGTGAAGGAGGGCAAGGTCATGATTTGGGTCGTAAGTCAAAGCGGTTTGGGCTTTACTGATCAGGTTATAAGAAAATTCGAAATTTCCAAGACCTGCTTGGGCGAAAGCCATTCCCCTATACGCGTCCCAACGGCCATAGGGATATTCACGAGGAGCTGCTGCTGCAGCTTCATTGAATTTCTTTACAGCTGTCTTGAAATTCCCCTTCATATAATGGCACCATCCTTGCCCGTTCAATACATTCGAACGAAGCGCGGCATTGTTGTTAGAAAGCTCCTCGGCCCTTTGAAAATCAACAAGGGCCTTTTCATAGCGATGCATGAGGTAGTAGGTCCATCCTCTATTGTCAAGGGCAAGCAAGTTCGCCGGATCTGCCGCCAGAAGCTCTCCAAAGTCAGCCAAGGATTCGGCGTATTTTCTCTGTTGTCTATTAGCACACGCTCTCCCTATCATCGGGGCTTCCCAGTTAGGAAACAGGTCCATGGCCTTTTCAAACACGTGAACAGCCCTGCGGTATTCTTTCATCTTATAATAGGACCATCCTAGCTTATCATAGGCCTCCCTGGCTTTGTCTTTGGAAAGATGGAGGGAAATGGCTTTTTCAAGAGAAACGGCGGCCGGGCGATAATCTCTGCTTTCATAATATGCCATGCCTAAAAGATACCAAATATCTGGGTCCTTAGGTTTCTCCTTGGCGGCCCTTCTCAAGTCTTCCATCCTGGTAGATCGTTTCCTGGGGGACACATTTTTCTTGACATTCGGGGGTGTGAGATTGGATTTAGGTACACAAGCACTGGAGCAAAAAGTAACAACTAACACGAGGGCAATAAGTACTGATTTGCAAAGTGTAAGATACGTGGGAAGTGTCATTTTCTTCAAGGGATATCATCCAGACCAATTTGTTACCGCAGAAGAGGTTAACCCAGGAAAGAAATTTAGACAATAATAAATATCTTGCCGATAGAAAGAACATGCAACACATGTTGGCGGGAAAATCACCAATACTTTCACTTTACCAAGGCGGGGGCATGTCATGACACTCCGAAAATGGGCTGGAATGTCTATTATATCTGTTTTGCTGTGCGTGAACGTCTTTGCGGGTAACGAGACCGATATTGAAGCCTTGTGGCCGACCAGGGACCTGTTCAGCCCTCAGCAAATTGCTAAGGTATTTTATAACATGAGCTTCAGGCCATATGAAAGAGAGGATTTGTCCTTTACAATGCTCATTCCAAAGGACTGGAAAAGTGTTCCAATAAAACTTTCGAAAAAAGAGATGGAAAAGGCGGAAAGCTCTTCTCTTCTTCCTCTTTGTGAACTGAGAGCGCCCGATTGGAATATGAGCACTGCGAAAATAGAGGTGCACAGTGTCAAGATTCCGGCAGGGGTGACCCTTCGGCATTGGGTAGACCTGTACCTGAAAGGGAATCAGCTAAGTCCAATAGCAAGAAGAGCAGGCACCTTTAATGGGCGAAAGGTGGAGGATGTGCTTTTTCGCGCGCAGCAGGGGGAAAAATCCTTTCTTGTTAGAACGACTTTTTCTTGCCACGGTTCCCGTATTTTTTTAGTCGCATGCTCTAGCCTTGAACAGTCCTTTAAGAAATACGCCAAGGTGTTTAGTGCCGCTGCCATTTCTTTTGCGCCCCAAGAGACCGGATTAGAGGAATGCTCAGGGGACAAATCCACTGAAAAGAAAGCGGTTGACGCTGCCGACAATTCTGCGCCAGTCACCTTTTTGAAGCATGACCCAAGGTCTCGAAAGCTTTGGCTATTTGCCGAGGCAGCTCAGTTTAAGTCAGGTTCGGAACTGGTGAGAATGCTTGAAAGGTTAAGTGAGTCAAAATGACCCACAGAAAGGCTCAGTAAGATTTGGAGCCAGATACCGCGATGCAGAAACCCGCCCTAATCTAAGCGTTGTGTTTTTCCTCGTACCTATCATCCCAACTACTTCAAGAAGTGGTCATTATATATAGTCGTATGCCGATGAATGTAAGAAAGGATTTGGAGATTCTTCGGGGAGAGGAAGTGAACCATGTCTGAGCCGAAGTATGAAGTTGTGACCAGAGGCATAATAGACGGGGAAAAAGTTGAAGAGGTAAGGGCGAGGCTCAGGAAGCTAATAAAAAACAAACAGGTTAGTCTTGATCCAATTATTGATAAGGCCGAGCTGCTGGTCAAAAGGGACCTGGACTTACAGACCGCAAAAAAGTATAGGGACGGTTTTCACAGGGCAGGGGTCATCTGTGAACTGAGACGTCAAGATGAGACACTGGAGGCTATGGTTTGCCCAAATTGCGGTTTTCGCCAGCCAAAGGCCGAGGCCTGTATTCGTTGTGGAATTATCGTGGACAAATACCAAGAAGATAGGAGGCAACTTGAGGTTAATGAGAGTGAAGAGAAAGAAGTGCGGCATGGGGGAACGGAGGCGGTAGGTGGTCTTATCTCCAAACTTCAAAAAATATGGTCTCTCAAAGGCGGGCCTCCAGCTATAATCGTTATACTTGTTTTTGCAGCGTATGGTATCTTCGAAACCATTTGGCTGAGGGGAGATCTCGTTGCCCATGAAAGGATCACAATAACCGGGCCCAATAACTTTGTGGCATTCAAGGTGGAAAAGGCATCTCATAAGTACTTCATAAGTATTCGCACACGAAAGAAAAGAAAACTTAGTATCAAGCTAGTTGACTCCCAGGGCAGAGTTCATTACGAAGACAATGAATATGCCTCCCACAAGACCAGATCCTTCACTTTTGAGCCACCGGTTCCGGGCACCTAT
>CAZDVV010000212.1:0-3288 GCA_964508875.1 uncultured Desulfobacteraceae bacterium | reverse complement strand
TCCATTCCAGCACCTTGTGCATGTCATCTTTTGATTTGCCCAATGAGCCGCCAATCGCTAATCCCCTGAAACCAAGCCGGGAAATAAACTCTGCACTCTTTTTCCTCAGGCCTTCAAATGCCCCTCCCTGCACGATTCCAAACAAAGATTGATGAAATTTCCCGTATCTTGAGAAAGCTTCCAGGGCCCTTGCAGCCCAGCGGTGGGTACGTTCCATGGCTAAGCGGGTGTATTGTTCGTCATGAAGTGGGGAAGTGCATTCATCCAGCGGAAGGATAATATCAGCTCCAATCTTGGCCTGTACTTCGATTACGTGCTCAGGCGTGAACCGGTGTTTTGACCCGTCCAGGTAAGAGATAAAATCGACTCCCTCTTCATCAACTGTGACCAAAGATTTGCCTGGCTTTTTCCTCAAATGGCCTCCCCTAGTGGATTCTTCAGGAAAAATAGAGGCAATTTTTCCAACCCTATGTTCCTTGGCGGCGCCATGGCTGAAGATCTGAAATCCCCCTGAGTCAGTCATGAGAGGACCATCCCATCCCATGAACCTATGGAGCCCTCCTGCCTCTGCTATTATATCTTCACCTGGTTGGAGGTGGAGGTGGTAAGTGTTTGCGATGATAATTTGGGTGCCTATGTTTTCAAGATCCCTTGGTGCGAGGCACTTCACCGATGCCATTGTTCCCACTGTGACAAACGCAGGGGTCAATACTGTGCCGTGGGGAGTAACAATCTCCCCGGCCCTGGCATTACCGTCCCTTGCTGTTACTCGAAAGCTAAGCATTAGTAAAAGATAGTGGGTGTCATATGATAGGGTTTCTTTCGATAAGTATCCTCTTGTCCCATGTGCCAGAGAATGCAATCTATTTCAAATGCCGGGATGTCCTTGCCCATCCGCCTAACCTCGTCTCGCAACAGTTCCACTGCCCATATGGTATGGGCGCGTATTTCAACTTCTTCCGGGCTCCCGTGTGGGATCAGTTGTTTCCCATCCACCTTTTTGGTTAGCTCCGAGTCATATTGGAGTACTCCCACATGCCTGAGCACTTGAGGCAGTTTGTAGTCGGCAAAGGCAGTGAGTTGCTGGATATCGTGAAATCTCCCAAATTTTTTTCCAGCAAAACTGGAGTGGATATCTGCCGCAAGTATCTGCGCCCGTTTGTAGAAATAGATTTTCCTTTCCATGTAGGTGGAAAAATCGGCAAAAGACGTTAGATCCTTACCAAGTGTTAAGGCCAATTGCACTGCAGATCCTTTGCAGGCATCCACCAGGAGGGCGGGGCTGCCCTGCCATTTGGCCAGGAGATAGGTCCCTAATTCTCTGATGGCCTCCAGTCTTTTTTCCATTAACTGCAGTTGGCCCTTGCCGGAGAAGATTTCTTGGAGTTGTTCCATTTTCGTGGAGGAAAGGAACTCTGCATCGTGCAGGGGTATTCCCTTTTCGAACGCCCGCTTTAGCGACGCTGCAAGGGCATAATATCCTGACAGTTCTTTTCCCTGATACGTGATGGTCCACCTCTCGTGTCCAGGAAGGGGCCAGAAGCAGAAGTTTATGGTGTCCAGCACAAAGAGGTAAAAAAGGGTTTTTTCGGTTTCGTCAAAGTAGTGGTAAGCATAATCCCAGCCGGGGATATTGGGGCTCCCCTCTGCCATATGGGCTGCTAGGGTTTTTAAGGATTGGGTATTTATCCTCACATGGCGGGCGTTTTCAACAACATAGTGGGTTGACTCTATCACCTGTTTCATGGCCTATGATCATTGGGCACCAATAAGGGAAACTGCCTCATCAACTATGCGGGCCGAGGTGATACCGAATCTTTCATACAGGGTCTTATAAGGGGCTGATGCTCCGAACCGATCAATACCGATAATTTTCCCTTCGCCGCCTATGTATTTATGCCAGCCGTAAGTTGCCCCCGCCTCGATGGCGATCTTCGCCGCCGACTTTGGAATAACTTCATCCTTGTACTCCTCTGTCTGTCTATCGAATAACTCCCATGAAGGCATGCTGACCACGCGCACCTTGATCCCCTTGTCCGCCAATATTTGGGCTGCCTCCAGGGCAAGGTGTACTTCTGAACCTGTCCCTATAATGATAAGTTCAGGGACACCCTCACCCCACTGCTTCAATAAGTATGCCCCCCTTTCAAGCCCTTGTGCAGGGGCATACTCGGTTCGATCTAATGTTGGAACGGACTGGCGCGTTAGAGCAAGTGCCACAGGGCCTTTACTTTTTAAGGCCATTTTCCACGCCACGGCAGTCTCATTGGCATCGGCCGGCCGTATTACGGTAAGTTTGGGTATGGCCCTGAGAGTGGCCAATTGTTCAATAGGCTGATGTGTGGGGCCATCCTCACCAAGACCAATGCTGTCGTGGGTGAACACATAAATGACTTTGAGCCCCATGAGAGCGGCAAGGCGGATGGCTGGTCTTATGTAGTCTGAAAAGACCAGGAACGTTCCTCCATAAGGAATGAGGCCACCATGGAGCGCCATGCCGTTCAAAATACCACCCATGGCGTGCTCTCTCACACCAAACCTCAAATTCCTCCCTTCATAGGTCTTTGCCTGGAAGTCTTTGGAGGATTTGATGAGGGTCTTGTTGGAAGGACCAAGGTCTGCGGATCCTCCCACCAGATTTTCAATCTTCCCGGCCAGGGCGTTCAAAACGGTCCCAGATGCTCCCCTTGTGGCAATACCTTTTGGATCAGGGTTAAAGGAAGGGATCTCCTTTTCCCAGTCTGAAGGGAGGTCGTTTTTCATCCACGCCGTGAACTTTCTGGCAAGCTCGGGATGGGTCCTTTCATAAACACCAAACTTTTGTTGCCACTGATTCTCCAGCTCCATTCCTCTGGAAACTGCCTGCCTGAAATGATCCAGAACCTCTTGGGGCACGTAAAACGAGGGCTCCTTTGGCCAGCCTAGATTTTCCTTGGTCTTCAATATCTCTTCTGCTCCAAGGGGCTCGCCATGAGCTGAGGGATCGTCCTGCTTCCCAGGGCTGCCAAAGCCTATATGAGTTCTCACGGCAATTAGAGAAGGTCTATCTGTTTCCTCCTTTGCATTTTGGATCGCCTTTGCAATGGCCTCAAGGTCATTGCCGTTTTCCACTGTTTGAACGTGCCAACCATATGCCTCGAACCGGGCACACCGGTCTTCGGTAAACGTAATGTCAGTCGATCCCTCAATGGAAATGCGGTTGTCGTCATAAAGATAAATGAGCTTGCCCATTCGCAAATGACCTGCCAGGGATGCAGCTTCATGGGAGATGCCCTCCATCAGGTCTCC
>CAZDVV010000211.1:0-3289 GCA_964508875.1 uncultured Desulfobacteraceae bacterium | reverse complement strand
GCAGGATTTTCTCAGCAATCGTATCAAGCGCCTCATCCCATGAAATGCGCTCCCATTTGCCACTTCCTTTGGGGCCTACACGTCTTACAGGATGGGTAAGACGGTCGGGGTGATAGGCCAGTTGGATGGAAGCAATGGCCTTTGCACACAAGGTGCCGTGGTTTATGGGGCAATCGGGGTCGCCTGCAATCTTTGCCGCCTTGCCGTCTTTTACATACACAAAAACTCCACAACCACCGTGACACATTCTGCAGTGAGTCTTGACCACGCGGTCAAACCCATAAATTTCCATCTCTCTTTGGGCATTCGAATAAGTAAATGAGTGCATTGATATCCTCCAAGATAAAGACTCTTAGCAACAAGGCCATATATACTCATGGTGCGCAGGCCTGGGCATTGTGGTTGTCTTTAACATCAAGGCCCAGCTCCCTGGAAATCTCTTGTGCTGTAGCTGAGACCAGCGGCCCAAACTCTGGTATCTTCGACTCTGGATATGTCCCAATCAGAATAACACAACCCTGTACAGAGCCGTTGTGATCCATGACCGCTGAGCTAACCGCATTGATACCAGGCTGCAGATCCCCCCTGTCTTCGGCAAAGCCCAATGCCCTGGCCTTTTCAATCTCTGCCTTCAATCGCTCGGGATCAAATTTGACAGGATCTCCGTAAAAATACAGCTTCTTCCTGGAAAGAATCTTATTGCGTTGGGCCTCTGGCATCACAGATACTATGGCCTTTCCATGGGCTCCCGCTGTCATGTGGAATCTGTGCCCTATGTCAATGTTTACCCCTATAAGATGGTCGCCTTCCTGCTTGGCTATTATGAAGACCTGTTCCGCACTCAGCAGTCCGAACAAGGATGTCTCCCCCGTTTGGGAAGAAAGGGTTTCCAAATGGGGCATCACCATCTTGCGTAGATCCATGCCTTGCAAAACCCTGCGGCCAAGGTAGGCTAACCCAGCCCCCAGCCTGTAAGTCTTTGCAATAGGCTCCCGTTGGACCAAACCATACTTGCTCAGGGTGTTAAGGATAGAGTAGCCCTTGCTGTTGTGAATCCCCACCTCCCTACAAATGTCTGTGAGCCTCGGCCGGCCCCCTGATTCCTTGGCGAGAAAAATTAGAATCTTGCATGCCTGCTCAACGGCAGGAACCATTTCAGCATAATTATTGTTCGACAGTTTTCTTTTCTTCATATGAGAATCTTACCTTTTGCTCGACAACTTTTCCAAACCAGTAGAATCGGGATCGCGATATCTTTCTTTATACAGAAATGGTTTCTCCCTAGCGAATATACTTCTCCTTGTCAAGAATAAACTGCCACATCCGCAAATAGTACGTTTTCATTATTAGACTTCCCTAAGCTGAAATTCTCTTGATTATCAGCATTGGGCTAATTAGGATAGCTCTCAACTTGTCGAAAATCATTATAGGCCTTACCATGATCCCTTACCCACATATTAACCCTGACCTAATCACCATTGGCCCCCTTCATATCCGCTGGTATGGCCTCATGTATGTGGCAGGGTTCGTAACGGGCTACTTCCTGATTCAGCGTCAGGAACGCTCCCGAGAAATGAGGCTCGTGGGCCCTGTCACCCAGGAACTTGTTTTCACCTTGGCCATTGGCCTCATAGTTGGAGCTCGCCTCGGCTATCTCCTTTTTTACCAATACATGGATCTGACCTATTATCTCACCCATCCCATTGAAATCGTCGCACTATGGCACGGAGGAATGTCATTTCATGGGGGGCTGATGGGGTGTATTGTTGCAGGATGGTGGTTTTGCAAGAGAAAAAAACTGCCCTTTTGGGCAGTGGGTGACAGTGTGATAGTCGCTGCTCCTGTGGGCCTTTTCTTTGGCAGGATCGGAAACTTCATAAACGGCGAGCTTTTCGGAAGAGTCACCAATGTCCCCTGGGCCATGGTTTTTCCTGGTGCAGGGCCCTTACCTCGACATCCATCCCAGCTCTATGAGGCCATAGGTGAAGGAATTGTTCTCTTTGCCATCTTATGGAGACTTCGCAAGAAAAGGTATCCCGACGGCATGATGGTAGCATGGTTCCTGGGTCTTTATGGCTTAATACGATTCTTCTTGGAATTCTTCCGCGAACCTGACCCTCAGTTGGGATTTATCATTGGCCCTTTTACAATGGGGCAAGTGCTATGTGCCGCCATGATGGCTGGAGCAGTATTGCTGGCATTTTTTCTAACAACAAGGAGGAAAAAAAATGACAATCGCACGCGGTTGTAAATGGGTCATTCCTGATCACTAACAGCTCATTGCTGAATGATAGTAAAAAATACGAGGTTTTGAGGATGCAAGAGACAAGCAACAAGTACAAGGCCATGATATCTACAGACTGGAATGAATGCCTGGCCCCCACAGGCCCCTTTGATCCCATTGCATTCTGTTGGCCAGAGCTAAAAACTGAGCTTGAAGCTATTTTTAGACAATATACGGGCAACATTATCACCTTGGGACAGGCCGTGGAGAGGCTCTCAAGGCTCCTTCCCCATCCTCTTACAAAGGAACAAATGGATGCATATCTGGATAGTCACTTTGCCACATACAAAGGTGTGCCTGACCTTATTGAGTGGTGCTCAGAAAACCATATTCTATTTATGATCAATACAACCGCAGTAATTGGCTTTTTCCAGCGCATCTTTGCCAAAGGACTTCTGCCTCCGGTCGCAGCCCTTTCTGGGCACGACATGATAGTATTTCCTGCTGAGAATACTGATCCGCCCATTATCCTTCCATTGCATGAAACAAGTGATAAGGCCATTAATACCCAGCAGGTGGCACGCCGCTTTGGAATTGATCCTTACAAGATAATTATTATTGGTGATAGTGGGGGAGACGGGCCTCACTTTGAGTGGGGGGCATCACAAGGTTGCCACCTCATAGGCAGTATGACAAAGTATTCGTTGCAGAGTTATTGCACCAGCAAAGGAATAAATATTACCACTTACTTTGGTATTCGTTATGACAAAGACCAACCGCGGGACCCACGAAGAGAAATGCAATTTGACTTCTTTGAGCTAAGGGATGTGATCGAGAGAGTGCTTCTCAAATAACTCTTGAGTGCGCGACAGGTAAACCAGATAAACCATCTGCGTATATGCGCAAGTGGAGGTTGAAATGGTGTAATGAAAGGAGATGGACAATGCAACAGAGAATTCCAAAGACCAAGATAGTGTGCACCATAGGCCCCTCCAGCGATAAGCGAGACGTTTTAGAAAAACTGATATTAGAGGGCATGAGTGTTGCGAGACTTAATTTCTCCCA
>CAZDVV010000210.1:0-3298 GCA_964508875.1 uncultured Desulfobacteraceae bacterium | reverse complement strand
GAAAGTGAGAACGACCAACCTTATTCAAAGAAGCTTTGAGGAAAAGATAAGGAGAACAAAGGTTATCCCTGGGTTTTTTGACTGAGAAATCGAGGCTCAAACTAGTCTTTGCAACTCTAATCAGGGCATCTAAACGATGGCAGCATGTTGTGTTCGATCCTTTCGATATAATCGCTTTGGGCAAACTCAGAAGGGAGCTTGGCATTGACCATGAAACCACTGGATCATTACAGACCTCTAGGCAAGTAAGGTAAACTGTGGCTCATCCGTTTTTACAGGAAAAAAGGGCTTGAGCTTACCATATTTTTACACACCAATTCTCAAAGTTAGGCCAGAAGGAACAATATTTTATTCTTTTGCAATCAATCCATTGCTGTTCCCCAGTCATATTCTCTTTTAACAAAATTTATGATTAGCGATGTCTCTGTCCTAATGATCCCATCTACCTTGTTAATCTTTTCAAATATCAAAACATTGAGTTCATCAAGAGACTTGAGAACAAATTCGGTATAGATATCCGTGCCACCTGTGGTTTGAGCAATAAACCATATCGCTTTTAGTTTCTTCAGTTCCCTGATAACATTATCAATTTTTTTGAGGTCCACGTGCATCCTCATGTTTCCGACGATCTGAAAACCAAGCTTTATAGGATTACTCACAGCGACAACTTGAATGATTTCTTCTTTGATCAGTCTATTTAGACGAGTCCTGACTGTAGCTTCTGAGATTCCCAGTTTTTTCCCAATCGTGGTATTAGAAAGCCTTCCGTCTTTTTGCAGCAACTTAATTATCCCGCAATCAATATGGTCAAGCTTTCTTTTCTTGGCATGTGAACTTCTTTTCTTCATAAAACCTCCTCTCTCATAAAACTTTTGAAAGTACCATTCACCCTTGCTCACAGTGATTCGAATTATTGTTAAAAGCCTACCTAACCAGCATTCCTTTTTTAGTGCCCCTTACAACCGGATCATTGCAGTGATTATCATCTATACGAAAAACAAAAGGAAATTATTCGAATCCCAGTACATTCGTAATTTTTCCATTAATGAATAATATCTTTCGTGAAGAATTTCAATTTCTTTCTTGACAATAATATGATATTAGTTTATTAAAGCCGAAAAACGATAAATAATGAATGATTATTAATTAACATCGTATAAACTTTTACATATTATAACCTATTTCGTATGGATCATCAACATTCATACATGCCAAATATGATTGGGTGGAGGGAAATAATACGCTTCAATAAATTAGGAGGAAAAAGCAATGGAGTTCGGCAGGGTAAAAAATTTTATCAATGGTGAATGGAAGGAATCAGAATCAAAAGATAACTGGGAGGTAAGAAACCCGGCTCTAGATGAAGTCATCGGGGAAGTTCCCATGTCAACAGAGGAAGAAGTTAATGAGGCTGTCCGTGCAGCAAAGGAGGCGTTTCCTGAATGGAGAAGAACCCCACCAGTATCCAGAGCCCGATATCTCCTCAGAGTTATAGAACTTTTCGAAGAAAACTTTGAGGAACTATCTATTGTTCAAACCAAGGAGCATGGAAAGACGCTCGATGAGTCAAGGGGTGAAACGAGACGAGGTATTGAAAACTGCGAGGTAGCGGCAGGAATTCCATCCCTGATGATGGGAGAATCACTTCAGGATATTGCCTCAGGAATTGATGAGTATGTCATTCGAGAGCCTTTAGGAGTTTTTGCATGTATACCTCCATTCAATTTTCCGTTCATGGTTCCCTTGTGGTTCTTGCCTTATGCCATTGCCACAGGAAACACATTTGTCATTAAGCCCTCACCTAACGCCCCAATCAGTCAGGTGAAGCTTCATGAACTTCTTGATGAGGCCGGAATACCGCCAGGAGTGGTGAATATAGTTCATGGTGGGGTTGATGTGGCCAATATTCTTATGCATCATCAAGATGTTAAAGGGGTGACTTTTGTTGGGTCTACGCCTATAGCAAAGATTGTCTACAAAACATGTGGTGAAACAGGCAAGAGGGTTATTGCCCAGGGTGGGGCAAAGAACTTTCTAGTGGTCATGCCGGATGCAGATATAGATTTCACAGTGGCTTCCATGATGACATCATTTTACGGCAATACCGGTCAAAGGTGTCTTTCCGGTGCTATTGCCCTGGTTGTTGGTAAGGATGAGGCCTTTTACAAGAGATTTGTTGAGACCTTTGTAGAGGCTGCGCGTCAAATAAAGGTCGGTTATGGACTGGATGAAGGGATTCAGATGGGGCCCCTCCAGTCTAAGGATAAAAAAGAGAGGGTTATAGGCTACATTGAAAAAGGTGTTGCAGAAGGGGCCAAGTTGGTTCTTGACGGAAGGAATATCAGGCTAGAAGGAGATCTTCCCCATACATGTTTTCTGAACCCCTCGGTTTTCACAGATGTGACTCTGGATATGAGAATTGCAAAGGAAGAGATATTCGGTCCTGTTGCCTGTATCATGAGGGCGATGGATCTTGACCAGGCAATTGATATGATTCATAGCAATCCATTTGGAAATGCATCAAGCATTTATACATCTAACGGTGGTTGGGCGAGGGAGTTTGAATACAGGGTTCAAACCGGTAATGTGGGGATAAACATCGGGATTGTGGCGCCAATGGCGTTTTTCCCATTTAGCGGCATGAAAGATTCGTTCTTCGGGATAACACACGGGCAGGGGAAAGATGCCATTCGTTTCTTCACAGAAAGCAAGGTAGTTATCAGACGCTGGTTCTAAAGACAAATGAAAACATTAGGTCATTTATCAAACAACCTTAGAGAGAGGATAAGATGGATTTGAACACGGCAGCAGCAGTGATATCGTATACCTCAAAGATTGAACAGGAATCTGCACGGTTCTATGAAAAATGGGGAGAAGCGCATGAAATATTAAGAGAGGCCTTTTCATCATTCGTTAAAGAAAACAAAAAAAGCGAAAAGAATATAAAGCGGGCCTATTACAATGTTGTCAGCGATGCCTTAGAAACAGGCTTCAGCTTTAAAGGACTGAAAGCTGATGTAAACGTGCCTTCGCTGGACAATGATGCCTCCCCCCATGATGTTCTGAGAGCGAGCATTGAAATGGAAACAGGGATTCAGGAATTCTACTCGAAGGCTGCCGAGCTCTCCAAATCCTTATTAGCAGATGTTGCAAGAGTCATGGGGAGGGTCGCGACATCCAGAGATTTTAGAGTCGCCCGACTTCGATCCATGCTGGAGGAAATGGAGTGAAACAGGTCTTATGGGGAAAAGAAACAGAATGACTGACATCATGGAAATTGTGATGAAAAAGGACCCCC
>CAZDVV010000209.1:0-3305 GCA_964508875.1 uncultured Desulfobacteraceae bacterium | reverse complement strand
CGCTTGCCCCGCACACCGGGCACCTCAGATCCTCCCACTCAAAGGGGTTGAAACCCCCTGTGTATACAACTTCAAAACTCATATCGTCCCTCCTTTCTCGGCCACTGCAGGAAGTAGTGTGTTGTTGGCCTTGATCAATGGTAGGCTTTAGGTGAGATCTTGTCCTTGTACTTCCTTTGGAACTTTTCCCATTGCTGCTGGGTAGGAAACCCTGTGGACTCCAGTCCTGGCAACCGGATCCACCCGCTGCATCCACGCCTTAGCTTGAGGACAATGTAAAAGTGCTGGGGTGAGTTCGCCTTTCCCACCCAGGGCATCGTAAGGCCTTGGACCCTAACCATCTTATGGTCGCGACTTGTAGGGCAGACGGGTCGCTCAAAGTTAAAAAAGCCCATTTCTGCCCCACAATCCCTGCATCTCCACAAGGGGGCATAGATTTGCCCTTCAAATGGTGGATCTTTCACAAAACAGTCCACCACACAGCCAGGCTCACCTGCTGTGCGTCGTACGCTAAACTGTGCATAGCAATCCTTGCAATGAACGGCCGCATGTGAGATGCTCACATAGTGGTTGTTACCGCACAAGGGACAGAAAAGCTCATCCCATTCAAAGGGATTGAATCCCCCTACATAGGCGATCTCAAGTGCCATGAGTTAACCTCCTTTCCAAAAAAAGGTAGAAAATCACCATGCTGCGGCCCTTGAGGAGAAGACCTAAAGACTTATCACCTGAAAACTTTTCCGCCCCTTAGAGGCACAAAAAGGGAGCAAAGATATCCTTATTCTCTGCTCCCTTATGCCTTGAGCTACTTTATCCGCCTGATCTACGACCTTGACTTACTATTTGTCGCTCCTCACAGAGGTACATCGGTATCCGGTACTGAGTCCAGACTCTTAGAATCATTTATCTGGGAGCGGTCAAGCATCTGCAGGCTCTGGGCAACAATCTCTGTGGACCTGTGGGTGTTGCCATCACTGTCTTCCCATCTGCGGTTCCTTATGGGACCTTCCACATAGACCAGTTTGCCCTTTGTAAGATACTTTTCGCATATCTGGGCGAGCTGGTCCCAGGCAACCACTCGATGCCATTCGGTCCTCGTGTCCCTGTCGCCATTCTTGTTTGTCCACCGTTCCGTGGTTGCGAGATTAAAGCTTACCACCACTGTTCCTGACTGGGTTTGCCTGATCTCAGGATCTGCACCCAGTCTCCCAATCAACATTGCCTTGTTCAACATTTTCCTACCTCCTTGTTCTATTGGGTTTTTGTTTAAGGGTCCAAAAGGCCCTGCCTCTGATACAAAAGGGCCCGTGGTTTTTGCTCAACATACCTTTACGCCCTTCTGTGCCCCGTATCCACACACACCAGAGCAACAAAAGCAGGTATGTTGAGCCCAGAAACCCTTGGCCCTCAAAAATGTGAGCTTCTAACCAGTGAGGCTTGGCCTCACCTTCTCTTTTCGTTGATTAAGCCGCAGACTTATCCATTGACCACGAAGAGGTCTTTCATGGTAGGTAGCTTGATGGCTATTTTCCCTTCACCGATGGCAGCGGGTAAAATACTGTTCAGCCCCGGACTATCCAGGGGCCAAAATGAAGCATCCCTTGTGGCAATGACCGATGGTGAAGATCAAAGCTACGCCCGCTCCATCTATTCCTTTATCGGGCCTCGTTGAGGATGCCTTCAACGGGTCCGTTGTCCGGTTCCCATCTCGGGAGACCGGCGACTCATGGTACAATAAGGTACCATGGTGAAAAACTGCTCAATAAATAAACGATCAAGGACCACTATCAGGATCCTCGTTGGCATATGTTTGTGAGTTAGTCATTCCAAGGATTTTCTTGATTGCCCTTGGGGGCCTATACTTGATGTTGAGCTTTAGGCAGACTGTCTGAATCAACTCATGGAGTTCAAGCACTATGTCATAATAACGCGTGATAAGATCGGCAGCCTCATGTGGGTCAATGCCTGTTACAAAATAGTTTCGAAGGCCTCTCATGGCCCTGTCTGCAGATTTGGCTAGATCAGCTAGCACATAGGTATCAGGGGTATGACATACAATTACGCGTGAGTTTCGCTCCCTTGCCAGTATCTCCCACTTGGATGGATTGTTATGGTTGGAATCTGCCATGATGAGACCCTCCCCTTGTGAGTTGTCTTATACATGCTTTCTATCTAATATTATGGAAGGAGGGAGCAAAAATTGGCTTTTGCAATTTTCAATCCAGTTTTGGACTGCTCTTCTACCGAGTTATGCGGGTTGGTGCAACGTGCTAAAAAATATAGAAAATTTCCTGTGTGAACTGGGGGATCACTCCGGGGTTGACCTGGATACAGTAAAGAGGTGTCTGGAAAAGGCGATCGAGCAGGCTGTTTGTGAATACTTTGGTGTACAGGACTGTGAGGTAGATTTAAACCAGCAAACAGTAGGCCTTGACCTATATGGCGGTGTTAGCGGATCCTTGTACAGGCATTTTAAAGGCGGCACTCAAAAGATTCAGGCAAATGGGGTTATGGAGGTAAAGCTCAGTTTGCTTCCACCATCTGTGATATCAAGGTGTGAAGAGCTATTCAGGGCCTTCATGGATGGTGCAAAGACAGACATGCTGGAGAGGCGATGGAGGGAAAGGGTCCACAGTGCCGTTGAGGGAGTGATAATAGAGAAGGGCCATGATTGCGTAAAGGTAAATCTGGGTGATGAGGCATTGGGGATAATGACGAGGGCTGAGTGGACCCCAAGAGAGGTGGGCGTTTACAGGCAGGGAAGATTACTACAGTTTTATGTACTTAAGGTGAGCAGGATTGGCAATGAAGTGCTAGTCTATCTATCCCGTGGAAGCATCAATTTCCCCGCCGCCCTGGTGAGAAAACTAGCGCCATGGGTTAAGGTAAAGGCGGTCAAAAGGATCAGGGGTAAAAAGACATGGCTTCGGAGTGATGCCTCGCTAACACGGTCTACGGTGCTTGGCGTTCAAAAGGAATTAGGAGGTGAGGTGATTGAAGTAAAAGCGAGCTTGATCAATGAACCCATCCATTTTCATCACCAAAAACATCCGCCAGATAAGTCATACGCTGCCAGGCCTTTCTTCTGGCCTGAAGAGATTTCCTGAGGTCTCTTATTTTCCCTCGCAGCATTACTCGGACCCAAGCCTCTAGTGGGGCCTTTTCTGCGTCCCACGTACTGAATGCCGTGGCCACCGTTGCCCAAAACTCTGCCTCAAGAGTCTCCCTGGACATGTCAGGGATAAGAGGGAGTGCGGAATTTGCAAGCTTACGTACGAGGGGACCGAAGGTATGAAGATAATTCA
>CAZDVV010000208.1:0-3340 GCA_964508875.1 uncultured Desulfobacteraceae bacterium | reverse complement strand
ACTTACCATTCCGCATCCATTGCCCGGATTGCCTGGCTCGTAACACCGTGGTAGATCTCACTGATGTGTGCAAGAAAACAGCCCGTATTCACACATTCATGGTCTGCGAACGATCTGGAGCATTCAACACTTTGGACAAACCCATAAAATTTATCAATGTAGAGTTTGATGGGGTCGCCACAATACTTATGAGCTATCTTTCTGTAGGGGACCCTCAAATAGGCATGAGAGTAGTTCCCATATTTAGAACGCTGGATCCCACATATACCATAACCGATCTTTCATGGGTTCCAGAGGGAACACCAGAAAGCGCGCTTCCTTTGGGATTTTCATTTGGATAGTTTAGGAATGAAAAAGCGGGAGTGGGTCTAACCCTTCTCCCGCTTTTTCAACTCATTAGACCAGGAATCTACTGGATGGTAAGTTTCATTTGCCTTACTTTTACCTCCTTCCCGAGCCTTTCAAAAACCCTCTGAATCTCCTCTTTTGTCTGATCACCATTTTCCCTAAAGGAAACAATAAGTTCCTCAATGCCGTACTTGTCAACTATCCTTACCAAATCTTCGCGTCCCCCCAACACACTATAGCCCCTGATCCTTCTTCCCTTCAAAGACTCATTATCATCAATAAACCCCACTGCTCTAAGACCCAGGGCCTTGTTGCATTCTATTTCCCTAAGCGTCAACTGCCCGCCCATACCTGCACCGTAAATCAGTGCCTTTTTTCCTTCTCGGTTTCTTCTCTGGATCCCTTCATCTAGGAGTCTGAAAGAAAGGCGAGAAACTGACATAAAAAGTATCATTAGTACCCAATAAATCACGAAAACGGCCCTGGAAAACCCACTAAACCGGTAAAGACCTAAAAGAACCAAAATGGTTAATACAGTGGCAGAGGTCACGGCCTTGCCATAGTTTATAAGGTCATTGATTCCAGTACTTTCCCAGACACCTTTGTAGATTCCAAAAAAATATGAGCTTACTATCTGAGCCGCTATTATTATGGGCAGTGATTTGAGGAACATGTCAAAATTGCCCCTCAGATTCCCTTCAAAGCGAAGCAGATAGGCAGCATAATAGGCCAATGATACAAGTACAAAGTCCAGGAGCACTTCCAGGAGCCTGCGGCGATAAGTCACCTCCACGAGAACAGGAGTAATACCTTCCTTGCGCGAAAGAATTGAATCTTCTTCATAAACACGTATTTTTCCGAGATAAATCCAGAAAAATGCCACAAACAACAGGTAAATGCCCAAGATTACAAGTCCCACATAGGGACTCAACCATCTCATCACTAGTGCAAGCGCGCCAGATGCTATGGAAAAACCATAGAGTACAATCACAGCCTTTCTTTCCGAAAAACCAACAGCAACAAGCCTGTGAGATGAATGGTCACGGCCTCCTTGCGATATGTGTCTGCCGAACAATTTCCTGGTGATGCTCACAAGGGTAGTGTCAACTATTGGGATGAATACTATGAATATTGGAACCGCAATGACTGAGACAAGGTGAAATATCCCCCTCCCCTCAACTGGGCCACCATGCACTTTCATGGTGAGGCAGGCCAAGAGGAAACCTATGAACAGGCTTCCAGCATCTCCCATAAAAATAGAGGCAGGGTTAAAGTTGTATATCAGGAAGCCCAATAATGAGCCAAGGAAGGCCGCAACTAGTACCAGTGTTGCCCAGTCTGGTTCCACGCCTTGGGGATAGAGGATAGAGAAGACAAACAGGAATCCTCCGCCAATAAATGCAATACCCGCTGCAAGACCATCCATATTATCAAGAAGATTGAAGGCATTGGTTATGCCCACAAGCCATAAAATCGATATGACTAGATCAAGGGCCTTGGACCCGGTCCATTCAAGGTGAAACCCCAAAAAAAGCAGGACCGCTGAAACGATTATTTGCCCTGCCAGCTTGTGCTGGGGATCCATATTGATTAGGTCGTCCGCAAGACCGAGCAAAAAGACCGCTGTGGCAGCGGCCAGAACTATTAGCAGGGGTTCCTCAGCCGCTGATAGGCCCTGGGAAAAAATATAGGCCCCCCACGAGACCATGGTACTGAGATATACCGCCACCCCCCCGAGAAGTGCGGTTTCCTTTTTATGCCACCTTGTCTTTCTTGGAACCGCCACATAACCGGTCCCAAAAGCGACCTTGCGCATGAGGGGTGTTAAAACAAGGGAAGCGACCAATGCTACGAAAAACACTACTAATGGCGTTAACATGCCTGTTGTACCCAAGTTTTCCCCCGAGCTAAGCTGGAATGCCTTGCCATCTCTTCAATGGCCTTGGTAAACGAATCTGTTTCTCTTTCACAACACGCCTTAACAAGTATACAAAAGCTACCAAAAGAAATGCATCAGGAATCCACACACCAACACCAGGGTGTATGGCACCGGTTTCAGTAAGGTTCTTTATACCACCCATGAATAGGTAGTAAACCACAAAAATAACCAGACTCACTCCTATGCCTTTAGACCTGCCTCGGGAGCGCATTTGAGCCCCCAACGGCATACCAACCAGTCCCATGAGGAATACCCCTATCGGGAGCGAAGCCTTTTCCAACAGCCTAAAGAGTATTTGATTCCATTTGCTTGTTCCAGGTGTGAGATTTTTCAGATTGTGCCACAGCTCCTGGACACCCATCTCCTTCGGGGAATGCTTTCTTGAAGACACGGCAGCCATGATGTCTTTAAGTCCAATGGTCAAATCATATGTCTTGAACTGAATAGTCCTGACAGAGCCTTGCTCCTTTTTAACCATGAAGATGGTCCCATTTATGAAATGAAGAACTATTGCCCTTTGTTCAGGCATCGACACTACCTTTGCTGCCTTGGCAACAATGGTATTGCTGATCTGCGGGTCCCGCCTGTCCACCACAAATATATCTTTCATCAGTCCCCGGGAACGAGACAGGCTGTTCACATAAAACACTACTCCATCAAAGGGTTCTGAGAAAACGCGTTCTTTTATGCCAAGATCAGCCTTGCTCTTTGCTATTTGGTAAACCAGATCTCTAAATGAGCGATTTCCCCATGGTATGGCAAAGATCCCTAGCCATAAGGAAACCACAAGGCCGGCCATGGAGATCCATATCACTGGAGGCAGAAGTTGGTAAAGACTTATGCCTGCTGATTTCATGGCTATTATTTCGTTATCTACCCCCAGCCGGGCAAAGGCCAATAAGACCGACATCAGGGCAGCAGCGGGGAGCGCAAAGGAAATGATCTCCGGCAAGAGATAAAGAACCATTCGTACAACCATTCCAGCCCCAACGCCCTTGCTCACGATCAATTCTGTAATTGATAACATCCGGGTTGCCAACACAATAAGGGCAA
>CAZDVV010000207.1:0-3354 GCA_964508875.1 uncultured Desulfobacteraceae bacterium | reverse complement strand
ATATTTTTTTACCACCCCTTCTCGCCAAATACAACCTAGATTATAGCCCTGCTATTCGTAATTTCACGGGGGAAGAAAAATGCCCGCCTTATTAGCGACTACACAAGATTATAAGCTACCACTTTATATCCTGATATCCTAAGAAACTTGACAAAGAAGCGGACCATTTATTACCTTATACAAGCATAAAGGTTGGTGACAATGGCCAAATATTGATCTCTGCCAATGAGGTATCTCAATGAAGGTTACAAGGTATGTTGTTTTTCCAATAGTATGGTTTATTGCCCTTTCATTTGTTTTTGACGCAGCCCCTCAGGCCCAGCAAGGCCAGGAGGCGCCCAAATTAATAAAGATATCAAACAAGGGTTATAGACGGAAGGTTCATCACGCCCCTGTCACATTCACTCACCTTGCCCATATTGAAGACTATGGTATAGAATGCACTGAATGCCATCATAACTACAGAAGCGGTGAAAATGTTTGGAAAGAGGGGGACCCGGTAAGGAAGTGCATCGACTGCCACAGTCCCATTAAGAAACAGGGTCAAAATGTTCCTCGACTTGTATTTGCCTACCATTTCAAGTGCAAAAAATGTCACAAAGAAAACGAATCAGGTCCCGTCAAGTGCAAAGAATGTCATAGTAGGAAGGCAGACAACAAGCCCACACCTTAAGCAATGGTTGTTTTATTTAGCCCCTCTTGGTGCCCTTAACCCTTAGCCAGGTCTAGAAAATCTCCCCGGGCGGAAAGTGCTGGATTGGGGAGTTAGGCCAAACTTTTCAAGGCGATATCTCAAAGTGGCCCTTGTCATTCCCAGCAATCTTGCAGCACCAGACACATTGTATCCGGCCCGCTCCATCGCCAACTTAAGAAGCCTTTCTTCCAGTTGCTCCAAGCTGAAGTCAGTTTGATCCAATGCCATTGAACACAACTCCTCCAGATCAATCCGGTCCATTCGCCTGGCCGATACTGGTTCATTAAATATGAGATGATTCCTTGCAATAGCGCTTCCCTTGCAGAGGATCATTGCCCTTTCTATAATATTTCTCAGTTCCCTGACGTTACCCGGCCAGGTCGGCTCCATGAGCGCATTCAGGGCAGACTCTGTCAGCCTCACCGGTTTTTTGCCCAAAGAATTACCTATCTCCTTAATGAAATGTCTGACGAGCAAGGGTATATCTTCCCGCCTCTCCCGCAACGGGGGCAAGTGAATAGGGAATACGTTTATTCTATGGTAAAGGTCTTCGCGAAAAAGGCCTTTCGCTACGAGAGATGCAAGATCCTTGTTCGTTGCCGCGATAACACGCACATTTACCTTGATGGTCCTTGTCCCCCCCAAGCGCTCGAACTCCTGTTCTTCGATAACACGTAACAATCCTGCCTGGATGTCAAGAGGCATGTCACTAATCTCGTCAAGAAATATGGTTCCACCTGAGGCAAGCTCAAACCTACCCTTCTTTTGCCTAACAGCTCCGGTAAATGCACCTTTCTCGAAGCCAAACAATTCTGCTTCAAGAAGTGAAGGGGGTATAGCGGCACAGTTAACAGCAAGGAATGGGGCACTCGCTCTGTTACTATTGAAGTGTATGGCTCTGCTGACCAATTCCTTACCAGTGCCGCTTTCTCCGGTTATTAACACAGTTGTATCACTCTTTGCTACCTGTCCGGCCATCTCCAGCACCCTGCAAATTGCCTGAGATTGACCCACGATGTTCTCAAAGTTGTATCTTCCTTCGATCTCTTTTCTTAGATAGCGGACCTCTGAAATCAGCCTTCTCATCTTCAGTGCCTTATCAACACAAGGCAAGATTTTCTTTTCATCAAAGGGTTTTGTAATATAATCAAATGCCCCTTCTTTCATTGCCTCCACTGCGTTTTCAATAGTCCCATAGGCTGTGATCACAATAACTGGTACATCAGGGTCCCTCCTTTTTATCTCCTTAAGAAGATCCATGCCACTTAGCTTGGGCATCTTCAAGTCGGTAATGACCACATCTGGATTATCATGCTCCCAAACGCGAAGTGCCTCCTCCCCGTTCTCTGCCTCTAGAAAATCTAGCATCAAATCACTTAATAGCATTGTGAGGGAACGTCTCATTCTTGACTCGTCATCGATGATTAGTATTGTTGGCCTCATATCTCATCTCCTGAAAAAACAAGGGAATAGCACTGTGAACGTAGAGCCCAACCCTGGCTCAGTGGAAACTGCTATCCCTGCCTGATGGATTTTTAGAATTTGATACACGATTGCCAGACCCAACCCCGTTCCGCCATCTTTCGTAGAAAAAAATGGCTCAAAGATCTTGTCCACATCCTCCGGGGGGATGCCTACACCCGTATCCGAAACCGCCACTTCCAAATAGCAATCTGCATCGGCCATTGGCTGTAACTTGATCCTTTTCGAGCTTGTCCAGGTGCCCGGCGATTTCTCTGAACACCTAATAGTAAGTCTTCCACCATGGGGCATTGCGTGGACCGCATTCAAAATCAAGTTAATAAATACCTGCCTCATTTGGTTGCAATCAGCACGGCATAGGGGAGGTTGGGCCATGATCTTCTTTACTACCTCAACACCTGCAGCTTCAAATTGTCCTTGCATTGACTCCACTATGCCATCGAGTAAGTCTATCAAATTGCAATCACTCAAATTAGATTTGGCGGGCCTCGCAAAGGCCAAGAAATCATCTAGGGTCTTGTTAAGCCGCTTAATCTCTTCGATTATGAAAAGACCAGCTTCCCGTCTCATGTGTGCGGGTTTGGCTTCATTAACTACAACTTGCGCTGAGGAAAGCATAATGGCCAGAGGATTCCTTATTTCGTGCGCAATTCCGGCTGTCAACTGCCCAAGCGCGGCCATTTTTTCCTTTTCAGCAAGGGTTCGGTAAGTCCGCTCAAGCTCCTCCCTGCTTTTCTTCAAAGACTGAGACATACGATTGAAAGATTTTGCCAACGAGCCGATTATCCCTCGGTCACGCACAATTACTTCGTGATCAAGATCGCCCTGGCTTATGGTCTCAAAGCCTCTCCGCAACTCCTTAAGAGGCCTAGCCACTGTTCTCATCAGAAGATAGCTCATCAACGAGGCGAGAAAAACAGCTCCTATGATAATTGTAATTGAGGCCTGCTTAATTTTACCAAGGTTACCCATAAAGTCAGATGCCGGTAGGGTAACACCGATTGTCCAGTTATTTTGAGCATAGTCCACGTATGCAGTAAAGAACTTCCTTCCCCTGTCAAAAGTGGCTCCAAATTCTTTTTTCGAATGCCTCAGAGCTGATATACTCTTAGTGAGCCTATTTATTTCGGAAGGATTTTCATACAGCTCTGGCAATTCAGGATGTGCTATTATGCGTC
>CAZDVV010000206.1:0-3360 GCA_964508875.1 uncultured Desulfobacteraceae bacterium | reverse complement strand
TCCTGCGAAGCCTATCTCACCTCCAACCGAATTGGTTTGGCGTAGGGGGTGATGCCTTTTTCTACAAGCATAGTGGCATATTCCTGGGCGTATTCCAATTTATTGAAGCTTCCGAGCGTGATCCGATAGATCTTTCCTTTTTCTGGGTCATAGGCCGGGATGATATAGGCTTCATAACCTTCTGTGCTCAGCCTCTGGAATTCTTGACGTGCGGCAGAAAAAGGACCATATGAGGCTATATAGACTGTATATGTAGGCCCCCCTTTGTTTGCAGAAATAGGGGGAAAAACAATTCTCTGTCCTACATTAATCAAATTAATATTAGTTATCTCAGGATTGTGTTTCTGTATTAAATCGAGCACCTTCTGATCAGTATAACCATAGACCTCCATGGCCAATTGGGCCAGGGTATCTCCAGGTTTGACCACTCGCACAGGCCATGCTGTGAGATTCTCTCTTTCGGGTACGGGCTCAGCCACTGGTTGTTCCACTTGGACTGATTGGTCTGGGGTAACACTAGCTTCAACAACGTTGTTTGACTCTGACTCTATAGCTTCGGCCTCTTTCTCAACTGAAACGCTTTCTTCTGACCCCACTTTCTCAGACGCAGACGGTACAGGAGTTTTAATAACCGGTTTTGGTTTGGGCGGCATGAGCTGACGCTCACCCAGCAATTCAGACCGATTCGCAGACATGGGAACCAGCAACTTCTCGAGCTTGCTACTTATATCGTCGCGGTAAACTGCTGCAACTATTGCAATGGCCCCAAGCGCAAGAAGAACAATGGCCCACTTCCATGCACGCCCTGTTTTCGGTCTCTTGCCCTGCACCATTACCTTGGTAACAGCGTTCTCCTTGGGCCTGGCTGTCTCCTTGTCAGTCTTCGGTCGTATGTCCTCATAGCATTCTCGAATCATGTCGGGGGTAATCTTTTTCTTTTCCCGCGAATAGCCAAGCAACAAGGCATTATCGGCAAGGATGTTAATCATCCTTGGATAGCCCTCTGAGTATTGATGCAACGCCTTAATGGTAGCCTTAGGGAAGATCTTTTCGCCATGAGACGCGCCTGCAATCTTGAGGCGCGTCATTACATATTGGCGTGTCTCCTCTAAGTCCAGTGGCCTGATATGATGGCGTACGCTTACCCTTTGGAGCAAGGCCCTGCAACGTGGCTCATTAAGCTTTTCATTTAGCTCAGGTTGGCCAATAAGAAAAATATTGATGAGCTTCTCATCTGCGGTCTCCATATTGGAAAGGAGCCTAATTTCTTCGAGGAGGGAGAAGGAAAGCCTCTGGGCCTCGTCCACAATCAAGAGAAAGGTGCGCTGATTCTTGAGGCACTCCTTCAGAAATTGCTCAAACTCCACCAAGAAATCGGCCTTGGATTTGAAGCGGATCTTTCTCTTGAATGCTGAGAATGCGAGATAATCAATGAAATCCTTGTCAGAGAGCATTGGATTGGATATGTAAACGGTCTCAACATTTTCGTCCAAGTTGGCGAGCAAGGCCTGCACCATTGTGGTCTTACCTGTTCCTACCTCGCCTGTAAGCACAATAAATCCCTTACGTTCCACAACCCCATAAGTCAAAAAGGCAAGGGCCTCCTTATGAATCTCGCCCAAATAGAGATAGCGGGGGGAAGGGGTGAGGTTAAAGGGTTTTTCGGTTAGGTTGTAGAAGGTTGTGTACATAGTAACTAGGCTCTAGGCGTCAGGCTTAAGGCTAAAGGTTAAAGGCCATGAAAGCTTTCAGCAATCAGCGGTCAGCCCCGCCCGCAGGGCTGGAGGTGCAAGGTACAAGGTTCAAGGTTAAAGGAAAAAACGATAACTGTTCACGGTTCACTGTTCACGGAGTAAAAGCTTTCAGCTAAAACAAGAAGTCAGGAGACAGAATAAGTAATGTCAAATGTCAAAATTCTAATGTCAAATACCCACAGGAACCAGGAGATAGGAGCCAGGAGTCAGAAGTTAATAGTCAGGAGCTGAGAGAAAAGGTGCCCTATGACTCCCTTTGTCCTTTTCCTCTATCCTCATGTCTTCTGTCTTCTTTCATTTGTCGTTTGAGCTTTGGCATTTGGCATTGAGAGCCCTAGCCGCTCCTTTCCTTACCCTCCTGCTCGACCGACGAACTCAGCGAAAAATTGGATTGTTTTATCCAATCCCTTGGTTGCAACGAGGATGCCGAAAACAGAGGCAATAAAGCCTACGCTCACAGAAGAGTAGGCCAGGATCTTTCTCATTTTTATTCGCCTAAGCTCCCTCTCAGTGTAACGAATGGGGAGTGTGAGCAAAACAGGAAGCTCCAGCTCCTTTTCAACTTCTTCGGGATCTTTGTAGGAGGTATCCATCATTTCTACAAAGTACGCTAATCCGCATCCCAAACCAAGACCCAATACTAGAGTCATCAAAGCAATCTTCCGCATATCAGGCTTGATTGGTCTACTGGGTATCTTCGCAGGGTCCAAAACCCTGAACTGTTCTCCTTTTTGTTTCTTTTCCAGGCTCACAGCAATCTCTGCCTCTAGTTTCCTGTTCAGCAATGAATTGTACAATTCTCTCAAGTTATTATAGTCTCTATTCAAACTCAGCAGTTCTTGCTCTCTTTTCGGAGTGTCTTCCACCCTCTTTTGATAAAGCTTAATCTGAGCGGTCAGGTCAGCAATTTCTGATTTCAACCTCTTTATCTCAAGGTTAGTCTCCTCCAGTTGTCTCTTTAAGGTCTGATCCACGTGAACAACAGGAGAAGAGGCAGCTTGGGGAGATGAAACACCACTTCGCTCGCTGGGTCTGGAGGCCTCTAGTTTCTCAATCGCTTTCTTCAATCTAATGACATCAGGATGGTTTTCCGTATACCTGCTTTGAAGCATGGCTAATTGATTCTTCAGTGATTGAAGCTCATCTTCTCTTTGTGCCGGAGTAGTAACCGTGGTTCTCGCTCCACCAGAGCTTGCTGTGGTAGCAGCTTCTGCAATCTGCTGTTGCAGTAAAATCTTGCGGTTCTCAGCATCCCTGAGATTCTCGCTATATTGATCTAACTGGGCTTGCAGCCTTTCCAGAATGCTTAAGTTTGTCTGGAGCTGTTCTGGTAACCCCCCCATATATTTTATTCTATATTGCTTTAACTCTTCTTCTTTTTCCCTTAATCTTCTTTTCACAGAATTAAGTTCATCTGCCAAAAATTTTGAAGTGCCTAACGCTTGGGCCTCCCGTAACTTTAAGTTCTCTGTAATAAAGTTTGATGCAAGAGTGTTGGTAACTTGTGCAACTATCTTAGGATCAGTTCCTCGGAATGAAATACTAAACGCACTAGCCTCATTTCTACGACCACGATGGCTTACGTTGACCGTAATCATCTTTCTGA
>CAZDVV010000205.1:0-3368 GCA_964508875.1 uncultured Desulfobacteraceae bacterium | reverse complement strand
CCTGCCTGCCGCAGACAGGGATGGTGAAGGGGCCAAAACCCGCAGTGAGCGTAGCGCCTGCCTGCCCGACGGCGAGTTAGGCAACCTGATCCCTAAAGGCCTGCTAGATGAGGACGGTTATTGTTTCGATGTGGATGCCTATGATGAAATCTTGCTCTTTTATATTGGAGGCCGAATAAATGAGGCTTATCATGCCTATGTCATTGGGCAAGAACCTTCAGCATAAGAGGTATGGCCACAAAGGTGCCCAGGGAGCTCCCCAGGTTCGTGAGCACCACCACCAGGAGGACCCTGGTCACCTTGTTCTTCCAAAATCCTTTAATTGAGCCCAAATCCTTGGCCAGGGCCTGAAAATCTTTCACCTTAGGCCTTCCAAAAAACACTTCCACTACTCCCGCAACCCAACCCGCAGCCATTAGGGGATTAAGGGATGTAATGGGCGCAGCAATGATTGCTGAAAGAATGGTAATGGGATGAGCAAGGGCAGCCGCGGCGCCAAGGCCCGAGAGCACCGCATTCGCAATTACCCACCATTTGACCATATGTGCCCCAGCCTGTCTTCCAGCCATCGTAAAACCGGCCGCAATTATCGCTATTATTAGAAAAGGTATCAGCCACTTGAGAACTGACATCAATTTCCCCTTTGGCGGCAGGGTTTCCAATTGGGCGGTATCTATTTCCTTGTCCCAATATTTCTTTATACCGGGGAGGTGCCCGGCGCCCACTACCGCAACTATCTTTTCACCCGGGGCCTCCCTGATTTTTTTGCAAAGATATTGATCCCTTTCATCTATTAGAACTCGACCTACCTCAGGAAGCGACTTGGCGACCTCTGAGATCAAGGATTCCACCACGTTCAGATCTTTCATTTTTTCTATTTCTGTCCCTTTGATGGTCTCAAGGTCTGAGGCAGAGGTAAAGATCTGCGCAACGAGTTTTAGCCTGGTCCACAGGCCCATTAGGCGCCATGTCCTGGAAAGCGTAATTCTGATATCGCGGTCGGCAAGGTAGATATGGGCACCAACATCTTGGGCCGTTTTTATGGCCTCCAGTACTTCTTGGCCAGGCTTGACCCCTAAACGGTCCCCTATCTTTTTTTGGAAGGAGGAAAGTAGGAAATTGAAAAGTAGGAGAAATGCCTTTTTCTCTCTTATGACCTTGAGTAGATCCGTGTCCTCCCACTGTTTCTTCTTCGTAAGGGTCTCGTAGCGCGACTGGCAAAGTTCTATGCAAACAGTATCCGGCCTTTCTTCCTTTATTATGGTGGCGACCTGTTGTGCACTCTCTTTAGACACATGTGCGGTGCCAACAACAATAAAGGTCTTGCCCCGGTCTCTTAATATGTCCACGTTTCTTGGTTCTTTTGCCATGTCAATAGTGGTTTTTGGGTTAAAGATTTTCCTTGCATCACCTCTAAGTTCGGAGCGGTTGATGTTCCTTTCTGAGCAAGGCATTGACGGTTTTTACAGGGTTAAAAGTAATCAAAGGAACCTCTACAAAGAATGTTATCCATTTTGCCATAGCTCCATTCCAAAGCCCAGGTAGCTCAAGGGCCATGAGGTCTCTCCCATCCTTGGATTTCTTGGAAATGAACACAGCGTCAGTGTCTACAAATTCTCTCAGGTCAAAAGGGCTTCCATGCCAGTCACGAACAGCACACACCAGATCCACTGGATTGAAATGCGTGGAGGCCTTCAGAATGGCCTGTTGCTCCTTTGAATCAGGGTCGATTTGGGCTATCTCCACTATCTGTCTTGTCACCCTGCCATCTTTACCTCTAACCCAAAAGGGGCCTCCACCCGGCTCACCTACATTCCTCACCATGCCGCACACTCTTATGGGCCGGTTCAAGGCCGACAAATAAAACTCGGCCCTTTGCTCCACGGTGTATTGTTCAAAGCCATCGGGCAAATTCATGCATACCACGTCCTCTAGAAAGGCCTTTAATTCATTGTCCTTTTCAGCCGAGAGGGGACCTTGGTGCAGCATTTTTACATAACCATGGACTCGATTCTGGAGGTCCACCAGCAGCCCTCCAAGGATCCTTTTCCATCTATAGGTTTCAGGCTTCAGGTGATCAGGCGTCACATTATCAATATTCTTTATGAATATGAGATCGCCACGTAAATCATTAAGATTTTCAATAAGGGCACCGTGGCCACCGGGGCGAAACAGGAGTTTCCCGTCAGCAAGCCTGAATGGTCTGCCGTCCATGTCAACAGCTATGGTGTCCGTTGATTTCTTTTGCAGGGAAAAGGTCACGTCGTATTTGACCAGGAATTGTTTCTCATATTCAGGGCCCACCTTTTTTAGGAAAGAGTGGAACTTTTCAAGGTGTTCCTCTGCTACCGTAAAATGAATAATGGCACGACCGCTGGAATCCTTAACATAGTTTGCCGCCTCCACCAGATGTTCCTCAAAGGCAGTGCGGGCCCGACTGCCGTATCTATGGAAAAGGACCAAGGCCTTTGGTGTGTTTCCATAGCCAAGTCCCTCAGGACTCAACACATAATGGACGATGTCCCTGTAGCGCCCCTGTTCGTAAAGCCTCTCAATATCCAGGCCCTTAGCCTTCATTATTTGGGATAGCCTGTGATAAAAAGCAAAATTCCTCAGTCCTTCAATAAACTGCAAAAATTCGCCCCAGTCCTTATCACCCTCCATGGCCTTCTCTGAAAGGGTTTTTGGAGAGACTTCCTCACCTTTGTTATAATATTTCTGGAGTGCTCTGAACATACGCGTGGCAGCCCCTGAGGCTGGCACAAACTTGAGGAAGCGCCCTTTAGCCACCTCTTGTGCAAACAAATCCGTGTACTTCTTTGCCTTCTCAGCCTCTATTTTTTGGATACCATCGCCTAGTGTGCAGGGGCGGACCAGCCTTTGATATGGTGGTGGACTATTGAACTGCTCCAATTGTCTCAACACCACATCTAGGCTGAGACCGTGTTGTTTAATCTGTTCCAAGTCATTTTTGGAGAATATATCCGCCGCAATCATAGGATTCTCCTGTTTATGTGTAGTGAAGGAGCAAAAATATCAAGAATGCCAAGTGCCAAAATCCCAATGTCAAATCAATGTCAAATGACAAATGACCAAACCAGACTCGGTCTTCGTTCATAAGTGAGGCTTCTTTTTATTTGTTGTTAGCCCAGATAGAAGTAATGGATATATTTTGTCATTGAAGCATTTGGATTTGATTTGGCATTTGAGCTTTGACATTTGTCATTCCTCTCGTCCCCAATATTCCATCTTTCCAGTTTTTCACCATTCAACATTCAAAATTCATAATTCACAATTGAAAATTGCTTTCCCCACCTCCCAGCATTCTAGCATCCTAGCTTTCTGGCTTTCCAGCTTCCTGACATGTT
>CAZDVV010000204.1:0-3462 GCA_964508875.1 uncultured Desulfobacteraceae bacterium | reverse complement strand
TCATCATTGCTCATTCCCCTTTCATGACTCCTATTCCTTTTAAAAGCATCGATCAATTACCATTCCTGCCACCTGCCCAAAGATCTTCCCTAAACATTGCCTCTCGTAGCTCCCTCCTTGGAATCTGAGATATCAGCCTCCCCTTGGTCCATAGGCCCACACCTAGCACCACATCTTGGCCCAACCGAAGAATAACGTAGCCATCCTCCAGTGGCAGGTCCTTTTTAAGTTCGTTGCCGGATACCAGGCTGGCAAACTCCTCAGCACAAAGCTCAACAATTCCCTTGCTCGCCTCCTCTCCAAAACATTGGATCAACCTGGTGGTGGGCTTCAGGTATTTTCCCACCTTGTGAAAGGCCTTTATGCCCGCATAGTCAATTTTCAGCTTACCTGCCTCCCTCAAATGTGGGGACTTTCTCATGAGCCACCAGCCCTTCTTCCGCTTGAACAGCACGTAGTCATCGAAGGTAGCCGAGGGGATACCGAAACGCTCTTCAAGGTATGCAAAAATTTCCTCTCTCTTATTCGGGCTTTCTAATTCGGGCCATGAAGAATCCCACTGAATTGACCCTGTGGGGGTAAAACCTTGCCGCCCTTTTGAGCATCCTGTCATATCGCCTTCCCCTCCATTGCTCTAAGCCACTGTCAATTGCAATGGACTCCAAGTTAATTGGCCAGATTTCTGCATTAGTTTCCTTAATCAGATGGGTCACCACCTCTTCATTCTCATCTGGATTATATGTACACGTTGAATAGAGGAGGAATCCACCTTTTTTCAGCGCCTGGTATCCCCTAACGAGTATCTTTTTTTGAAGCTCAGGCAATAGCGCCTTTTCCTCGGTTTCCCGGTATTCCGTACGGCTATGGACTCGGCGAAAGGTGCCCTCCCCCGAACAAGGCACATCCGCGAGCACATAGTCAAATCTAGTCCTCAAAGGAAACTGCTGTGCCTGGTAGCTTGTTATTACGCAATTGGCCACCCCAAGCCTTGAAAGGGTATGGCCCATGGCAACGTGCCTGCTAGGGTAAAGCTCGTTAGCCACTATGAGACCGGTATTGTCCATTAACTGGGCCATGTGAGACGTCTTTCCCCCAGGGGCCGCGCACATATCCAGCACATAAGCTTCCGGCTCAGGGTTCAACACCAGGACCGCCAGACATGATGTAAGGGCTTGAGGGTGTATGTAGCCAAGAAAGTATTCGAGGAGATTTCCGGGAGTGGCAATATCAGGGGCCAACACCAGCGTCGTGTCACCTTGATAAGAGGGAATAAGTCGGAAACCCCTTGCCTGGAGCCGGTTTTGTACCTTGCCTGGATTGGCTTTCAGTGTGTTTATTCGAAGATGAGTAGGAATAGGGTCCTGGAGGCTCTCCTGGAATTCAGCAAAATCGGGGACAAATTCCTTGTAGCATTCAAATAGCGTTGTCATTGCGGGATGTGAGGCCCAACTCCATAGACTATTTACCTATCAGATGCCTGGCAATGACTCGTCGTTGAATCTCGGAAGTGCCCTCATAGATCGTGAGCACCCGAGCGTCACGGTAATATCTTTCAACGGGATACTCCTTCGTGTACCCATAGCCTCCATGGATCTGGAGCGCCTGGTAAGCCACCCTATTTGCCATCTCAGATGCATATACCTTTGCCATGGAAGCGGCCGCAGTGAAATTCTCTCCCCTGTCTCTCATGGCAGCAGCATTAAAGGTGAGAAGCCTTGCGGCCTCAATCTGCGTCGCCATATCAGCAATCATCCATCGTATACCCTGGAACTGTGAAATGGGTTTGTTGAATTGCACCCTTTCCCTTGCATATGAGATTGCAGCATCCAGGCACGCCTGCGCCAGACCCACTGACTGCGAGGCAATCCCTATTCTCCCACCATCAAGCGATGCCATTGCAATTTTGAATCCGTCGCCTTCCTCGCCCAGCAGATTCTTAGCAGGCACACGGCAGTCTTCAAATATTAGTTCCGTGGTATCGGAAGAGCGCAAGCCCATCTTTTCTTCTTCCTTTCCCACATGGAATCCTGGGGTACCCTTTTCTACCACAAACGCACTAATGCCCCTGTGCCGCTTTTCCCTATCGGTATATGCAGTAACAACGGTCACGTCGGAGTTTTTACCGCTTGTTATGAACATCTTGGTTCCGTTGATTATGTAAGAGTCTCCATCTCTCACGGCCCCGGATTTCTGGCTAGCAGGGTCAGAACCTGCACCAGGCTCTGTCAGCGCAAAACACCCCAGTTTGTCTCCAGCGGCAAGTGGCTTCAAGTAGGTCTCCTTAAGATAGTCCGATCCAAATAAGTAGATCGGACCGCACGCAACTGAATTGTGCACAGACATGATGACCGCAGTAGCCGCGTCAGCATAAGCTATCTCTTGCATAGCCACTGAGTAGCTTACTGTATCAACACCAGCACCATTGTATTCAGGCGGTACATTCATGCCCATCAAACCAAGTTCGCCCATCTTCTTAATGATTTCTCTGGGAAACTCCCCTGTCCTGTCCCGCTCCGCTGCAGTGGGCATTACTTCTTCTCTGGCGAAGTCCCGCACCATCGCCTGAATCATCTTTTGCTCTTCGGTCAAATGCCAAGCCATTGGAGTCCCTCGCTCGCATCCGGTATCATTTCTTTAGCGGCATCTATGTTCACGGCGTATATAGTACCACAAGCAGTTCAGCCTTCTTGCTACTGAGATTGCGGAGCTTATGAACTATGGACGAATTAAAGTGAATGCACTGGCCCTCGTCCAAAACATTCTTATTGTAACCAACCATTACCTCGATTTTCCCCTTGAGTACATAAATAAACTCTTCTCCAAGGTGTTGATAGCTCACACCCTTGTGGTGGGACTTCGGATCAATAAATACCTTGAAGGCCTTTAGGTGTTTATGTCTGGCTTCAGGAGTCAAAGTCTCATAAGTATAAGCCTCTGTTCTTTTCTGATAGTCTTCATCAATCTTTTTCCCAGCCCTTGCCTTTTCCTCTTGCAATAATAGACTGGAATCGATCTCCAGTGCCCTGGACAACTGCAAAATTACAGCTACAGGAGGCATGACCTCGCCCTTCTCTATCTTGGAGATGTATTGTGTGCTTAGCCCGGTCTCGTTGGCCAGGTGCTTAAGAGTTAACCTCTTATCTCTCCTCAATTTCAATAACTTCTTGCCAATTGATTGTGTCTTCGCTCTAGTGGCCATGTTACCTCCACAAAAATAGGTCGTTCATTGCTTAACCGCCTACAGTGAGGCGGATTAACTGTTCGCCGTTTACCAAGGATAGTCTAACGGTCCCCGTTGCCGCGGGCTCTGTATCTAATGACCATGCGAATTATGAATCCAAGTAGTAACGTGGCACTAATCAAAATTATCAGGCTTGACGAAAAAAAGGTCATGACAAACCAGAAAGGATTGTCGAGACCATAAGCAGCTATCAAGACATGGATTCCGAAAATCAAAAAGAA
>CAZDVV010000203.1:0-3493 GCA_964508875.1 uncultured Desulfobacteraceae bacterium | reverse complement strand
CGAAGTTGTATGGCGTATCAAACAAGATGAGAGGAATCTTCCAATAGTGGGACAGCTGGCAGAAGATACTCTCCCTTACGTATTATCTCATAGAATTCCCTGTTAGTGCTATTAAGATTGCCCTTCGCTCGCTGATCGTAAACCTGGGTTATCAAGTGAGAGATCCTGTTGGATGCCTCGATTGCTTCCTGTAATCTCTTCTGGTCAAGGGGCCCCAGTTGATTCTGAAGTCTATCCAAAAGTTCTTTCAGTTGGGCCAAGTAATACCTGGAGGCTCCAGGCCAGTAAGGAGCCTTAGGATGGTAAAAAAAATAGCAAGGAGTGCTTGGACCCATATAATCATTTATAACAGAGGCCATGTTTTGGATTGAGTCGCATGTGTGGGGGAAAAGAAAGCCGTCGAGGAAATCACACATGCCTTGTAGCACCAACTCCATACCGAGCCTCACTATTGAGCAGATATAGGATTGCAGATGGGAATTGGCGCCGGATATCTCCAACGGGGGATCCCATATCTCAGCAGGAACAATGTTCATGGCCCAAAGTAGTTCTTTGGGATATTGGGCTGGGAATACCCCGAATATGGCCTTGCCCTTTTTCTTTTGGGTCAGGAAATATTCTTTTCGATTTGCGACTTTCATGAATCACCTGATAATGCAACTTCGCCCTTTATTGTGGTTATGCCCTTAAAGGATCCACTTTTCTTCGTTAACGTAGGGGACTTTGCATTGCCCGGAGTCTGTGAGCCTTTATACAAGCACTTCTTTGCGTACATAACCCGAAAACAAGCAGTTCGGACAGGCTTGGTGTTTGCAACAACCAAGGCTTCCAAGGACCTGCTTCCTCCGCCCGTTGCATCCTCCTTTATCAAAGGGGCACATAGGGATTTTAGGGACTATAATGGGCGGAGTGAGTTAAAGTCAAGCTGGGAGTCAAATCACTGGTTTGGTATTAAAGGCATTGGGAGGGGCGGTGTAGGAGTAGGGGGGGTAGGCTGCCCTTCATCGTCAAACGTGGTGGTACCTTCACCGCTTATGGTTCCTGGGGCGCCCTGTCCTAGAAAGCGCTGAAAAACCTGCTTGTTTTCCTCTTCCATGGCCAATTCGAGGATGTCCTGTGCACGCTTGTTTTCTGGATCCATATCGAGAATCTTATCAGCAAGCACTCTGGCCTTGTGAAACTGGCCGGTTTCGAGAAGCCTCTCTGCTCTCGCGAGCATACGAGAAACAATTTCTTCCTTGCTGTGGCTTCGTTTTATTCCTGCCACAGCCTGTTTTCTCAGCTCGATGGCCCTCGGCTCACCAGGGAATCGATTAAGGATTTGCTGAGCACTTTTAAGGGCCAACTCGTACTTGCCTGTCTCAAGGTATCTACGGCCTTCAGCCAATTTTGCCTCTATGGCCCTTTTTCTAGCCCCTTTTCTGGCAGCAGCCAGGATCCTTTTGGCCTTGGGATTGTTCTTGTCCATTTTTAAGACTGCCTCAGCCTCCTTGGCAGCCTTTCCATACCTGTTTGCATCAAGATAGGCTTCTGCCTTTGCCAGTTTTCCTTCAATGGTCAATCGTTTCTGTTCTTCTGTTTTGGCCTGTGCCTGTGCCTCTTTTTTGATATCAAGGGCCTTTGTATTGCCTGGATCCTTTTGTAGGACCTCATCAGCAGCTACTATGGCCAGATTGTAATTTCTGGCCTTGAGATTGGCCTCTGCCTTGTCCAACTTGGCCGCAATATTCTGTGCGATCTTGGCCCTATTAATTTTCGTAAGAAGATCCTGTGCCTCTTTATTGTTGGGGTCTTTGTCTAAAATCCCCCGGACCAGTCGATGAGCCTCGTTTAAGTTGCCCTTTTCAAACGCCTCCTGGGCCTGTTTAAGGGTCTGGACATACTGGGGCTCTTGGGCCGCTGGCTTTTCGGGGGGCGGTTTAGGGGAGACCGCAACTGGTTCAGTAGGTTTTTTCTCTGGAACTGGCGATGGCGCCTCGCCCATTTGGGTCTCAGATTTCTCACTTTTGCTCTTTGCGAGCTGAGTTGTTATCTTTTGTTTTTGTTTTGGAGCCTCCCTTTGTCTGGACAAATAGTAGTAACCCCCTCCTGCGATGGCAATGCCAGCTATGATCAGTACAATTATAAGCGCAGGTCCAAGAGCTGATTTGCGCGCGGGGCGTTGCTCAGACTTTGGTGGCGGTATTTCACTAACTGATTCGGACGTTGCTGGCTCGTAGATGGGTTCAGTGAGGCTTTCCTCAGCTAGTGCCTCTTGCGAAATGGCTTTGTCTAAGGCCTCTCTAAAGTCCTCACATGACAGCCACCTGTCCTCTGGCCTTTTTTCGATCGCCTTGAGCACTACCTGTTCTATGGTAGAGGAAATACTTGGTCTAAATTGGCTCGGCGGTGGTGGAGTATCCTTAACATGGGATTGCATAATAGTATAAAGACTCCCCCCCTCAGCAAAGGGAAGTTTGCCTGTCAGCATCTGGTAAAGGGTTATACCAAGGGAATATATGTCTGAAGCGGCAGTGATTGGATGCTTCTTGGAGGCCAGCACTTGCTCAGGGGACATGTAGTAAGGTGAGCCTAGACCCATACCTGTTACAGTCAGCGTTGTCTCAAAGTTCTCACCCAATATGCGGGCGATCCCAAAGTCCGTTATTTTCACTTCCCCTTTTTTGTTGATCATTATGTTACCGGGTTTGATGTCCCTGTGGACAATCCCCAGTTTGTGTGCATAGCCAACTGCATCAAGCACCTGATTAAAGATCTTGCCTATTTGTTGCAAGGGAAGGGGGCCCCTGGATTGCTTAATGATATGGTGGAGGGTGGTGCCGTCCACATACTCCATCACGATAAAGTATTGGCCATCCTGTTCAATGAAATCCCACAAGGTGACGATATTGGGATGATCCAGACGATCCATAACCTCGGCTTCACGGAAAAATCGCTCATGGAAGGACTTGTCTCCTTCAAGGGCAGCGGAGAGAACCTTGATGGCCACTATCCGGCGCGTAAGGGTCTTATGCTGACCGCGATAAACCACAGCCATTCCACCCTTGCCAATGTGGTCCAATATGCGGTAGTTACCTATTTCTTTTCCTATCATTCTCTTTGGGATTCCTATTTAGGATTGCCTCTTCGCAATTCCTTCATCTCGCTGGCTGTCAATCTTTCTTTGAGCGCATAAAGGAAAGTATCCCGTTCACACAAACCTTATGTTTTATATCGGATATATTAAGGGAAATTTCAAGGGGCAAGTAGAAGTTAGCACTTTGTTTTTATTGCGTCACGCAATAGTTTGTTGTAAAGATACGAAGCTAAGAAAAGCCCACAGCTTCCAATTGATAGGTGATAGTTCTGACGAAACTCAATTGCCATGTAATAAGGGAGCAGAAAAGATAAAGCTAAGATCATGATTTTCCTTGAGCCTTGGGCCTTAAGCCTTTAGCTTTTGGCCTCAGGCGGTCAGCAGTGAACCGTGAAGAGTCAACGGTAAGCTGTGAAC
>CAZDVV010000202.1:0-3499 GCA_964508875.1 uncultured Desulfobacteraceae bacterium | reverse complement strand
GGGCATCATGACAGGGTGATCTCGATAAACCGGCCCGTCTGGTATAAGGGATGGAGCTTTTTCATAGAGGACTTTTACCCCAAAAGCAGGGGCGTAACAAGGTCCCCTTTTATTAATATGGTTATAAGAAAAGATCCTGGAATCAGGTTGATGATGCTAGGGGCTATCCTGTTTGGCCTGGGACTTATCATGCATCTCCTTCTTGTGACCAGGTTCCACATCAATCGCGGCCATAGTCCGGTTGATGTATTTATCACCACTGGCCCTTCACCAGTCAGTCATAAAAGGCATCACATTCGTCAAGAGTAATGTGAGAGGGATATGAAATATACATACATCCACATAACACAGGTCTTGATATCCATTACAGTGTTTCTTCTATTGTTTCCAGGGTGCAAGGTGAATTTTGAGCAATTTGGCGGGTTCAGTATCAGATATCTTGACAACGGGTGCAAGGAAGTCACTGATGGGGTCGGGAGAAAGCTTTTGCTTGTCCCGTCAGGTTGCAGGGCAGTAAAGGGGAATAAAAGAGCAGGTATTGTCAGGATCCCCGTCAAAAGGGTTGTTGTGTATTCCACATACAATGCCGCACTGATCAAGGCCCTTGGCCACGTAAACAGTATTGTGGGGGTGGTCATAAAGAAGGATGACTGGTACATCCCGGAGATAAGGAATGGGATTGCCAACGGTAGAATTGTGTATCTGGGAGAATATACATCGATTGACTATGAGAGATTAAGGCGACTGAAGCCGGATGTAGTCTTTACATGGGATGAGGGTATTGTGCCCAAGCTGGATGAGCTTTCCATTCCGTCGGTTGTAACTACCACAAAGATCGCCAAGGACCTGAACGCACATATAAACTTTATTCGGTTTATCTCGGGCTTTTATGGTGAGGAGCAGAGAGCAAAGGGCTTTGCCGAATCACAATTTGAGAGGATCAAGAAGATCTCTGCCAGGCTCAGGCAAGCCAAAAAGGCGCCAAAGGTCATCTGGGGGGATATCTATGCCAGGAAAGTACAGGTAGAGCCGGGCAACTCATGGGCAGGACAGATGGTAGAAAAAGCGGGCGGCGACTATCTCTTTCGTGATCTCGAAGGGGCAAGCTGCATGCAGGTTACTTTGGAAAAATTTTTTTCCAGGGCAAAAGACGCTGATATTCTTATTACTTATAGGGGGCCGGAGAGTGGGATCAGCTCAAAGGAAAGGCTTCGCCAATCGAGCAGACTGCTCCAGATGGTGGACATTAGGCCAATGAATGAAGGAAGGATATATTTTACTGGCTGGAAATTATACCAGTCTGCAGACACTGCCGGAATTATTGCTGAACTGGCAGCGATTCTTCACCCGCGGCTGTTCCCTGAAATTAAAAAGCCGGGATACTTCTTTGAGCTTCCCAATAAATAGAAGGTGTTCAGATTGGCAGTCGGAAATGAAAGGTACAGAGGATTAGGAGATTATTTATCGTGAAGGCTAAGAGATACCAGGGTCTTTTCCTCTTGCTCCTGATGATGTTGATCATCTTGTTTGTCCTGAATATCGGCATGGGCTCAGTAAATATACCTTTCTTGGAGACATGCAGGATTATTTCACAACACCTCACAGGTTCAGTGCCTGGGGGGATAATCTGGAAGATACGGATGCCCAGGGTCCTTTCCACCCTGTTTTGTGGAGGTTATCTTGCCGTAGGAGGCCTCTTGCTCCAGGTGTTTTTCCGTAATCCCATTGTAGGCCCTTATGTCCTGGGCATATCCTCCGGTGCAACGTTGATGGTGGCCCTGGTTATGCTGGCGGGTTTGAGTATAGGCATCCTTGGCATTCATCCTTTTTTCTTGAGCGTGGCCGCCTTTTCCGGAGCCCTGGCAGTGATGGTGGTCATCCTGGTAGTGGCATCCAGGGTAAAAAATATCATTACGCTTCTCATCATTGGTTTGATGATGGGCTATGTGTGTCATGCCATCACAAGCATACTTATTGCCTTTGCCGAAAAGGAAAAGGTGAAGGGTTTTGTCCTCTGGCAGATGGGGAGTTTCTCTGGTTTTACCTGGAAGGAATTTTACCTGGTGGTCCTGCTCGGGGTGCCCCTGTTGATAGGGACATATCTCATGAGCAAGCCTCTTAATGCCTTTCTGTTGGGAGAGGACTATGCAAAGAGTATGGGGGTCAACATAAAGGCCTTTCGGTTTTTCATTGTGATCTTCTCAAGCGCACTCGCTGGCCTTGTAACCGCCTTTGCAGGTCCGGTTGCCTTTATAGGACTGGCTGTCCCGCATATGGCAAGGCTGACGTTCGGGGCATCTGATAACAAATTGCTTATCCCGGGTGTGGTGTTGCTTGGGGCGATTGTGACTGGCCTGTGTGACCTGGTGGCAAGGACCATGTTTTCTCCCGTGGAATTGCCTGTAAGCGCCATAACCTCCTTCTTTGGCGCTCCTATTGTCATTGGGCTTCTGCTCAAAAGGAGGGTAGCAATATGACCGGGTCAGATGCTGTAGCAGAAAAAACAAAGGTCATGGAGACGCAGGGGCTGGAAGTGGGATATGGGAACAGGACTGTGGTGGCTGATATTAATCAGGAGATACTGAAAGGACAATTTGTTTGTCTGCTTGGTCCGAACGGTTGCGGAAAAACCACGATCCTGAGGTCCCTTTCCAGGCTTCTTTCTCCTTTGAGAGGGGCCATATATCTTGACGGCCGCATGCTATCTGATTTGGCACCACAGGAACTGGCCAGGTCCCTGGCAGTGGTGCTGACCGAGCGGCTGTCTCCAGGTCTGGTCACCGCATTTGAATTCGTTGCCATGGGGAGATACCCCTATACAGGTTTTCTTGGACGCTTGTCTGAACAAGATGTCGAGAAGGTGCAGGAGGCCTTGCGCCTGGTAAATGCAACTGATATCGCGGACAGATATTTCAATGAATTGAGCGATGGTGAGAGACAGAAGGTGCTCGTAGCCAGGGCCCTTGCCCAGGAACCCGAGGTCATAATCCTGGATGAACCGACGATCCATCTCGATCTGAAGCACAGGATTGAACTGATAGCCATCTTACGTAATTTTTGCAGAGAGAAGGGTATTACAGTGATAGTCTCCCTTCACGATGTAGATCTTGCCCTTAAGATCTCGGAGATAGTTGTGCTTGTAAAGGACGGTACAATAATGGCATGGGGGCCCCCGGAAGATGTTCTGAAGGAGGATACGGTGGCCCGGCTATATGACCTTGATCGTGCCCGCTTTGACAAGAAGATCGGTACCATTGAGCTGATCAACAGCGGTAATGGCAGGACGGCCTTCGTGGTAGCCGGCGGGGGAACTGGCACTCCTGTTTACCGGCTTCTTTCAAGAGGCGGCTTCGGGATTGTAACCGGAGTCATCCATGAAAATGATATTGATTACCATATTGCCCGATCTATCGGTGCAACAGTAATCTACGAAAAATCGTTTAGGAAAATCAAACAAAGCAGACTGCGCCGTTCATTCGCTCTTATGGAAAGACTCGGC
>CAZDVV010000201.1:0-3509 GCA_964508875.1 uncultured Desulfobacteraceae bacterium | reverse complement strand
TGAGAAATGCTGAGAGGTATTATGAATCGGCAGACGGCAAGGTCTATTATAAGAGTTTGCAGGTAACATGCTTGGACTGCCATTCCAATAAGACCAAATTCTGTGATCAATGTCATAACTATATTGGTATGGAGCCTTATTGTTGGACGTGTCATGTTGTGCCGAAGGAGAAAAAGTGATGAGTTTTGACAGAAGACAATTCTTAAAGATCACTGGTCTTTCGGCCCTTGCCGCGCTTGGGTTGAAAGGTGGCTTTGAGTTGTTGGCCCCGGGAAAGGTGGACGCAGAGCCTCCTCTTACTAAGGGCAAGAGGTGGGCCATGGTGGTGGACATGAGAAACATCACCCCCGAAATTATGGATAAGTGCAAACAGGCATGTAACGAAGTCCACAACATTCCAAATTGGGGTGATCCAAGAGTAGAAGTCAAATGGATATGGGCGGAAGTTTATGAGCATGCATTTCCTGACCGTCTGCATGACTACGATGCAGAGAGTCTAAGGGGTAAGGAATTTCTTGTTCTTTGTAATCATTGTTCAAATCCCCCGTGCTGCAGGGTGTGTCCTACTGGTTCCACGTGGCAGAGGGCAGATGGAATAGTCATGATGGACTGGCACCGGTGCATAGGTTGCCGCTTTTGTATGGCAGCATGCCCTTATGGTGCCAGGAGCTTTAACTGGGGTGATCCAAGAAAGGCACCCAAAGAACTTAATCCAAATTTTCCCACTAATCCAGAATTTCCAACTAGGGAAGTGGGGGTGGTGGAAAAATGCACATTTTGCTCAGAAAGACTGGCTAAAGGGGAGTTGCCCGCATGTGTGGAGGCAGCCAATAAGATGAAAAAGGACGTACTTATTTTCGGAGATCTTGCTGATCCTGACTCTAATGTGCGCAAGGCACTGAGAAAACATTATACAATTCGCCGTAAACCGGAATTGGGTACCAAACCAAATATTTATTATATAATATAGTGTGAGGTTGTCATGCTTGATAGGGCATTGAAAGGTGGTAAGGGATATTGGAGCTGGATTGTATTCCTGCTTTTTGTAATTGGGGTAGGGTTTGTGACATTTCTGTACCAGGACAGGATGGGTCCTATAGTGACGGGCTTGAGTAGGGATGTGTCCTGGGGCCTCTATATTGGACAGTATGCCTATTTTGTGGGTATTGCGGCAGGAGCTGTCATGGTGATTATGCCGCTATACCTGCATAACTACAAAGCATTTGCCCGCATTTCTGTGTTGGCCGATTTCCTGGGTGTTGCAGCCATTATTATGGTTGGGCTTTTTGTATTCGTGGACCTGGGAAAGGTGACACGGATCCTGAACATTGCCATCTTTGGTCAGCCCAAATCTATCCTTTTTTGGAATATGATTATTTTGAACGGCTATATGATTCTTTGCCTGCTAATAGGATGGAATGTGTTGAGTGCCGAGCGCAAAGGTCTGCCTCATCCCAAGTGGGTAACCTTTCTTATTTATTTGTCGATTCCGTGGGCATTTAGCATCCATACTTCTACAGCCTTTGTTTTTGCAGGACTGCCTGGCAGGCACTTCTGGCTTAGCGCAATAATGGCACCTCGATTCCTTTCATCAGCCTTTTGTTCAGGGCCTGCTTTTCTTTTCATTACATGTATGATCATGAAGAAGGTCTCTTCATTTGATCCTGGCGATGAACAGATGAAGACTTTGGGCGGTATTATAGCTTACGCATTCATAATAAACACGTTTTTCTTTATGGTTGAGCTTTTTACCGCGTTTTACAGCAGCATTCCACAGGCCATGGATCCGTTCATTTACCTTTTCACAGGGTTGCACGGCCATGGAGGATTTGTTCCATGGATGTGGACATATGTATTTTTCACAATTTGCGCCTTGATACTCCTTATAATACCTAGTACTAGGCGAAACTTAGAAACCTTAACAGTAGCCTGTGGAGCAGTATTGATTTCCACCTGGATTGACAAAGGCCTAAGCATGGTACCCGGAGGCTTTATTCCGGATCCATTTGGAAAGGTATTCGAGTACTCCCCTACTGCAATAGAAATCATTATTACTATTGGTATATATGCGGCAGGTTTCTTCGTTATAACCGTATTGTTTAAGACGGCCATTTCTATCAAGAAAGAGATTGCCTAACGGGGAGGCTTTCAGGGATCCTTTAATGAAGAAGGAAAAGCCAGGCATGAAGGCCCAATGACCATAGGTTCATGGGCCTTTTGTAAGTTGAGTGAAGGAGGACAAAAAGCTCTTGACAGCCAAATTTGACTCTGCTAATAAACGCGCTGTCAGAACGTGGTTAGCCGTCAGTAGGAATCATGAGATATAAAAGATTCGGGGGAAATTTTATATATGAGGAGGAAATAAAATTATGGCTTATGAAGTAGTGGTCGATCACGACAAGTGTGAAGGGTGTGAAGAGTGTGTGGAAGTATGTCCTGTGGATGTCTACGAAATACAGGATGGAAAATCTGTGCCTGTGAATGCTGAGGAATGCCTGGGTTGCGAGAGCTGCGTAGAGGTATGCGATCAAGAGGCGATTACGGTGACAGAGGTATAGGATAGGTACCAAAGGTTTGGGAAATTTACTTAGCAAAAGAGCCGCTCGTTTTGAGCGGCTCTTTTTCGTTCTAAATCATACTAGGATTTTTTCTTCTTTGCATGGCACTTACTACACTTTCTGTAAGGCCCCGCTTTCTTACCGGCTTTCGCCAATTTTTTATGGCAAGTCTTGCAATTCTTGTGGTAGGCGTTCTGGAGTTTTAGGACTTTACCTTGTTTCTTGAGTGGGTTGTGACACTGCTTACACTTCTTTACCGGATCACCTTCCTTCCACATATTTTTGCCATTCTGGTAATTATGGTGGCATTCAGTGCAGGCGAGCCCATAATCGTCATGGTGTTTTTTGTGGCTGAAATTGACGGGGCCCTTTTTGTCAGCCTTGTACCCAGTATTTTGGATGCAAATGGTCTCAGGACCCTTGTCAGCAGCACTGAGCATGCCCACAGCCAGGAAAAGCAGACCAGCAAGTAAAACAACCAGAAGCCCAAAACCCTTATTCCTCATCCGCTATCTCACCTCCTTTCGCCTTAGAATTCAGGACCGCTCACATGCGCAGTTTATAGTAAAATTGAACATGGGGTGTCAAGAGATATCTCTTAAGAAGGAGGCTTACCTGCCTTTTTGTACCATCCATGTCAATGGTTCCCATTCCATCATGTATATCAATTTGTCTTAGCAGGGATTGCAAGGCACACTGCATAATTTGTCAACATTTTTTAGAGATATTTTGCCTTTACATTTATAGAGTGTGGCTATAATATAGCCACAAAATAGTTACTAAGGAACTGCATGCCGACTTGATGTGACTACTAGATAGATAAAGAATTTGTTTTTATCAGATTTGGAGGATTTTCTTTTGATTAGATATTAGATAAATGCTTTGAAATTTACGCGGAATCTGACGATAGAGCTGTGGTGATGCAGAAAGAAGTGATTATTGTCATAGGCG
>CAZDVV010000200.1:0-3514 GCA_964508875.1 uncultured Desulfobacteraceae bacterium | reverse complement strand
CTTTTACATTTTCCGGTTCTTTGATTGGGTGTGGGGGAAAATTCTTGATAAAGAGTTCATCTAGAAGTTGGGTAGACAAAATGCCAACCAGGGCCATGTTTTCCCTCTCACTCAGGAGATTTCCATCTTGCTTCATACACTTGGCCATCAACCCAGAGACCCTGAGGGGATCAAAGTACCCTTTATCTTTTATTGATCGTTCAGAAAGAAGTTCCGGGGCAAATTCAGGGGCCGACTCTCCAACAAAACATTTGCTGATGGGGGCCCTGTAAGGCTGTTTCGGCCTTTCAGCAACTTCACTGGGAATCATATTCCTTGCTACCTTTTTTAGCAGGAATTTCTCGTTCAATCCATTGATTCGATAGCGGATAGGAATTGTTGTCGCAAATTCTATCACCCGGTGATCCAGATAGGGAAAACGGCCCTCAACCGAGTTGCCCATGGCCATACGATCACCTTGAGAAGAAAGAAGATAGTTAGACAAAAAAATGGTTATCTCTGTGTATTGGGCACGTGAGAGAGGATGCCACTGCATAAAATCTCGGGGCAATGACGAACTGAATCGATCGATGAATTCTTCAAGCCCACCCACTTCTACCTTAATATCCTGACTGAAAAATGACCTGAGTTGGAAAGTATTCTCCCATCTCAATAGATGAGAATACGCAGGAGAGTCGGTCTGCATAAGGCTTTTTTTGAAAAATCCGGTAAGGAACTTTTTTGCCCTGCCATTGCCCTGAGAAAACACATAAGGGTAAAGCCGCTCCAACAATCTGGGTCTCAGGGTCGATTCCGGATACCTGGACCAGAATCTACGCACCAGGACTTCCCTGAATATATTGTAACCTGCAAACAGCTCATCAGCACCTTCACCTGTCAGCACAACCTTGAAATTGTTCTCTCTCACAAGCCGGGAAAGATAAAACAAAGGAGCTGGTGCTGTCCTGAGAAGGGGAACTTCGGTGTGCCATATGATCCGGTCAAACACCTTGCCAATATCCGCCTCGCTGCACTTAATACTCTTGTGAAGGGTTCTGATTGAAGCTATGGCTTTTTCCTGAAATGGTGTCTCATCAAACCGGCTATCAGTAAAGTTTACCGAAAAGGTGCACAGAGTATTGTTAAAATTGCGTTTAACCAAGGTGCTGATAAATGTACTGTCCAGTCCTCCGCTCAGATATGCCCCAACAGGAACATCTGCACGAAGCCGGATTCGCGTAGCATCCAATAGAAGTTCAGTAAGCTGGCCGGTCCAGTGGGAAAGGGGCTTGCTGTTAAATGGCTCAGGCTCATCAAAATTGAGGGACCAGTATTGCTTGAACTTCAAACCATCCTTGGAAAACACTGCAAAGCTACCTGGTGGCACCTGTGATACATTCTGAAAAAGAGTTTCATCACCCAGTGGAGCCCAGCAGGTAAATACATCAGACAGGGCCTGCAAATTCACTGTCCTCGGCACAGATGAATCAACAAAGATTGATTTTATTTCTGAACCAAATACCAGTCGACAACCTGAGAGATGATAGAACAAGGGTCTTATTCCAACCCTGTCACGACCAAGAAGCAGGGTCTTTTGCCTGGCATCCCAAATGGCAATGGCAAACTGGCCGTTGAGGTGTTGAAAAAGTTCTGGTCCGTGCTCTTCGTAAAGGTGAACCAGAACCTCTGTATCTGACCTGGTGTAAAAGGAGTGCCCCCTAGACTCAAGATCCTGCCTGAGTTCAGGATAATTGAATATTTCCCCGTTTAGCACTACCCAAATTGATTTGTCTTCACTGTGGATGGGTTGATCCCCCGTGTTCAGGTCAATGATGCTTAGTCTTGTTGAGCCAAGGGCCGCGCAATCATCCAGGTACAGTCCAAATGCATCAGGCCCACGGTATCGGATAATGCCAAGCATCTTGGGGAGCAAGCCTCGGTCTTGTTCCCTCAAGTTATTGAAATCAATTATGCCAGTTATGCCGCACATCTCTTCTCATCTTGCTCCGCGGCCGAGGAGGACAATCTTGGCGGTCTGGAATATGACCATTAGATCCATTAATATGGACATATTCTTGATATAATAGAGATCGTACTTTAGCTTTTCCAAGGCATCTTTTTCAGACGCACCGTACGGATACTTGACCTGTGCCCAGCCCGTAATGCCTGGCTTCACTGTGAAGCGCTCATTGTAATATGGAATTTTTTCCTTTAACTGTTCCACAAAATAGGGTCGCTCAGGCCGAGGCCCCACGAAGCTCATGTCCCCCTTGAAAACATTCCATAACTGGGGAACTTCATCTATCCTCAGCTTTCTGATAATTCGGCCTACTCGCGTTGTTCTTGGGTCATCTTCCGTGGCCCATACGGGACCGGTAAGCTTTTCAGCATCTGCTCTCATTGAGCGGAACTTCAAGATTTTAAACACCTTTCCATTTTCCCCTACCCTTTCTTGGGAGAAAAGAACCGGCCCTGGGCTGTCTAGTTTAATTGCGATAGCAGTTATTAGGGAAATGGGTGCAAAAATAATTAAAAGTAGGCTCGCAACTAAGAAGTCCACGGCGCGTTTGCTGATACGCACAAGCCTTGATTTTTGAAACCCCTCTGAAAAAATCAACCAACTTGGGTTTATCCTCTCCACTAGAAGTTTGCCCGATATGCGCTCATAGAAGCTTTCCCCATCTATGACGTTTATGCCTCTCACCTTGCAATTGAGAAGTTGTCTATATGGAAAAATACCCCTCTTCTCGTCAAGCGCCACTATTATACTATCGATTTTTTCTTCCTCTGCCAGGTCGCAAATATGGTCAAATCCATTCATGAGTTTTGAGGGCTTAAAGATTTTCTCCATGGATTGCCTATTGCCGTTAGTAACTAGGGCCTTTATATCATAGCTCAAATCGGGCCTCTGCCCTACTTCGGAGAGTATATCCATGGCAAGTTGGCCATCTCCCAGCATGATGGCTTTTTCTGTAAACATTTTCTTGCGGATCACCGCTGAGTAAAGAAGACGCCAGGAGGCCACGAAACTAATTAGTACTAATACGCTTGCAAAGAAAATCCATCGCCCGATGATCAAATCTGGCCAGATGTAATAGAGAATCGCGAGAACAATGGAAGTAACGCCAATAGCTTGCACAAGGCGGGACGCAACCTCTAGGGTCCTGTCTGAGGGCTTGAATTCATATAGGTCATTAAAATAAAGACTTAATTGAGTAACCATCGCGATAATCATCGCCTTGATCCAGATATCTTCCATCATGGGGACGAAGCCCAATTCCTTGCCAAACATTATGAATGAAGCAAGGCTAACAGCTAGGAAGATAAGGATCCCCTCGCCTACTACAAAGAAGAGCTGGCGGATAGAGATATATTGGCGAAAGAAGCGGAACATCCAGGGTTCAGTTTTTAATTATTAATCGAGTATTGCTGGGACGCTTGAAAGCGAGGAAGCTGGGAGGCTCGCCCGCACGAAGTGCGGGAGGTGCAAGGTACAAGGTTCAAGGTTAAAGGAAAAAACGATAACTGTTCACGG
>CAZDVV010000199.1:0-3543 GCA_964508875.1 uncultured Desulfobacteraceae bacterium | reverse complement strand
ATATCCAGCTTCAAGGCAGTTGGAATACTCAGCCCGGCCTTGGGTTACCTTCCGGGCATAAAAAGGCATATGGGCCCGCTTTATGAATTGAATCCCTCCTTAATAGTTGAACAAGCGCTAAAAGTAATTGCCCTATTGCGCACAAAGCCCTTCCATTAGCGCCAACACATTATATCCCAATACCTGGTGATTGTATCCGCCCTCCAGGATGGCAAAACACCCTGCGTTGCGTCTCGTGGCTGCTCTGCGCACCAGACGTCCTATCTCGCGGTAGTCTTCGGTTTTAAGCGTACCGCCCCAGTCGTCTTCATGATTATCGAATCCTGCAGAGATACCAATGATATCTGCATCACATAGCTCCATTTCTCGCCTTACCTCTTCCACATATGACTCCCGGTTGCCGGCCTGAACATTATGAACAGCAACATACTTCTTGTTACCCAAGATGTTCACTGTCCCATCTCCAAAATGCAGATCAATGTCGAGCACATATGCTGTCTTGATCTTACCTTTATTTCTGAGATCCTCAATGGCAATGGCCATATTGTTAAAGTAGCAAAATCCCCAGGCTGAGTCAGAAGATGCATGGTGCCCCGGCGGTCTGATCAGGCCGAAGCACGGCTCATTTAGCCCAAGCTCAGCGGCCATGATCGCACCCCCAGCAGCAAGAGAAGCTACTTCATAGATACCCTGCCCTTTTACCCTTTTAATGTGTGAGGGTGTATGCACTGCCGCTATTTGATCTTCCGTGGCCGCAGCAGGTTCTATCATGTCCACAAAAGGCCTTATAACATTAACGACTGCCTCCATCCGCCCCGGTGCTGCGGCCGGGTCACCCGCATAGACCTCATAGAATTTTTCGTGAAAAATTACCTTCATAATACATACCCCCTTTCCAGCTTTTCACCTAATCGGGCCACATCTAATTCTACCAGAATTATCAGTTGACTTATAATCTACTTTTGAGAACATAACAAATTAGAGGCAAATCAAATGCTGGATTCAAAGACAAGACGAAACTTCATCAAATATTTTCTGGCGTTAGGATTTTTCGGCCCATTACTTGTATTTTTAAAAAGGCCCTTTACTTTCTCTAGTCCAACCACTAGAAAGGGGGTTGCCATGATACTTCCCAAGCCCACATATGATGGAAAAGTCTCGGTGGAAAAGGCAATAAAACACCGCAGAACAATAAGATCATATAAGCCCAAGGCACTCCGTTTGGAGGATTTCTCCCAAATCCTGTTTGCTGCCCAAGGAATTACTGATAATGGGGGTTTCAAAAGGGCTGCTCCATCAGGAGGTGCGCTTTATCCCTTGGATGTGTACGCAGTAGTGGGAAAAAATTGTGTGGATAGCCTTGACCCAGGAGTTTACCACTATCTTTCATCAGGTCATAGGCTGGAGACGATTAGCAACGGTGATAGAAGAGGGCTTATAGCACAGGCGGCCTTGGAGCAGATGTGGATGGCCCACGCGCCCGTGAATTTTGTCATAACAGCGGAATATGCCAGGATATGCTCCAAGTACGGCCAGCGGGGAGTTAGGTATGCAATAATTGAGGCAGGTCATGTTGGGCAGAATATCTTCATCCAGGCTGAGGCCCTGGGGCTTAGGGCTGGCATCGTAGGGGCATTCAATGATAGAGAAATCATAAAGGTTATGGGAATTCCCTTCGAGCATGAGCCGCTCCTCATAATGCCAGTGGGGTATGCGTATTGATATGCTCATAAGCAGTCTCCTGGTCGTATGATCATTCGTAAAAACATACTCATTACGGGCCCTCCAGGAATTGGCAAGTCCACTCTTATTGAAAAGATTGTTGGCCAGCTACAAGGGCCATTAACGGGTTTTTTCACCAAAGAAATAAAACAAAAACGAAGACGCGTAGGATTCTCTATTGTAACCCTTGACGGGAAGACTGGCCTGTTGGCTCATCAGGATATAAAAGGTAAGCCTCGGGTAGGAAAATATGGTGTTGATATCGAGCAGATTGATAAGCTTGCTGTTCCTTCAATTAGACCTGCTTCTCCGGACATGATAGTGGTGATCGATGAAATTGGGAAAATGGAGTGTTTTTCGCCCTTGTTCCGGGAGGCACTGGTCAAACTACTAGGCTCCCCAAATCCTGTTATTGCCTCCATAGCTGTGAAGGGTCCCCTTCTTATTGAAGAAATAAAGAATCGCACAGACGTCTTTTTAATCCATGTGACCGAAAAAAACAGAGACCAGTTGGTTGAAGAAATCCTCCTTCTTCTGAAAACCTTGCCCCTGCTCGACCTGTGACACATTTCTAACAAAACCCATTGGGTCAATCAATATGCTCAAATGCTTCATGGATAAGTTTGGATTAAAACGCGAGGCAACCCAGGAAAGGCCTTTCATGTCCCGCTCTCACCAGATTAGGCCCTGGTACAAAGCCAACAAGAAAATGGAGTGGGGGATACCAAAAATGGAATTTGAGCACTGTCCCTCTCTTCCCACTATGACCACTAAAGACAAGCAATGGGGGTACACAGGGTGTGCCCTTTTTTATGGTTTTGGCGATGATGGCAAGGGAAATGCAGATGCAGTCCTCTCTGGAAAGAATGAAACTTGTCTGAGTTGGCCTTGCTTACTGCACCAGCAACACCGACCTGTCCTTGCACAACTGGAGCACCTTTTGGGAGATGCTGCCAAGGAAAAATTCCTTGATCCCGGAAAGCCCCCGCCTACCAAGTACGATCAGGTCAACATCCAGACGCTCTGCTTCTGATACAATATCCCTGGCTATCCCTTTTTTTTGCTGTTTCAGCTCAACCCGAATTTTTCCCTCCTCAAAGCCAGCATCATAAAGCATTTGCCTCGCCTTTTGGAGAGCTTCTCTTAAAAGGCCCTCCTTCTCCTCCTCAACCTGGCAAAAGGCGGCCTGCTGAGACTTGAAGTGTGCTGCCAGGGTCTCCGCATTAAGCTCGCATGCTGCCGTTATCTTTGGCACTACGCTCAAAAGGATCACTTCGTTTTCACGCCCAAAGGTGTCTGCTACAAAGCCCACCGCCCTCAATGCATTGTCTGAATCATCCATTGCGACTAGTATCTTTCTTGCCATTTTGTCCTCCTCTTCTTTTTACCCGGGCTTTTGCAAAAAGCGTGTCAACCCATCCAATCCTTTGGAAAGGCGAACCAGACAGAAGTTATTCATTATTGTTGACATTTATTGACATTATTACCAATGAGCTATATTTTATACAAGACAAATATAGAATAGCCAAGCCAGCATTTGGTTGGGCTCGTGTTTTGGAGTGGTCGATCTTTCTCCTTTCTTAGGCTGTTACTTCGACACCGAAAGAAGCCTCTTATTAAGGTAACCGTTTCAATGTCAACTTAACCTGCTCTATGGCGTAGACAAACCCAGTATTTTTTACTCAGTTAAGTAGCTCATGCGGGTAATAAGTAACCACAGTCCCTTCCATATCATATATCTGGATGGTCTCCAACAAAATATTTAGCCATAATTTCAAGCAGCTAGCCTTTGTACAGTACAGTGGCACACGCCTTGCTCTT
>CAZDVV010000198.1:0-3548 GCA_964508875.1 uncultured Desulfobacteraceae bacterium | reverse complement strand
CCTTCCTTGGTCTTTAACTTTAGGAACTCCCGGAAAAGAAAATCCTTATCTTCTGACTCTGGTGTTATTGATATCTCCTTTTTCAAGGCCTCAAATCCTATAGGGAGTGATTTGATGTGGGCCTGGTCACTGGTGAAGATAAGATAGAGGTTCGGTACGTCATGGAAAACCACCGTGCCGATATTCATCCACAACAGCCCGAGGGCCTTACCCTTTTTCTTGAACTCTGTATCCCGGCGGCGCCCTGTGACGTATATCACTGCCTCACAACCCTGGGGCACTTCACCAGTAACCCTAACAGTGGCACCGTTATATGTTGCTCCTATTATGACAACATTTGGCTCCAGTCTAAACTTGAGACTTTCTCCCATGCTTATGCCATTTAGCATCAACACCATGGAAAGGCCAAGGCATACAATCATTGTCTTTATTGCTAGTTTCTTGAGTAAGCGCTTCACGTTAATGACCTCCTTTGTAGGCTAACATAATGTGAGGTGTGAGCAATAGACTCAGGAGCATCTTAACCATTACAAGCAAAACTATTGAAGCAAGCAGTATCTTAAGTTGATCGCCTTTTAGTTTTTTGCTGATCATTGCGCCAAATTGGGCACCCAAGGTGGAACCCAGCAATAAAATAAGGGCAAGGATAAAATCCACTGTGTGATTGGTATGTGCCTGCATAATGGTAACATTGACACAGGTAAACAGGATTTGAAAAAGGCTTGTGCCGACTACCACGTGCATGGGCATCCGTAGTAGGTAGACCATTACAGGGACCATGATAAAACCACCGCCTACTCCCATAATTGCGGCGAGGATACCCACGAATATCCCAAGAATCAGGGGCATAAGAATGGACAGTTCCACACCGGACTTTTCAAAATAGGTCTGCCAAGGCAATTTCTTGACAAGCTTGGCATACTTGGACTCCCCCTTTGGGGCCGTCTCCTTTGCCTCTTTTTTGCGCAACGCCTGGAGACTTTCTATAAACATGTAGACACCAACGAATCCTAACATCAGGACATATGTGATCTTGATCAAAAAGTCGGCGTTTCCAAGCTCCCTGAGAATCTTTATGATCTGCACACCCAGTGTTCCTCCTGCCACCCCCCCTATGAGCAACAGGATCCCCATCTTGAAGTCCACGTTTCCAAGTCGGTAGTGGGCGAGGGTCCCGGAGGTGGAGGCCCCTACAATCTGGTTAGAGTCGGAGGCCGCCGCAACAGTGGGCGGGATACCCACCATTATGAGCAGAGGGGTCATCAAAAAGCCTCCTCCTACACCGAATATTCCTGAAAGCAAGCCTACAAAACCCCCCATGGCGAATATGAGGAAAACATTGACGCTACTTCCTGCAATTGGTAGATATAAGTGCCACATCATTCACTCCTTTTGCTAGTTATCTTAACCCCTTTTTCGTTCACAATTTCTATTCTGCAATCAACTCTGCGCCTTATCTTTTCAATAAAATCGAAAAACTTACCACTGGAACTGCCAGTGTCTGGCAAAGGAACGCCTAATACCAGGAGTGTTATCTTGTTATCTTTTATGAACTTCACCACCTCTTCGTCATATGGGCCGAACGCAACGTAAAGATCCACGGAGATATGCTCTGAGCGCGCCTCTTCTACCAGGGCTTCGATTTCTTCTTTCAAGTCCTCTCGCAGGCGCCTTTCTGCACCCCCTGCCCCCTGTGGAGCCGATACCACGAGGATGTGAACCCTTGCCCGGATTCGTCGGGCAAGGTTTAGGCCATGGACCACCGTCCAAATGGACGTTTTTCCAGGGTCGAGTGCGACTAGGATTCTTTCCATTAAGAATTGAGCCTCCTAGTGGCGTGTAATGCAAACGTAATTCCATTTTGTCCATGCACTGACAGTTCAAGGAAATATCGGTATATGAGATAAATTGATAGGCCTTAACTTATTGAAGTGACCTAAGATATTTCTGTAGATATCAAACAAATAAAGGGGGGATAAAAATCAAGTTGACTGAAGGCGGTTCATTCTTGTGATGTTCTTTCCAAAATGAAACAAGTATATTGTTCAATTTGGAACAAATTTTATTGCCCCTTTTAATCCACCAGAGGCGGATTGATCCGCCTTTTGGCGGATGAATTCGTCGCCCCCTGAAGCGATTAAGATGCTTTCCGACTGATACTCCACTGGTTGCAGCAGGGGAACTTCATTTCTCCATGAGTCCGTACTTGCGCATTTTCCGCCAGAGGGTGGTGCGCGGTAAATTTAGAATCTTGCTCGCAAGACTCTTATTAAACCCTGTCTTTTTGAGCACCTTTTCTATGTAATCGCGTTCCACCTCCTCTAGGCTAAGAAGTCCCTCGCCCTCCACAGATTTGAATTCCAGCCTCTGGAGATCTGAAGGGAGATCTCTCGTTCTGATGGTTTCCTCTTCTGCCAAAGCAACGGCACGCTGAATAATGTTCTCCAGTTCCCTTACATTCCCCGGATAATCATAATGCATCAATATTTCTAGGGCCGGATCAGATATCTTCTTGGTCTTTTTGCCGAATAATTTATTATACTTGGAAATGAAGTGAGAGATGAGCAAGGGGATGTCGTCCTTGCGCTCGCGCAATCTGGGTAGTGAAAGGGACACTACATTGAGGCGGTAGAAGAGGTCGTTCCTGAAACTTCCCTCGCAAATGGCCTCTCTCAGGTCCTTGTTGGATGCGGCAATGATTCGAATATCGAGATCAACCGGTTTTGTGCCTCCTACACGAAGAATCTTCTTGTCCTGGATCACCCGCAAGAGTTTTACCTGCATTGACAGGGGCATCTCGCCGATTTCATCAAGGAATACGGTGCCCCCGTCGGCAGACTCCAATAGGCCTATTTTTGTGGCAGTTGCCCCGGTGTATGCCCCCTTTTCGTGGCCAAATAACTCATTGGCAATAAGTTCCTCAGTAAATCCGCCACAATTAAACGAGACGAATGGACGATTTTTCCTGGGGCTGAGCATGTGAATGGAGCGAGCCGCAAGCTCTTTGCCTGTCCCTGTTTCGCCCTGGATAAGTACGTTGCAATTGATCGGGGCGATTTTCTTTATGATGTCGAAGACCTCCTGCATTACCCGGCTGTTTCCGATAAAACCCTTGAATACATCCTCGTGTCCCAGGGATTCCTTCAGGCGCCTGTTTTCTTCCCTTAGTTCAATTTTCTCCTTTGCCCCCCTTGCCAATAGGCGAACCTCATCAAGCCTAAATGGCTTTGTGAGGTAGTGATAGGCTCCCATTTTTATTGCTTCTATGGCAGTTTCAATGGAGCCATACCCAGTAATAATTATGACCTCCAATTCTTCATGGGAGGGTTTTAGGCGAGAGAGCACCTCCAATCCATCCATATCCGGCAACCTGAGGTCCAGGAAAACCACCTGAAAGGGGTAAGTCCCCTGGGCTTTGAGGAAATCTGAAGCTGTTTGGAATACCTCGACCTCAAATTCCTTGTCCGAAAGTGCCCTCTTCAGTCGATTGCCTACTGTGAGTTCATCGTCCACAACCGCCAAGCGCATCTATTGCCTATCCTCCTTGT
>CAZDVV010000197.1:0-3568 GCA_964508875.1 uncultured Desulfobacteraceae bacterium | reverse complement strand
CATTTCTGATTTCCACGCCAGAGTCCGGTGTTGATTCAATAGCCATTAGCTATGCTTTACTAGATCCTCTGATGACCATAGCGCGGCCCATATCAGCCTTCGTTACGGCTCTTTTTGCGGGAATCACGGAAAACCTCCTTGCCAAAAAGGGAAAAAATGAGCCAGTGATTCCTGATCTCAGTTGCCCTGTAGATGGCTGCTGTGATGGAATTGAGTGTGACCCCGCCGTTCATTGGCATCACCACAGCTTTTATGAGAAAATCAAGATTGGTATCAGATACGCACTTGGTGATGTCTGGGCAGACATGGTGGCATGGTTCTTTATGGGCCTGTTGCTTGCAGGATTGATTACCAGTGCCATCCCCCAAGGGTTCATGGAAAAGTACCTTGGGGGTGGAATCTACTCTATGCTCATAATGCTGGTAATAGGTATCCCCATTTATATTTGCGCCACTGCGTCTACTCCCATAGCAGCAGCCATCATATTAAAGGGGGTAAGCCCTGGCGCTGCCCTGGTGTTCTTGCTTGCAGGTCCTGCTACAAATATCACATCATTAACGGTATTGTTTGGTGTGTTGGGTAAGCGGGCTACAGCAATTTATCTTGGTGCATTAGCGGCAATGAGCGTTGCGCTGGGCTTGGCCTTAGACTTTATTTACTCCTTATTGAACATATCGCCCTATGCAACCGTAGGAAAGGCGGCGGAGATTGTACCGTGGTGGGCCCAGCTCAGTGCCACTGCGTTCCTTATAGCAATATCTGTAAGACCCTTGTGGCACGCCATAGGAAGTAAAATATCGAAAAAGGGTGTAAGATCAAAGGGCGGAGAGGAATTGAATAGGGAAGGCCACGGGCAGCCCAATGACGCTATTGAATGCGCAGGCTCCACATGAGAGTGCTCTTCGGGTCCGGTCGGACCATAGAAGGTTTCAAAAAGTTGGTTTTTGTGACACTCCCACGCCCGCGTGTTTGGGGCAGGGGGACAGGAGTCTAGGAGATAAGGGTGAAACCAACTGAAGACCAAAGGCTGAAGGAAGAGACGATTGAGGGGTTTTGGTACGTCTTGACAAGCCCATAAGGTAGGACAGAGAGGAAGGAAGCTATAATGGCTGAAAAAATCTGTCATTGTTTCAATTACACTGACCAAGACATTCGAAGGGATGTCCTGGAACATGGTAAATCCCTTATTATGGAAAGAATAACGAAAGAAAAGTCATCAGGAAACTGCGACTGTGTTAACAAGAATCCCAACAAGAGATGATGCCTTGTTGATGTCCGCAGTGTTGTGGGCAGTGTCAGCAAAGAAGTTGTAAAGCCTGGAGAAGTGATCCAGATTAAGGGCCTTTAGATTTTGTAGAACTTGATTTGAATGGGGACCATCCTATTGAAATGACCCGAAAGATGATTATAAATATTTTCATGGCTTGGCGTGGCTAAACTAGTGAAGGAAGCTTCCTTTTTGACAAGGAGGTGAGAGGCTGTGAAGTGCGAGAAGTGCGGCGTTATGGTGGAGCCCGATGAAATCTATGAGCATGCAGGGCAGAAACTGTGTGAAGACTGCTATCTTGACATTAAAGCAGCACCTAAGGTTTGTGATCCATGGGCTGTGTATACAGCGAAGAAGGAGGTAGGTGCCAATCCAACTTTGACACCCATTCAGGAAAAAATCTTGAGTCTCATAAAAGAGAAAGGCGAGGTAACTGCCGAAGAAATATGCAGGGAAGCAGGGATAAAGGAGGAGGAATTTCAGACCAATTTTGCCGCCCTGAGGCATATGGAGCTTGCCCGAGCAACGAAAAAAGGTGATGAAATCTATTTCACCACCTTTTCAAGCTAAAGTGAACGGTTAGCACTTCTCGTTATCACGGGGGCGCGGTGAAATAAGTCTTTCCACCACACTCTTATCAGCAAGGGTGCTGAGGTCGCCAAGGTCATCAGTTTGGCCGGAAGCCAGCTTCTTGAGGATCCTTCTCATTATCTTGCCACTTCGCGTCTTGGGGAGTGAATCGGTAAACTGAATCTTGTCGGGTGTAGCTATTGGCCCGATTTCTTTTCTCACATGTTTTATGAGGGCCTTTTTCAAGGTCTCTGAAGGTTGCACCCCCTCATTGAGAACCACGAAGGCATATATGCCTTCACCCTTTATCTCATGAGGATATCCCACAACAGCGGCCTCTGCTACATCTTTGTGGGAAACAAGTGCACTTTCAATCTCTGCAGTTCCCAGCCTGTGACCTGAAACATTGATAACATCATCTACTCTACCCATAAGCCAGTAGTATCCATCCCTGTCCCTCTTGGCTCCGTCGCCTGTAAAGTATAGTCCGGGAAATCTGCTGAAATAGGTCTGTTTGAACCGATCAGGATCTCCGAACACGGTGCGCATCATTCCGGGCCACGGCCTTGTCATTACAAGATAGCCGTCTTCTCCTATCTTACAGGGCTTACCCTCATCGTTTAAGATTGCAGGCGAGACGCCTGGAAAGGGAAACCCTGCTGAGCCAGGCTTGCAGGGAATAGCTCCAGGGAGGACAGAGAGCAGAATACCGCCAGTCTCTGTTTGCCACCACGTATCCACAATAGGACATTTCTTTTTCCCTATTTTCTCATAATACCATCTCCATGCCTCTGGATTGAGCACCTCTCCCACACTGCCCAACAGCCTCAGGCTGCTCAGATCGTATTTTGCGGGCCATTGGTTTCCGTGGCGGGCAAGGGCCCGTAGTGCGGTGGGGGCCGTGTAGAATATTGTAACCTTGTAATCTTGCACTATCTGCCAAAATCGACCGGGATCAGGATATGTGGGCACACCTTCGAACATGACTGAGGTTGCTCCCGCACACAGCGGCCCATAGACGATATAACTGTGTCCTGTTATCCAGCCGATGTCTGCGGTACACCAATATGTATCGCCATCCTTAATGTCAAATATCCATTTGAAGGTCTGGTGAACATAAACTAGATATCCGCCTATGCTATGAAGCACGCCCTTTGGTTTTCCAGTTGACCCACTTGTATATAGGATAAATAGGGGATCTTCAGCATCTAGAACCGCAGGCTTACAGTAATTCTTTATATCCGGGGACTGCATTTCTTGTTCCCACCACGTGTCTCTCTCAGAGGTCATTGGCACTTCACTGCCCGTCCTTTTCACAACTATGCAGGAGGTTACTTTAGGGCACTGCTCCAAGGCAATATCAGCGTTTTCCTTGAGAGGGATCAGCCTCCCGCCCCTGTATCCACCATCAGCGGTTATGAGTATCTTTGCTCCGCAGTCCTGTATTCTATTGGCAAGGGAGTCGGGACTAAAGCCAGCAAACACCACACTATGTATGGCCCCGATACGAGCACAGGCAAGCATGGCAATGGGGAGTTGCGGGACCATGGGAAGATATATGGCGACTCTATCACCCTTTCTTACACCCTTTTTCCTGAGTACATTGGCAAACCGGTTTACTTCGTTAAAAAGCATCTGGTACGTGTAAACCTTTTCAATACCTGGCTCATCACCTATCCATATAATGGCCGCCTTGTTTTTCTTCCATGAATTGAGGTGTCTGTCGAGGCA
>CAZDVV010000196.1:0-3574 GCA_964508875.1 uncultured Desulfobacteraceae bacterium | reverse complement strand
CTCTGAAGTTAGTTCAAAGGTATTTTGAATGTCTCGACTACCGATTGGGGGAAAAAGACCGAGGGCATGAAATATTTTTTCGAATTCTTGGAGGCCAAGGGTGTGGTGCGCTCCAAGATTAGAGTTTCTTTCGTGAATATGTAGAGTGAAAAGGATTGCAAAGCCCAATGGATATTAGCTCACAACAAAAGAAGAGGTTCGTCAAAAAAACATTTTCCGGCATCTCTGCCAACTATGACCTGGTCAACTCCATCACTAGCTTCTTTATTGATCACTATTGGAGGGCAAAGGCCATAAGGGCCCTCGACGCAAGACCTGGCGACCTAGTCCTGGACTTGTGTTCGGGGACCATGCCCCTAGCAAAGGTTTTACTACGCCGTGTGAAGGTACGGATCGTATGCCTGGATATTAGCCAGCAAATGCTTGTTAAAGGTATAATAAGCAACGGATCCCTGAGACCTTTTCTCTTTCCCATATGCGGGGACGCTGAAAACCTACCCTTCCCTGATCACACGTTTGATGCGGCCATGGTGGCTTTCGGCATAAGAAATCTGTCTGATCTCAATGCAGGACTGACAGAGCTGTGTCGGGTGATCAAGCCAGGCGGGACAGCCGTAATCTTGGAATTCTCTAGACCACAAGTACCTGTATTCTCACAAATTTATCGTTTGTATCTCAAGAATATTCTTATCCCCCTAGGGGCTACTCTTACCAGGGACCGCCAGGCATACGAATATTTGGTAAGCAGCATATATGAATTTTATGCGCCCTCGCGGGTGAAGGAATTTTTGTATTTGGGAGGATTTACTTCGGTCAGCCAAGCACCCCTTACCGCGGGCTGCGTTAGTCTTTATACAGCTCACAAAAAGGATGGCTTTTACAGAAGTCGAAAATGATGACCGAGAAACCTTTTTACCTGTGCAGCAGAGAATACAAACCTGATCTCACCGTACTAGACCTGGAAAAGGTGACCATAGGATCACAAGAACTCCTCATCATTGCGGGGCCTTGCGCTGTTGAATCAGAGGAGCAAATGTTTGCCACAGCCGCAGCGGGAGCGGGCCAATACACTGCTTTGGTGGGCCATGCGCTATTTTCTGAAAAGCCCGGCCCCTTGAGCGATGTCTGCTTAGGCAGAAAAGTGGCCCTGATTACCGATGCAGGCATCCCCCACCGACACCTCGATGTGGTGCATTTCACTGTAGCGGCACTTGCAAAGAGCACTTACACAGAATTTATCCATCAGAGTGAGAGCCAAAAGCAAATGGATACGGTTCTGCATCTGGCGCAAAGTTTACTCGATAGGTTCCTTGATCACGTCATTGGGGTTCGGTGACCAATGGAAGGCCTTTAACACCGCCTTTGTTTTGCCCTTGCGAATTGGTGAAGTCACCGTGGTGAACGACATCTGTGAGGACGAACTCACCAAGAGCCTCGAGCAGTCACAAGCCTCCACCTCTGGTGGTGGCTTGTGACTGCTACAAAAGAAATCGCTGCACAACTGGGAGTGGAGGGCTGGCCTGAGGGTGCAATTGAGCCCCTGGAGCTTGCCCCGAATCAAATAAAATTGGATCAAAAGTTGGTGGACAGGGCAGTTGTCGCACCGAAAACCTCGTCGATGCGAGTAGATGTTCGCCAGGGCCCATTTGTGACTGTATCAACGGTGACGGCCTCTCGCGCTACCGCGGAAAACTACTATTTTACCCACCGTGCCGTAGCTGAAAACATGCAAGGCTTTGGGGCGGCATATTCCTGCAAATTCTTCGGCGTACCCTTGCTGGAACTACGATATGACTTTGGGGTCATCATACACGAGGGAAGGTTCACCTACCAGGGTTACGGCCTTTGCCAACTTCATGGCCTACCCGTGAACCCACAAATATCCCAGTTGCTTCTTTACAATCCACCCTTTTTTGTGTTATTTGCAATTCAGTTGAACAGGTTTCAAGGCAGTGACCATGAATATTCCATTTATATTGGAAAAGGCCATATCCCTATACGAGAATAAAGAAGCTGTCATTTCCCAGGGAAAACGATTTACCTATGGGGGCTTTGCCAGCCGTGTTTACAGGCTCTCAAATCTTTTTAAACAAATCGGGCTAAGCAAGGGACACTGCATCGCCATCCTTCACCACAACAGTCACGAATTCCTTGAAGCGTATTTTGCCGCTGCCCAGATTGGCGCTATCCTTAACCCCCTAAACTTCAGGCTCTCCCCTGCTGAGTTGGCATTTGTCCTGAACGACTCGGAAGCCACAGTTCTCATAGCCGCTTCAAGATTCACTTCCCTGTTGCAGGAGATGCTTCAACACAAGACCAAGGTCAAGACCTTGATACTTACCGGTCCAGGTGAGGGTTCAGTGTCATTGCCCTTAGAGACCTTGGGCTACGACCATGAAATTGCCGCACAAAACACCCCTAATCCCCCCAAGCCAAATATCCAGGATGACGAAATAGCCCACCTGTACTACACGAGTGGTACAACCGGCAAACCCAAGGGAGTCATGCTTACTCATAAGAACGTCTGCATCCACGCCCTTGCCGCCATCGCCGAGCTGGGCCTGAGGGACACAGATGTATGGATCCACGCGGCACCATTGTTCCACTTGGCTGATGCATGGGCTACCTTCGCCATAACCTGGGTCGGAGGCAGACATGTTACGGTGCCTGAATTCAAGCCCGAGCTGGTTATGGATACAATGGAGAAAGAAAAGGTTACCATAACAAATATGATTCCAACCATGCTCAACATGCTCGTCAACACGCCGGGTATTGAATCCTATGATTTTTCATCCCTGAGAGTCATGCTCAGTGGCGGAGCACCTATAGCACCCGATGTGGTAAAACGCATCATGGAAACCTTCAAATGTGATTATATTCAAACTTATGGCATGACAGAGACAAGCCCATACTTGACCCTCTCTATTCTAAAAGAAAATTTACTGCATTTGCCTTATGACCAGAAATTTAGGTACAAAGCAAAAACAGGACGTCCATTCTTAGGTGTTCTCTTAAAGGTGGTGAGAGAAGATGGTACAGAGGTCACCCCCAACGGGGAAGAGGTAGGGGAAATCATTGTCAAAGGAGACATAGTCACGCCCGGTTACTGGAACAATCCAGAAGAAACTGCCAAGGCGATCAAGGACGGATGGCTGCACACTGGGGATATGGCAGTGATCGATAAAGAGGGCTACGTGAATATCGTAGACCGAAAGAAAGACATGATCATCACCGGGGGGGAGAACGTGTATTCCGTTGAGGTGGAAAATGTCCTCTACAAACACCCGGCTGTGCTTGAGGCCGCAGTCATAGGGGTCCCTGATTCCAAATGGGGGGAAGCTGTGAAGGCGGTCGTTGTGCTGAAAGAGGGTCACAATGCGACAGAAGAGGAATTGATTGCCTTTTGTAAAGAAAGAATCGCCCATTACAAGGCCCCTAAGTCAGTGGATTTTGTGGAAGAGCTACCAAAAACCGGATCAGGAAAGATTTACAAAAAGGGTCTGAAGGACCGTTATTGGGCTTGACAAGAACGATTGACCATTATATCCAAGCTATTGGCTTTGGCTTAATATTT
>CAZDVV010000195.1:0-3579 GCA_964508875.1 uncultured Desulfobacteraceae bacterium | reverse complement strand
TTTGAACACGGGTTTGCGTTTTTCCAAAAAGGCCCTGAATCCCTCTTCCCTATCTTTTGTAGTGCGCACGGCAATTCTTCCCTGTGCCTCAACCGCCAGGCCCTTTTTCAGGGCCTCATATTCACCAGCTGCGATGGCCTTCAGAACCCAATGTACTGCAATGGGAGGCCTTTCGGCCAGCCTTCGCACCAATTCATTGGCTTCATCCATGAGTCTTTCGGGTGGTACAATTTTGTCAATCAGGCCCATTTCAAGCGCCTCTCTGGAGTTTACAGTCCTACTAAACAGGATCATGTTGAGGGCCCTCGCGCGACACACTAGGCGAGCCAGACGTTAGGTGCCACCCCATCCCGGGATGATCCCCAGGTTTAGTTCCGTGAGGCCAAGCTTGAAGGAAGGGTCATCAACCATGATCTTGAAATGACAGCAAAGGGCAAGCTCAAGACCTCCTCCCATAACATGGCCGCTTATTGCAGCCACAACAGGTTTTGTAAAGCGATCGATCCGGGTCCACAGTGCCCTGGCCATTGGGCTTATCTTGTCTGTGTTGGCCGCATCCGTGACATCAAACCCTGCGGAGAAGAACTTCTTTCCCGCACCCGTAAGTACGATCACCCTCACGCTGTGGTCCCGCTCCACTTCGTCCAGAGTGGAAGCAAACTGTTCTTTGGTAACGAGATTGAAGGTATTGGCAGGGGGATGATTAATGGTTATGTAGGCAATCTGGTTGTATTTCTCCAAACGATGTTTTTCGACTCCATTTGTTCATCTCTTTTTTGGTGCTGATCTGGAAGTTTCATGACACTGTTCCAGACTTTGCAAACGTTTAGTTCTCTTTATGGATGAGGTTTTCCCATATCACAGAATAGCCCTGTCCCCTTCCAACACACATTGTTGTCAACCCGTATTTGGCACCTGGATTTTCTTTGAACAGTCCCGCAAGAAACGCAACGAGCCGGGGCCCCGAGGCTGCTAGTGGATGACCATATGCAATCGCTCCTCCCCATTTATTCACTCTCGGATCGTTCCACTCCATTCCAAGCCGATCTAAACAGTACAAGCACTGGACAGCAAATGCCTCGTTGAGCTCAATGATGTCAATGTCATCCATAGTAAGAAATGCCTTCTTTAAAACCTTCTGAGTGGCAGGCACTGGTGCAGTCCCCATAATAGTCGGGTCAACCGCCGCTACTGCTGTGGCCACCCATCTCATCTTTGGCTGTAAACCGAGCTGTTCGGCCCTTTCCTCACTCATTAGGAGAACCGCCGCCGCACCATCATTGAGCCCAGATGCATTGCCAGCAGTAACCCTTCCATTTTCCTTGAAGGGCGTCCTGAGAGTCGCCAACGCCTCCATGGTAGTATCTGGTCTGGGCTGCTGATCCTTATCTGCTATTATGCGCGTTCCGTCGGCCAATTCCACTTCTATGGGAATGATCATATCCTTCATTTTCCCTGCCTTAATTGCCCTATCAGCCTTCCGTTGGGACTCCAAGGCGTAACGATCTGCCATTTCCTTCGTGAATTCAGGGAATCTGTCATGTATATTCTCTGCTGTCATGCCCATGTTGAAGGCCGAGGGCCCTCCCATCACTTCTTCTGCACGGGGATGAGGGTCTCGCATGTATCCCATAGGAAGATGCCCCATATGCTCTACACCACCCGCAATTAGGCAGTCTGCCATCCCCGTAGCGATATAGGAAACTCCAAACCCAATCGCTGTTAACCCACTAGCACACATTCTATCGATAGAGCATCCGGGAATGTCGTGTCCCCATCCGGCCAACATGGAAATCACCCTGCCGATGGTGCCTCCTTGCTCTTTGATCTGATTCGTTGCGCCCCAGATGATGTCCTCTACCATCGCAGGTTCTACCGGTGAGTTCCTTTCTACAAGAGCGTGCAGCAAAGGCACAGAAAGATCCTCTGCCCTTGTGTTCCAGAAAATGCCCTTTTCACCGGCCTTCCCAAAGGCCGTTCTCACTGCATCAACAACCACGACGTTATTAAGTCTTTCTCTCACCTCGTCCCCCCTATCTTGCTTTATACGCTGGTTTCCTCTTGTCTAAAAAAGCCCTGGCCCCTTCTTTCATATCCTCAGTTGCTGCCAGGGCCGACCATACGTCTGATTCCAGCTCCAGGCCCTGCTCTAACGTTAAATCCCGATTCCTGTTAAGGACCTTTTTGGCGGCCGCCACTCCAAGAGGCCCTCTCTTCTTTATCTTTTCAGCCAAACTTTTTACCTCGTCCATGAGTCTTCCCGCGGGCACAACTTTCTCTATAAGACCTATTTCATATGCCTCTCTCGCGCTGATCATGTCACCGGTAAATACTAGCTCCTTTAACCGCCCAAGCGGAGTATAATACAGGCCACGCTTTGTTCCGCCGTTACCCGGAAACACAGATAGCTTTGTCTCCGGAAACCCGAACTGGGCGTTTTCATCTGCATACCTAATATCGCAGCACAAGGCCAATTCAAGGCCGGCACCCAGGCAATAACCATGAATGGCGGCGATTGTTGGCCATGGAAAATTTTCTACCATGGAAAATATCCGGTACGTTTTTGTGAGCCTCCTTTTTGCCCTCTCTGGCTCGTCATCAAGAAAGACCCTTATGTCCGCTCCAGCGGCAAAAGCCTGCTCACCCGCCCCCCTCATAACTACAACTCTGATCTCATTTCTCTGCTTATCAAGCTCTTCAAAAACTCTCCCAAGCGCCTCCTTGGTTTCCACATCAAGCGCATTTACAGGTGGATGGTTAAGGGTAACAAAAGCTATCTTATCTTCAATACTATAAAGTACCAGACTATTCCCCATTTAAAACCCCTTTTCATTCATTATTATACTCGTACCATCCCCTCCCTGATTTTCTACCAAGTTGCCCCGCCGTAACCTTTCTTCTTAAAAGCTGGGGAGGGTAGTAACGCATATCTTTGGTTTCTTCATAAATGGCCATTAATGCTCCATAGCTTACATCCAAGCCCACAAGATCTCCTGTCTCAAAGGGCCCCATTCTTCTCCCGAACGCTAACCGCACCCCCTTGTCGATATCCTCAACATTGCCTATGCCCTGCTCTACAAGCCTAATCGCCTCAACATAACTTACTAAATTAATCCTATTCAGCAGAAAACCAGGCACATCAGTCTTCACCACTATGGCTTCTTTGCCCAGTGATTTAACAAAGTCAACGCCCTGTTCCATCGTTTCATCAGAAGTCGAAATACCCTTAACAACTTCAACAACCTGCATCATGGGAACAGGATTGAAAAAATGCAGACCAACAACCCTATCAGGCCTGCTGGTAACTGCACCCAGAGCTGTGATAGGGATTGCAGATGTATTACTTGCAAAAATAGCATCCTTTACCAACAACTTGTCTAGCTTCCTAAAAACCTCCTCCTTGACCTGTAAGTTTTCGAATACAGCCTCAATTGCCAGCTCTACCTGTTCATCAACGCCATCTTCCAAATTTGTGCAGGTCTGAATTCGCTTCAAGACTGTGTCTTGATCTTCATCTAACTTTCCTTTTTCAACCAGTTTGCCCACTGACCATGTTATATTCTTTAAAGCTTTATCTAG
>CAZDVV010000194.1:0-3593 GCA_964508875.1 uncultured Desulfobacteraceae bacterium | reverse complement strand
ATTAAAATGACCCAGTATTGCTATCCGCCCCGATTCAAATTGCCTTGACATCTTCCATTGTTGGAGTAAAATCTCAAATATAGCACTTAATTTCCCAAATATGAGACTAAGTTTCCATGGAAAAGCACTCTGGATCACCCGCGGTGGAGCGCGCTCTTGATATTATTGAACTGATGGCTAGGGAGAAAGAGGTACAATTCTCCCAGATAATCACCCGCCTCCATATACCCCGGCAGTCTCTTGTTCGAATACTCAATTCTCTATGTCGCCGGGGGATAATTGAAAAGTCATCTAGGCGTGGCAGCTATCGCCTCGGAATCCGTCTCCTTTATCTCGGAAATAGCATACAGACCAAGATCAATTTGCGAACCATTGCTCGGCCGTTCATGGAGAATCTGGCCGCACAGACAGGGAAAAATACAGAGTTGGCCACCCTTGATCAGGATCAGTTGGTCCTTATCGAGCAGGTGGAAGGTACCGAAGAGGTAAGGCTTTACGCCCGGGTGGGCAGTGCATACCCTTATTTGCACGCTGTTGCGGCAGGCAAAATATACCTGGCGCACATGGACGAAAAAAAGCGTAAGAAGGTCCTTAATAAGATTGGCCTCCCCCCTGTAACGAGTAATACCATAACTGATCTCCAGACCCTGGAAAAGGATCTCGCGAATATAGGAAAGAGGGGCTATGCTTTTGAAGACCAGGAATTACGTAATGGAATTCGTAGAGTCGCAGCGCCCATTTACAATTACAAAAACGAGCTTACAGGCTGCCTAGCAATTGCTGCAACAGTCTTGAGTTTTGATTCTGAAGAGGTGGAACACTTCGGGGCCCTTGCAAAAGAATTCGCCGACAAGATCTCGAACGCCCTTGGTAAAAAGGAAGACGCGAGTTGATAAGGATTGTAACATGACACTTGAGACTCATCCATTGCACGGTTTCTTTTTTCCTCGATCTGTGGCAATCGTGGGGGCAACCAATAACCCTTTCAAAATGAATTACCGGATCATGGAAAACCTTGTTAAGCTGAATTTTCAGGGAACTCTCTATCCGGTAAACCCCAACTCCACGGAGATATTGGGGATCAAGGCCTATCCGAGCATGGAATCTATCCCAGATAAAGTGGACTTGGTAGTTTCAGCTATTCCAGCCCCAAAGACCATCGATATCATCAAACAGTGCGCTGCAAAGCAAGTAAAGTCCGTTGTCATAGTTACAGGCGGTTTTTCCGAAGGTGGAGGACAGGGCAAAAGGCTTCACAATGAAATCTACTCCCTTGTAAGGGAAAATGGGATCCGAGCACTAGGTCCTAACACACTGAGCCCAATTAATACCTCTAATAACCTTATTGTCAGTTTTAATCCTGTTAGAAAGATAACAACAGGGAAAATGTCCTTTGCATTTCAATCCGGGTTTTATGAGCCAAGGCTTAACTGGATCTTTTCTCATATGGGAGTAAGCAAGATATTGGATCTAGGCAATAAGATGGATCTTAATGAGGTGGATGCCCTGACTTATTTTGCTCAGGACCCCGACACCAAAGTTATTGGAATACATATCGAGAGCATCCAAGGGGACCCGTTACAATTTTTTCAACTACTCAAATCAATCACACCCGAAAAACCCGTGATCGTTTTGAAGGCTGGGAGAACAGCGGCTGGTGCGCAAGCTGCCGCATCTCATACAGGCTCCATGGCGCGGGAAAATGATCTTGTGTTCAATGGGCTTTTGAGACAAAGCGGTGCGATTCGAGCAGCCAATATCGATGAATTCTTCGATTTTGCAAAGGCCTTTGAATTTCTGGATCTCCCAGCTGGCAATCGACTCTGTATCATAACCCTGTCGGGTGGTGAGGGGGTGATGGCCACTGATGCCTGCGAGATGTATGGCTTGGAACTGGCCCAGCTGGGCCATATCACCCATGAAAGATTGAAGGACATTTTTCCTCCGTGGGAGATTCCTCTCAATCCTTTTGATGCGGGCGTGTGTATGGAATTCCATCTTACTGACCTAAAGAGTTTTTTCCAAAAGTTCTCTTCCATTGCTGAAGACGCCAATGTGGATTGCGTGCTTATGCAAATGCCGCCCAACTTCACTTATTTCATGACATTCATGCACAAGTTGTCGGAGGAAGTGGTCTCATCCATGACCCAGGAATATCTTGACCTTATCTCCAGCATGAAAAGGCCTGGCAAGCCCTTTGCTATATGGTCCTCAGCCACTGGTAAAGAAGAAATAGAGCTCATAGAAAAAATAGAGGAAAGGAAAATGCCAGTTTTTGCCTCAGCAGAGCGAGCCATAAAGGCTTTTTCTGCATTATATAGATACCAAAGTTTCAAGAAGAGATTCTCAAAATAGAGCTAAGGACACCCCATGGATACCACCAAATTAGAAAACATGAAGTATCTCTTCGACCCAGTGAGCGTTGCTGTTGTGGGAGCATCCCAGAATCCGGGCAAACTGGGTTTTCATGTAATGAAAAGCCTCACTCAGGGCCGATTCCCAGGACGCATAGTCCCCATAAACCCGTCAGCTACTGATATTATGGGTATCCGAGCTTTTTCCTCCCTTAGTCAATATCCGGATGGCATCGACCTGGCAGTAGTTGTTGTACCTGCCAAGGCGGTCCCTGCAGTGTTTAAAGAATGCAGGCAAAAATCGGTCAAAGGGATTGTGCTGATAACTGCGGGATTTCGGGAAATAGAAGACCCCCGTGGAGCAGATCTTCACGAGGAGATAATGGCCATTGCAAACGACGCTCACATACCTGTTATTGGCCCCAACACGTTTGGAATGATAAACTTTCATGCCAACCTCAATGCCTCCTTCACGCCCGAGTTCTCCAGGATCAAGAAAGGCAAAATAGCTCTTGTGAGCCAAAGTGGTGGGATGTCCCATTTGATGGGCTTTTTGGCCCTTAGAGAGGGGGTTGGTTTTAGTAAAATAGTAGGTATAGGCAACCGTTTGAACGTGGACTTTGCGGAGATGATAGAGTATCTTTCAGACGACCCAGAGACTGGGAGCGTAGCCTTATATGTGGAAGGGATCGACGACCCACTGGCCATGACCAAAGCCGCCAAGAAATATGCATGTATTCTGCCCATGGTGGCGTACAAGACTGGCAGCGCAGGAGTTGGTGATCAGGCCTCAGTCTCGCACACTGGCTCTGTTGCCGGTAACTATGACATATACAAAGCTGGATTTATGCAAGCGGGAATAGTTTCAGCTCATAGTTCCGAAGAACTTTTGGACGTAGCAAAGGTACTGGCCCATTGCCCGAGACCTTCAGGCAATGGCCTCGCCATCCTTTCAGGGCAAGCAGGGCCCGGGATGGCTGGGGCTGATATTTGTGAAAGACATGGTCTACGTATAGTACAGTTTACTAGGCAAACGCAGGAGAGGATCAATGAATTGCTACCTCCCCTTGCCCTCAGGACCAATCCTGTTGATATGGGCCCAGCGTGGTATGATGCTTCAGCCATTGCGGGTATAGTAGAAGCAGTAATGCAGGACGAAAACGTTGATGCGATATTATTGTATATGATGTTTGCATCGGCTAATGTAGATGCTATAGAAAGGATGTCAGGAATGTTAAG
>CAZDVV010000193.1:0-3596 GCA_964508875.1 uncultured Desulfobacteraceae bacterium | reverse complement strand
TGATAATATGCGGAGAAACTGGCTCTGGTAAGAGTACGCAGATTCCTAAGATGTGCCTCGAGGCAGGGAGGGGTATTGCCGGAATGATAGGATGCACCCAACCCCGACGAATTGCAGCCACTACCATTGCCTATAGAATTGCAGAGGAGTTGGGAGAGGAACTGGGTCGCTCAGTGGGCTACAAGATAAGGTTTAGTGACAGGACACCTCAGGAGGCCTATATCAAAATAATGACCGATGGGATGCTGTTGGCAGAGACTCATGGGGACCCAGGTTTTTACCAATACGATACCCTAATAATTGATGAGGCCCACGAAAGGAGTGTAAACATCGATTTCTTACTGGGTCTTGTAAAACGCCTCCTTGCCTCACGCCCAGAGTTAAAGGTGATAATTAGCTCTGCCACTCTGGAAACAGAAAAATTTTCCTCATTTTTTGATAACGCCCCGGTGATAGAGGTGAGTGGAAAAGTATTCCCCGTTGAGGTGAGATATCGGCCAGTTGACATGGAGTCCGAAAGGGATGGAGATATCCCCTATGTGGAGGCAGCCCTGGGGGCAGTCGAAGAAATCAGGCGGGAAGACGCAATCGGAGATATATTGGTGTTCATGCCCACTGAACAGGACATCATTGAGACATGTGAGAGGCTGCGGGGCAGACTTGATGACAAAGAGAACATCCTTCCGCTATTTGCCCGCCTTCCCGGGCACAGGCAAAAAAGGGTTTATACCACCAGAGGGCCAAAGGTGGTGGTTGCCACCAACGTGGCCGAGACTTCCCTGACCATTCCAGGTATCAGATATGTCGTAGACACAGGACTCGCACGAATTTCCAGGTATGTTGCTCGAACAAGGACCACCAGCCTTCCCATTTCCCCCATATCGCAGGCCAGCGCCGAGCAAAGAAAGGGTCGGTGCGGCAGGGTACAACGAGGGATATGCATTCGGCTTTACAGCGAGGAAGACTATGAAAAGAGGTCGTTATATACGCTCCCCGAGATTTTAAGGGCCAACCTTGCAGAGGTCATCCTGAGGATGATTTACCTGAGGCTGGGCGATATGCAATCTTTTCCCTTTGTGGATAGGCCGAATCCCAGGAGCGTCAAGGACGGGCTTGATCTTTTGGTTGAGCTGGGGGCCATCGAAAGGGAGGGTGAAAAAATACGCCTTACAGGGATAGGTCGGCAGATGGCGAGAATGCCGCTTGATCCCAGGGTTTCTAGGATGCTTCTAGAGGCCCGGGGCATGGAGTGTGTGGGGGCGATAGCTGTGATTGGGGCAGCCCTTAGCGTACAGGACCCAAGGGAAAGGCCCGTGGAAAAGGCCAGTCTGGCCGATCAAGCCAGGGCATGTTTTCGGGATGAAAACTCCGATTTTCTCACCCTGTTGAACATATGGAACACTTACAAGACCATAACCACCAATAGTTTGAAGAGAAAATTTTGCAAAGACTATTTTTTGTCTTACCCAAGAATGCGAGAATGGGAAGACGTCCATAATCAGATCCTGACAATCTTTAAAGAATATAGTTCCAGGCCCTATAAAAGGCGGCAAGTGAGCCCTACCATGCCTCTTTACGAGAGGATCCACAGGTGTATCTTGAGTGGATTTCTATCCAATATTGCGGTCAAGAAAAATGGTGGCATTTATAAAGGGGCTAAGGGTAAAGAATTAATGATCTTTCCAGGATCCTCCCTTTTCAAAAAAGGCCCAGAGTGGATTGTAGCAGCAGAAATGGTAAAGACATCGCGGCTTTTTGCTAGGACAGTGGCACGGGTGGAGCCGGAATGGATAGAAGATGTGGGCGGGGATCTATGTAAGTACAGCTATAGTAATCCGCGTTGGAGCAGGGCATCCGGGAAGGTGGTTGCTTCTGAACAGGTGAGTGTGTTTGGTCTGATAGTTTCAAAGGGAAGGGTTGTTCCCTATGGCCCCATAAATCCAGACGAGGCACACGAGATATTTGTGAGGGAAGCGCTGGTGCAAGGGAATATCAGGGAAAGGTTTGGCTTTCTTGAACATAATCAAGACCTGATAGAAAGCCTGTCACTTCTTGAGCACAAGCTAAGACGTAAAGGAATAGTGGCAGATGAAGAAAGCATAAAAGATTTTTACAGTGAACGTTTGGCTGGTGTATACGACCTTAAAGGATTACGCAAGAGAATCAAAGAGGCAGGGTCTGATGAATTTTTGAGGATGAGGAAGGAGGACCTTTTGGTTGAAGAGCCCGAAGAGGAATTGTTGGGCCGGTTTCCCGACAGCCTTAAGATAGATGACAGGGTGTTCAGGCTATCCTACAGGTTTTGCCCTGGCAAAGAGGAAGATGGGATTACTGTGTTGGTGCCTTCCTCTGTTACATCAGAAGTGAGGCCCACGGGACTTGACTGGATAGTCCCCGGATTGCTCAATGAAAAGATAAGGGAGCTAATCAAGGCACTGCCAAAGGAGTATAGGCGCAAACTTATTCCAGTTGCCAAGACAGCCGAAGCCATTGCAAAAGAACTGAAGCAAGTGCAAGGACCGTTGGCGACCGGGCTGAGTGAGGTAATACAAAAAAAGTTTGACGTCTTTATACCACCCAAGATCTGGTCTTCTCTTAAGATCCCTGATCACCTGAAACTGAGGATAAGTGTGGTGGACCCTAAGGGCAAAGAAATCGTGTCGGGCAGGGAGCCCGGGGTCCTGCGAAAGGTGGAGACCCTGTCTGAGATGGGTACAGAGGATACTGAGGCATGGAAGGTTGCCAGAGGACAATGGGAGAGGGAAGGACTCAAAAAATGGGATTTTGAGCAACTTCCACAAAAAGTTCAAGTGGATGAGAGCACTCTGGCATACCCTGCGCTAGAGCCAGGGCAGGGATGTGTTAATATAAAATTGTACGCCTCATTAAAGGACGCAATGGCCAGACATGTTGAAGGTGTTCGTGTGCTAAGCTGCCTTGAGTTGGCAAAGGAGTTGAAATTTTTGAAGAGGTCCATGAAACTGGACGAGGAGGCCAGGCAAGCGTCTATCTACTTTGGTGGGCCGCAGGCGCTCGAGGACGCCTTGTTCGAACGGGTAACCCATATTCTTTTCGCAAGGGATGTCCGGACAGCCAAAGCCTACTATGAGCAGCTTATGGCTGGCAAGAATGCGCTTCGGCCTCTTTCAATGGAGTTACTAGAGGCATGTGTGGCTGTTATCAAGCAATACGCTGAAGCTCGCCAAACCCTGAGTTCCATAGGCAGTAACAATTCTCAAAATATGGAGGTGCTCAGAATATTGAAGGAAATTGAGGGTGATCTCCGCGCCCTGGTGCCCAAAGAGTTTTTTAAGGAATACGATCTTGATACCCTTAAAAACCTGCCCCGCTATCTGAGAGCCGCCACTGTTAGGGCCCAGCGGGCTGCTTATGACCTAATGAAAGACCGCCGCAAAAGGCATAGACTGGAGGAGCCAATGCGGTTTTTGAGAGAAATGCAAGCTGAGATAGCATCTGGTGCTTCGGAAGAAAAACGTAAGGCAGTGGAGGAATACCGGTGGATGATGGAGGAATTTAAGGTTTCATTGTTTGCCCAAGAGCTGGGAACAGCCTATCCCGTATCCCTAAACAGGCTT
>CAZDVV010000192.1:0-3639 GCA_964508875.1 uncultured Desulfobacteraceae bacterium | reverse complement strand
TCTGCCCCTGGAAGGCCTGCGGTCTCCATCCCTGGGGTCATTGTCATTGAAGGTAATATAAAAAGCCTCAAGGAGTTTTTTAACGTTCGCCTCTTGCTTTTAAATACTTCGGGTATTTTTACTCTCAAGGATGTCACTGCAAACATAGAATTCCCTGATGGTGGATTAACGAGCATTCTTCCTGCTGACGGTATTGTGTCTTTTGGAGATATTCTGCCAGGCACGCCTGACCAGCCTGGCCAAGTGGAAAAGGAATTTGTGATACGAGGGGACAAGATAGGAGTTAAAGGTGTCAAGGTTAGCTACGGCGGAAGCGTGACAGGCCCTGGCATAGATGATCCCATCCCGTTCAACGGAAGTGCCATGGCAGAAGTTGAAGTGAAAGGCCCTCCTACTTTTGATGTAAGGGTGACACACCCTGATTACGTAGAAGTAGGAGTTCCCTATGACCTTACGGTTGAGATAACAAATACGGGTGATCTGCCCGCAATGTATGCAAGCCTTGCTCTCGACCTGGGGGCAGATGGACAACTCGCCCATTGCGAGCTGAATCAGAGTGGAGAACCAGAGTGCGAGTATATTACAGGCGGGGAAACCAGGGCCTTGGGACACATCCTTCCTGGTAATACCGTGAGCGAGACCTTTACTGTTGTACCACTCACGACTGGGCAGATATCATCCTGCGTGGGTGCCTCAGATCAAAATATTTCATTACAGGTACTAGTTGGTGATATAGGATGCATGGTCGGCCATTTTCAGCCTGATCAGGGAACACCAGCAGGCATTCCAACGGTAAATGTGCTCCCCGGTCCAAATGCGTTTGGCATCAGCACAGAATCGGCAGTTTCAGCCTTTTTCAGTGAAAAAATGGACGAGGGTTCCATAACTACAGGGGAGGGAGGAAGTTTTAATGTCTACGACTCAGCAGGCAACCTCGTTCCAGGGCAGATACGAATTAGCACCCTTTTCCAGGGTACTGAATATGAAAAAACCGTTGCCATATGGCAGGTGAACGACGGCATTACCAACAGGCTCGCTCCCAACACAGAGTATAGTGTGGTCATAACACAGAGCTGTCTCGATCTTGAGGGAAACGGCCTCTTCAACCAGTGGACAAGTGTGTTCACCACAACGGGCTCTGGCAGCGATGATATTACACCTCCCACGCTGACCCTGTCAGTAGAGCCTCCCGTGAATCCCAACCAGGTCCTGCCTGGCCAAATAATAAAGATCAATGCCTATGCCGCAGATCAAGGAAGCGGTATCGCAAGGGTTGAGCTGAGGCTCAAGGATCTAGACGAAGAGGGAGCATTATATAAATTAATAGACCAAAAAACCGCATTTTCCGGCGACAAACCCCCTTTCATATTTTCTATAGATTCTGCCAACCTTGTGCCTGGCCATAGCTACCAGGCAATGGGCACGGCATACGATTCCATGGGGAATGCCCAGGATGCAACCATTTCCATTATTGTGGCATCATCTGCAGATCCTCCGACCATTTCTTTCCAGGAGGGTCTTCCTGATGAAGTGCTACATGGTATCTCCATAAGTTTTGAACCTACGGTTACTGGAGGTGTCAGGGAGGTAAGGTACTATCTGGATGATTCGAGCCAGCCTTTCAAGACAGTAAACCTTGCTCCCTTCAAGGGAACCCTTAGCACACTGAATCTAGCCCTTGGAAGCCACACCGTGAGGGCTGTCGCCGAAGATGGACTAGGACAAACAGGGGAGGCCTCACATTCCTTTACCCTTCTTGAAAACGTAAATATGCCTGTGGTGAGCTTCCAGGGAACACAGGACGGTGTGCAAATATTAGAAGGTGATCCATTACTGATTAATGGCAAAGTTGAGGATCCTATTGGCATTGCATCTGTTCAGTACTTCTTAGACTCTACAAGTGAGTCTCCCATATACACTGGTACAGCACCTGTGCTTTTGGATACCACAGGACTTGAACCCGGTGATCACAAGGTTTATTTGAAAGCCACAAATGTGCTCGGAGTGTCCAATGATCTGAGCGACCCCGAGTCAATTCTCGAGTTTACAGTAGTTCAGCCTCCTGCGGGCGAGCCCCCGGCTGCCCCCGTAATATCATCTATTTCGTGGCCCAGCGACGGTGTCGCAGTAGTTGAGGGTATCAGTGTTCCTGGCGCAAGGGTGGATATTACGAATATGACAAGTGGCCTGAAAGTAAGTGTAAATGCAGATGCATCAGGGGCATTTTCTGCTACTATTGAAGCTTCCGAAGGGGACGTACTTCAAGTAGTAGCCTATGATTTCTCCCAATCACAGGATCCCAGCGATGAAAGCACTGTAACGGTTCCTGCCAAACCTGTTCTGGAGCATATCGAAGTTTCTCCCGGCACAATGAATTTCGATACGGCAAATGCCCATCAGGATATCTCGGTTACAGGATATTATCAGGACGGAAGTAGCGTGAATCTCACATCACAAGCCACCTTTTCGTCCAGTGACATTTCTGTTGCATCTGTAAGCGACACAGGAAGAGTGGTGGCACTCTCTTCAGGTGAGGCAACTATTACGGTTAATGTCAATGGTTTTGAAGAAACTGTACAGGTAACCGTTAATATTGTGACACTGGATTTCATCTCAGCGGAACCTGATACCATTACCCTTGTCACCATCGGCCAGACCCAGCAGCTAGTTGTAACAGCTCATTATAGTGACGGAAGCTCACGGACAATATCCAGTGGCCTTTCACATGCCACCGGGGATGTAAACGTAGTTACCGTGAACTCTTCTGGATTAGTAGAAGCAAAGGCAGACGGGAGCACTGAAATAAGTGTTTACTATCCTGGAGCTCCAGTTGTGAGAGTTCCTGTTACAGTGGATATCGGGCAAGATCTTCCTCCTACCGTCCAGATCTTGAGCCCTGCCGAGGGGACAAGTGTGGAGAGGGGGCAAAATGTTTCGGTAATGGTAAGGGCAGAAGATTCCATTGGCGGAGTTGTAAGGGTATATGTGGAGGCCAGTGGGGAAACCACATATTCTGATTCTCATCAGGTCTCACCACCAGCAACCACAACTACGGAAAGTTTTGGCTTTACCGTATCTGATTCTGCCACTATTGGTGGAAACATCACCATAAGGGCCTGGGCTGAGGACACCAGCGGCCACAGTTCTGATGAAGTGACTATAACGCTGAATGTGGTTGATAATACGCCGCCTCAAGTAACAATTACGGAACCACTGCAACAAACTCCTTTCAATTATGGAGACACGGTAAGTATTATAATTTCTGCGACTGACACAGGTGGAGTATCACAAATTCGCTATGAGACGACCGGCGCTTTGAACTTCTCTGAAACCAGGGATATTTCTCCCGCTGAACATAGCGCAAATGCCACCTTTAGCTTTGACATTCCTTTTGGGGTGGCAAGCCCTGATGTGAGAATTCATGCTTATGCAACTGATGCTTACGGCAACCAGGGCAGCGCAACACCCGTGGATATCATTCTAACCGATGCAGATATCACACCTCCCCAGACAGTAATAACTGAGGTGGATGATCCTGGCTCCTCTGTTGTGACTACTATTACTTATGAAGTAACTTCGGGACTAGAAGACCTTGATCATGTGGAGCTCTATTTCAGGCGTAACGGGATTGGCACATTC
>CAZDVV010000191.1:0-3717 GCA_964508875.1 uncultured Desulfobacteraceae bacterium | reverse complement strand
CCACAGAGTCCGGCATGCATACTTTACACATATGGCGTTTGACGCGAAAAGGGCAGGACGTCCTTGGTGAAAGATAGAATCACTGCATTACAGGATTCTTCTATCATGAATGCCAATTGCTTATCTCGTCTCCTTCACCAATAAGGCCCTTGATGATCTTTTTCATTCCAGGGCCGATCCTTATCCCTATGACCTTCTTTGCCAGTTGTGTTTCGTTTTCTTGGGGTCTTAAGGGAGCCCTCACGATTTCGGCCTTGGCATCTACTATCTCCAATTCTGGGGGCTTGACACTCACCTCTACAGTCGCCTCTGTCAAGGTATCGTTTAGTTGGCACACGGCACGGAGCCGGTTTTCTTCCACGGGTTCCACAAATGTCGAGCGGATTCGTGAAAAGATCAAAATATCAGGCATGATTTCCTCCGGGAAATGTATTTTAACCCATTACTAATCCGGACGTAGGGTTCATGTCAGGATAGAAGGTAGTCCCTTTCCGGGGAGTGCTTTCGACTCTCATAGCCTCCCTGCCCTGGTGGAGGCCCGTAAGGTACCTTTCTTTCGTGTTATAACCGTCGCTGCTTTCCGTTTGATTACTTTCATTGGAGCAACGGTACCACCATGGATCCGTCACAAAAAGACGTTTTTTCTCTTTTCTCTCCTATAGTACATGCCGATACCAATGTTACAGGTCGAGTACAAACAAGGTACGTCTGCTCGCCAAAAGGTACGTTCTTCTCGGAATCGATTTCATACTTGGCACTGTAAAATCAAATATATAGGAGAAGACCCATCCACCATTTTTCCGCGGAGGAGGAAATGGAAAAAATCTTGGTGCTTGACGATGAACCTCAAATACGCTCTGTACTTGTGAAACTGCTTTCCAAACAGGGATTCGAATGCATTTCGGCTTGTAACGCTGAAGAGGCCGAAGATGTCCTGGCAAGGGAAATTATAGGGCTTGCCCTGGTGGATATCGATCTGCCGGGAAAGTCCGGCCTTGATTTCCTCAGGCATGCCCGAGAGGCCTCTCCCGACACCGCCATAATAATGCTTACGGGGATCGTTGATCAGCGAGTGGTCAGCGTTGCCCTGGAAGCAGGAATCTATGCTTATATTTTGAAGCCTTTTGAGAGAGACCAACTTCTGCTTCTCGTGAGAAACGCCTTGAAACAAAGGCAAATTGAAATTGAAAACCGCCGCTATCGAGAAAGGCTGGAAGAAATACTTGCAGCCAGGATAGAGTCCTTGAAACAAAGCCAGGCAAAACTCAGCGCCATCGCTTCCTCTGCCTATAACCCAATAATCCTGGCTGATGATCAAGGGCGAATCTGCTTCTGGAATAGGGCAGCTGAAAAGGTATTCGGGTACCCTGAGCATGAGGCTTTAGGGATGCCTTTCCAGAGCCTGATAGCAGAGGATGGATCAACTGAGATATGCTACAAAGACTTAGAGCCTTGTAAGACCAATGAAGAAGGCACGGTTATGGGCAAGAACATTGAGGTCACGGCCCTGCGAAAAAACGGAGAAGGGTTCCCCGTCGAGCTATCGCTATCCTTGTTGGAACTGGAGGGAAGGCCGCATACACTTGCGATTGCAAAGGATATCACCGAAAGGAAGAAGATCCAAAGGCAAAGGGAATTTGAGCACCAGCGGTTCGTTTCAATTTTCGACAGCATAACAGAGCTTATTTATGTCTCCGACCCCGTTACGTACGAGATCCTTTATGTGAATAAAACTCTGGAAAAGGCCCTTGGGAAAAATCCTGTGGGCGAACTTTGCTACAAGGTGTTCCAAAACCTTGACAAACCCTGTGACTTTTGCACTAACAGCAAGATACTTGAGAATAAGAAAAGGCCTTATTACTGGGAGTTCTATAACGCCAGATTAGATAAGTACTTCAAAATAGTGGACCGCATAATCGAGTGGCCGGACGGAAGGGATGTAAGGTTCGAATTTGCTATGGATATTTCTGACTTGAAAAGAGCGGAAAAGGATCTAAAACGGGCCCATGAGAAGGCAACTCTGTTGCTTGGCGCCATAACCTCGATTCTCATTGCCCTGGATGAAGAAGACAGAGTTGTGGAATGGAACAACAAGGCAGAAGAGATCCTCAACGTTTCTTCCAGAGAAGCGCTAGGGAAAAGGCTTTGTGATATTGATATCGCTTGGTCCTCTGACGCTATCATGAAAGCCATAGAGACCTGCAGGTATGAACGTCAAGAGGTTCGGCTGGATGATATCCCCCTGAAGGCCAACGGCGACCAAAACCGCCTCCTGGGTATAACGATAGCCTGCGTCATGGGTGAGGATGGCAGTTTCAAGGGCACGATGATAAGGGCGGCCGATATTACCGAAAGGAGGCTTCTTGAAAGGCAGTTGGCACAGGCTCAAAAACTGGAAGCCATTGGCCAGCTTGCAGCGGGCATTGCCCATGAAATCAACACGCCCACCCAATTCATAGGAGATAACCTCCATTTTCTTACAGACGCATTCAAGGACTTATCCCGCCTAGGCATGCAATATGAAGAACTGATTGCCAAAGTGCCCGAGGACCATATGCTCCAAGCCTTCGTAAAGACAATAAGGTCCACCGAGGAAGAAATCGATCTATCGTTCTTAAAGGAAGAGATTCCCAAGGCTCTTGAGCAAAGTCTGGACGGAGTGGAGCGAGTGACCAAGATAGTAAGGGCCATGAAGGAATTCTCGCATCCGGGTTCCCCGGAGAAAACCCCTGTGGACATAAACCATGCAATCGAGAACGCAATTACCGTGGCAAAGAATGAGTGGAAATATGTAGCAGATATTGAAACAGATTTAGATCCTGACTTGCCTCCTGTGCCATGCCTGCCGGCTGATCTCAACCAGGTAATCCTAAACTTGATCATCAATGCGGCTCATGCGATTGAAAAGGTTGTGGGTAATGACGGTAACAGGAAAGGAAAAATTCGTGTAATCACTCGAAAAGATAACGGATGGGCCGAGATTGCCATAAGTGACACGGGTTGCGGGATCCCTGACTCAATTCGCCACCGGATATTTGATCCTTTTTTCACCACCAAGGAGGTGGGTAAAGGGACGGGGCAGGGTCTATCCATAGCCCATAGTATAATAGTGGACAAGCATGGGGGAACAATTGATTTTGAAAGCCGGGAAGGGAAAGGAACGACATTTACCATAAAACTCCCTTTAGGCCAAGGCAGTTCAGGGGAAGGTTCCGGGCTTTCGCGGGAGTGACAGATGGAAGAGGTTTTCCGACAGCCTCTATAGGTATTATAGAATTAGCCAGATGAGATACAGGGAAGTTATGAGAAAGGAGGAAGCTATGAGAGGAGGAACTTGGAAAACAGTGTGTTGCTGTCTATGGATAGTTTTTCTTATCCTCAATACTAGGGTTCCAAGTTTGAGGGCCTCGCCCGGATCCGTTCCAAAAATCTTTATCCTTCATAGTTATGAGGCTGGCAACGCCTGTGGCCAGCCCCAACATAATGGGGTCGTAGCCACATTGCAAGATGCGGGGTACATACAAGGGCATAACATACAGTTCACTGTGTACTATATGGATACAAAGCGCAAGAACAACACACCCGAGTTGATCAAGAAGCAGGCACAGATAGCACTTGAAAGAATCCGTTCTACACAGCCCTCCGTTCTTGTCACGCTGGACGACAACGCCTTCCGTACAGTGGCGCTAAAGCTTGTGGACAGCCCTTTGCCCATTG
>CAZDVV010000190.1:0-3727 GCA_964508875.1 uncultured Desulfobacteraceae bacterium | reverse complement strand
GGGGCATGAATCCTCGCGGAGCGGGATAGTGCCTTGGAGATCCCGAGGATAAAAACGGGATATCCCCGGATTTGCCTTTGTCGAACCGGGGATTTTTTATTCCTAATTTGGATTAAATACTCCATTGTTTGGAGCGATTCATTTTTTGAAAGGAGATGAAATTATGCAGATCTATTGGAGAGTTATTAATGAGCTCGAAGAGCTGGGTGAAAAGATCATGTTCCATGATCCATCCATATTGAGGGAGTATGGCAAGTGGTGTAAGAAGAATCGAATCCCTTATGTTGGAACCTATAAAACAAGCCTGTATTTGTGCCCCGAATTGCTAAATCAAATCAAGCAGCAGGATTGAGCCTCGGAGCATAACGCCCTATGATATGGGTATGCATCACAAGGAGGCCCTTTGAGGTGAGGACTAAAAGGCCGATGAAAAGGCGTGCCTACTTGATCATGTATTGTTTGCTGCCCGTGTTAATTTTGGGGTTAACTAGTCCTGAGGGGGTAAGGGGTGAAACCTTTGTTGACGCCCTGGGGCGGAGGGTGGTTTTGAACCGGGCTCCCAGAAGGATCGTTTCCCTTGCTCCTAGTGTGACGGAGCTTCTCTACTACCTGGGCCTTGGAAACAGGGTCGTGGGAGTTACCACCTTCAGTGATTACCCACCTGATGCAGCCAGAAAACCCAAGGTGGGTAGCTATGTCCATCTGAATGTGGAGCGCATACTAGAGCTTGAACCTGATTTAGCAGTAGGGACAAAAGATGGAAATGAGCCGAGTTCTGTGGCCCTCTTGGAACAGGCAGGAATCCCTGTTTACATTGTAAATCCTAGGCATGTGGAGGACGTGGCAGACACACTTTTTTCAATTGCTAGGCTTTGTGGGGTTGCGCAGAAGGGAAAGAGATTGGCCAGGTCTCTGGGTGACAGAATTGAGAAGGTGCGGGCCCAGGTGAGGGGACTTCCCAAACCCCTTGTATTTGTTCAAATTAATCTTAAACCAATAATCAGTGTGAGCCGCAACACTATACATAATGATGTGATCAGGCTTGCCGGGGGTATAAATGTGATGGCAGATGCGCGTATAACATACCCCACAGTAAGTGTAGAGCAAGTCCTTGCACGCAGGCCTGATGTGATAATAATTTCCTCTATGGAGCGGGCGGGCAGGTTTGAGAAGGCAAGAAGGGAGTGGATGCGATGGAAGAGTATCCCTGCGGTACGAAACAACAGGGTATACCTTGTGGATTCGGACATTCTGGACCGCGCTTCTCCACGGATCATAAAGGGCTTGGAAACCGTTGCCCAGCTATTACACCCTGAACTTGGAAAAAAAGAACTGGAGCTCAATGGAGGTAAAACTTCAGAAGGGACCCCTTACAGCCCGTAGGGTAATTGGGATTAGTCTAATACTTATGGTGGCACTTGGGGCGGCTATACTGATCTCTCTGGTTTGTGGAACGGCAAAGATCAGTTTTGTAGATGTGTTCAGAGTTTTTTCCGACAGCTCCCATGTTAGGGAGTCGACAAAACTAATTGTTCTCAGGATAAGGCTCCCAAGAGTCATTCTGGCTGGGCTTGCAGGCTTTACACTTTCATTGGGAGGGCTCGTGTTCCAGGCCGTTTTGCGAAACCCCCTTGCTGATCCATTTGTCCTAGGGGTGTCAAGTGGTGCCGCATTTGGAGCCGTTATTGCAATTATCCTTGGGTTTTCTTTTGGGTATGGTGTGCCACTGTTTGCCTTTTTGGGAGCAATAATAACAATCTATCTTGTGCTTGCCATAAGTAAAAGGGCAATGGGAGTTGAATCATCCACGGCTATCCTTGCAGGCGTCATTGTCAATGCATTTTTCACTGCAATAATAATGTTTTTGATTGCCACCTCCACCGAAGATCGCTTGCACTCCATGCTGTTCTGGCTTTATGGAGATCTGTCCCAAAGCCGCATATCATACTCTGTAATGACAGCGCCTGTGGCCATAGCAGGCTTTTTCTTGCTATATTCTTTTTCAAGGCACCTAAATCTGCTGGCGGCCGGTGAGGAAAGTGCCCTTCATCTGGGGGTGAATGTTGAGAGAGCCCGACTGGTTTGTTTTCTTGCAGTCTCCTTGATGGTGGGAGTGGCGGTTTCTTTTACGGGGCTGATTGGTTTCGTGGGGTTAATAGTCCCCCACCTGGCCAGAATGCTCCTTGGATCGGACAATAGATTGCTCATGCCTGTTTCGGCACTCGGTGGGGCCCTGTTTTTGATCGCAGCAGATACTGCAGCCCGGACTGTCATATCACCGAGCGAGCTGCCAGTAGGGGTGGTTACTGCCTTTTTGGGAGCACCGTTTTTTATTTATCTGCTGAAGACCAGAGGAAGTAGATGGACGCAATGATTCAATTCAGCGATGTGGGATTTCAATATGATGAGGGGCTCTGGGCCCTAAAAAACATTAGCTTCCAGGCCGGAAAGAGCGAGTTGGTAGGAGTCCTGGGACCTAATGGCTCCGGGAAAACGACACTGCTCAAATTGGGCAATGGCTTGCTTCGGCCAAGACAAGGGGAAGTGTTATTAGAGGGGAAATCAATCGATTCATATACACGGATACAGATTGCCAGAAAAGTGGCAATGGTTCCCCAACAGACTCACTTTTACTTTACCTTCTCTGTGTTGGAAGTGGTGCTTATGGGGAGATTCCCATATTTGAAGCGATTCGAGTTTGAGGGCGAGCGGGACGTGGAGATAGCCAGGAGGGCACTGGAAACCACACACTCTATTGAGTTTGCTAGTAGGCCTATTGATGAACTATCAGGAGGAGAAAGACAGCGGGTGTTGATAGCCCGTGCGTTGGCTCAAGAGCCGAGCGTAATGCTACTCGATGAACCCACTGCCTTTCTAGACCTTAAGTTTAAGAAGGAGATATTTGAGCTCATATCGTCCCTCGTTCGTGCCAATGCCATTGCAGCGCTAGTGGTATCTCATGACATCGAGCTTGCTGCCAAATACTGTGATCGGATCATAATGTTGAAGGACGGGGAGATTGTTTTTGTGGGTAAGCCTCACGAGGTACTAACGTGCGAGAGCGTAGAATACGTGTATGAGTGTTCTGTGGTGGTGGATGAAAATCCTGTCACAGGGGCACCAAGGGTCAGTGTGGTATAGAATAAAGGCGTAAGGCGTCAGGCATTAGGCCCGAGGGAAAAGGAGATAAATATGTTGTTATTTTTTCAGAAAGGCGGGCCAGTGATGTACCCATTGCTGGCCTGCTCGATTATATCTCTAACAGTAATTATTGAGAGGTTGCTTTTTTGGGCAAGGGAAGGTCTGCGTCGAGATCAAAAACTGGTGGACGAGGTGCTGGATCTATGTCGTACTGGACAATGGGAAAAGGTAAAGGACAAAGTTACCGGTTCTAAAGACTATGTTATACGAGTTCTTGTGAACGGTATCCTTCATCGTGAGTTTTCCATGTCAAAGGCCATGGAGGCTGCAGCATCCGATGAGATAAAAAGGATGAGGCGGTTCATGGGCGTGTTGGATACCATGATTACCGTAGCGCCACTGCTGGGAATCTTTGGCACCGTAATAGGAATTATAAGCTCCTTCGAGTTGCTGGGCAGTGCAGGAATTGAGCATCCACAAGCAGTAACCGCGGGCATAGCACAGGCCCTCATTACAACTGCTGCAGGCCTGGCCATAGCCATCCTATCAGTCCTGCCCTATAATTATTTCAACTCCAAGGTAGAAG
>CAZDVV010000189.1:0-3773 GCA_964508875.1 uncultured Desulfobacteraceae bacterium | reverse complement strand
GTGGTATCAGAGCCGCCGAAGCCGAATGTCTCACAATTCTCAACCATTTTGAGTATGAATTGTTTTGCCTCTTCCACCGAACCCACAAAGTGCGCATCAAATCCGTGCTTTTTGAGATTCTCCACAGTCTTTTCCGCCAGTCTTTCCCATAACCAACGCTGATATTCATTCACTGCTCCTTTCCTCCTTTTGCTTTTTGTCTTTTTTCCTTTCGCCTCCTGCCTCAAACCTTTTCATCGTACCCCCGCCCTAACCTTAATCAACTCCGCCACAATGCTTACTGCGATCTCCTCCGGAGTTTCAGCACCAATCTCTAGGCCTATGGGTGAATGGACCCTTTCCAAGTCTTCCTGTTTGAATCCTTGCTCCAAAAGCTTCTGATAGATGATATCTCTTTTTCGTTTACTCCCTATCATCCCAATGTACCTAGCATTCGTCGTAAGTGCTTGGCTAAGCACGTTTTTGTCATGAACATGGCCTCTAGTCACTATCACCAAGTATGAGTCCTCATCCACAGGAAATTTTTCCATAACTCCATCAAAGGGCATTTGATGGACCTCTGCTGCACCAGGAAGGTCCTCAGGCTTAGTAAACTCCCGGCGGTCATCCACCACAACCACCTTGAATCCCACTCGCGAAGCAAGCGGGACAATCTGCCTCGAGACATGGCCTCCACCGAATATGTAAAGCACCGGATTGGAGACAACAGGCTCCAAAAACATCTCTATACTGACATCTTCCACTAGCTCCATCTTTTCCGCTCGACGGGATTGCATAACCTTTTCGAGTTCTTTGTTGAGCCTGTCTTTCACTTTCTGCGACAGATGTAGGCTGCCCACTTCCTCACCTTCCTTTGACAAAAGCATCTTGGGAATCTGGCCCCCATCCCAGAAATCTAGACTCAGGACTGTTACGACGACAGCCTTGCCACCTCTTTTCTCAATTGTCGCCACATGCTCAAATATGGGGATGTAAACCTCTTCAACCACGGGTTCAATGAATACCTCCGCCTCGCCTCCGCAAAGCATATCGGTCTGCTCAACATCTTTTCCTTTGAGTACAAAAGAAAGCTTAGCCGGCACATTGGTGTCCAGCACCTTTCCAGCCTCACGCACAGCCTTTGCCTCCAGGAGTCCGCCTCCAATGGTGCCAGCAAGGAGGCCGTCTTCACCTATGAGGCACTTGGCCCCGACCCCTCTCGGAGCAGGACCTGCCTGTTTCACAATGGTGGCAAGCACACAAGGCCTCCCCTCTTTGAAGGCCTTTTTCATCGCTCTATAGATATCGCTCATATCGACGCCTCTGTTTCGTAAAAAAGTATGATTGATCCTTAAGGGATCCAACGATTATTCGATCTGGTCCCGCAACTAGATCAAGCAATTGCTCCACTGGCTTAGTATCTTCTAGTAAATCCGCTCGGTTTAGAAATAATGCCTTGCGTGCTCCTTCGGGGCACTCCTTAAAGCTCCCCATGTCATGGCGCACTAACTTGGCTACCAGCTCCGGGGTCAATATCTCGCCCCTTTCGGCTCCAGTAACCCTGAGAAAATCATCAAGCCGAAACACCGTCTCAGGCAAGCACGGCTTTCCAAGTGCGTCAAGCCCTATCACTGCAACCACCAGGGTGGTGCTTCTCGGTATCACGGGTTCATGTCCTGCAGGAGCCTTTACTGGCTTCCCCGCCGCCCCATCTGCCTCTATCATCAAATAATCTGACACAGATTCTTCATACAGCTCATTCGCAATTTCGGGGGCGATTCCCTGGACCTTATCCGAGGGCAGGATTTTTTCACCCAAAAAAGCGTGTCGGCTAAGCTCAATAGCCTCCTTTAGCTCATCCATCCACCCAGGACTCGACTCCGTGAGTATAATGTAAGGTGCCTTTTCAGCCTGCTCCCTCCACACCTTTGTGGTGGTGCTAGTTACGACACGATAGCCCTTCGTGGTTAGTTCTTTAGCCAGGGCAAGCATAAGTGTTGATTTTCCGCCAGCCCCTACAAAGGCAATGTGTTCCCTTTGCCTTATCCCCAGCGCCTCAACAAGGTTTTTCACGCGTTTTCCCAAGATCCTCAGTGCTTTTCCACCTCCACTCTCTTCCAGCTCATATCTACTACCATGCTGAACTTAGACTACTTCTTTCTTAAGACCCTGTTGTCCCCTACCCTCACGGTGACCTGGGATTTATCGAAATATTCTATTAACGGAATAGTATATTTTCGTGAGGCCCCTGTCATGTCCTTGAATTGAGGCGTGGTAATCTCGCCATTGTCCTTGAGAAAGGCAACAAGCCTTCTCTGAAGATCCTCTATTGCATCGCGATGAAAATAGAGGTCTTCTTTAACCTTCACCAGTATTCCGTCTTTTACCATGACCTGCAGCACTTCCTCTGCCGTGTTTCCAGGAAAGTCACCTTTCACATCCTTGAAATAGGGTGGCTGGAGTCCGCTCTCCAAGTAAATTTTTTCCAGCTTCTCCCTGGTCTTTTTCTGATCTTCTGCCAGTGTTATCTTGTGTTCTTTGACCCTTATCAATTCCTTTTCTTGGACTATGATTCCATCTTTGGTCAACTGATTTAGGGCGAAGTTAAAGAGCTTCGGATCCTTCATGACCCCGATTTGAGAGCGAAGTTCTTCCTTGGGCAGCCCTACTCGCAAAGGGTATTGCTTGTGATATTGGGATGTTCTATCAAGAATTTCTCTTTTTACCTTATCGAGATACTCAGAGTGCATTAGAGTTCCCTTTTCCTTGTCCACCTCTATGATCTTCTTGCTCGTTTGAAGCGGCCCAAGGGCCTCACCGAGCTTCTTCTTGCCAAGATTGCTGAGAAACTGTAATGTCTTTTTCTCAAGACCCTGGTAACGCTCCATCTTTACGAATTCTTCCACAACCTGCTCCGCAGTCCCTTTGTGAAGGATCTTCAATTCCTTTAGGAGTTCGTCAGAGAAGCGTTTTTTCTTTTTTGGAAGGGGATGAAGCACCAACCCGCCGCCAATGGTCCGCACGGGCGAATAGCTCCTGAGAACAAATCTATCCCCCTTGAGTACAGCGGTAGGGTTATCGAGACGTATTTGGGCATAGCAGCTTTGGCCGGGCGCCAGTTCGTCCCTATCAAGGAGGACAACGGTGCCCAATATTTCTGCTGTTCCAGTGTGAAACCTGGCCTTTGCCCTGTTCTTGAGTTTCTTGGGAGCACTCGCAAGGAGATTGAGGAACACATCCACCATAAAGGTGGGCCGCAGGGAATCGGCGGTGGCTACTACGTCTCCCCGTTTTATGGAGGATTTTTCCACCCCCTGAAGGTTGATGGCGGTCCGTAGCCCTGCCCGAACTTCCTGCATGTCCCGATTGTGAACCTGGATGCCACGGATTCTGGAAGGAATCTCCTCAGGATATATGGTTACCTCATCACCGACGCGGATCTTTCCTGATACTGTCGTGCCTGTAACGACAGTTCCGAAGCCCTTTATAATAAAGACCCGGTCAATGGGGAGCCGAAAAAGGTGGCCCACCTCCTTCTCCGGGATATCCTGGACCAACTTATCCAGGACCTGCTTCAATTCTTCAAGCCCTTGCCCTGTAACTGATGAGACCTCTATAATAGGAGCCCCCGCCAGGAAGGTATTGGAAAGGTACTCTGAGACATCCTCGCGTACCAGTTCGAGCCAATCTTCTTCCACCATATCTACTTTGGTGAGCACCACCAGACCGTGGCGGATCCCAAGGAGTTCGCAGATTTCCAAGTGCTCCCTGGTCTGAGGCATTATGCCCTCGTC
>CAZDVV010000188.1:0-3784 GCA_964508875.1 uncultured Desulfobacteraceae bacterium | reverse complement strand
AATAGAAAAAGTTTACAGGGGTATAGGTCTGGCCCACTAGCAGGGATCCGCTGCCGAAATTCCAGACACCGTAGAGCTTCCTCAGGTTGACGCCGGTGCCGTATTCAAACCCGCCGCTGATATCACCGGCCTTTACCTTGGCACCGATCCTGGAGTTACCCTGCAGGTCCCAGGTCGTATCTCTGTCATCATGTTTATAATTCATTGACTTTGCTTGTTCCTTATCGAGTTTTGTCGACCAAGTTGCCATCCTGGCGCTGCCATAAAAATTCCATGTCCCGGCAATGGCCGGTATTGCAAATGCCACCACCATGAACGCTGCAAAAACCGCAATCAAGAGTTTCTTCATACTCTTTCCTCCTAAAGAAAGAATTTTTGGTTCACGCTCAAATGAAAACTCCTACCAATACAGTCACTCTAAATCACATCCTTTTGTCTCGCCTTTCACCCCCCTTCGCCTTAAACTATCGTGCCCCGAAATAGGCAAACCACCCAACAAACCGCATGCAACAACCTATTTCGGTACTAACGCCCTACGGCTTTACATATTTTTTTTAAGAATGTCAAGATATTTTGTAGTCTTGTGTATATATTTTTTGGACAAAAGGCGTTGGGTATTGTTCGCTGAGTGCAAGCGTCTCGCCTAAAGACGGACAGAATTTTTGAATCGCCCCGACCTCTTTCTTGAAAAAGGGCGCAGATCACCGCCGGGTTTTGGCAAAGAGGAGGAGCTTTGGGCCACTTCGATAGAGCAAAGAGGTCGATAGCACCAATTGTTGATCAAGCTTGGTTGAGGTGGAAATCGGTCGCGCGGTTTTCCAACTTTTTGGCCCCAGGAGCAGAGGGGCCTTTTTCACGCCTTTACAAAAATCTCTCCAATCTTTAAGATAGTCTCAGGCTTTGGAAAGGGTATATCCCATAGCCTTGAACCCTAAACCCTAAACTCAGAGACCTCAGGGGGCTAAACATGAGAGTGTTAGTAAGCGACAATCTGTCGGATGTGGGAGTCGAAATTTTCCGGGAAACCCCGGGAATCGATGTGGATGTCAACACCGGCCTCACCCACGAGGAATTGGTGGGTGTCATTGGTGAGTACGATGCCTTGGTTATACGCAGCGCCACCAAGGTAACAGCGGACGTGATAGCAGGGGCCGACAGGCTGAAGGTTATTGGGAGGGCCGGTATTGGGCTTGACAATGTTGACATAGAGGCAGCCAGCAAACGCGGCATCGTGGTGATGAACGCACCTGAAGGCAACACCATAACCACTGCAGAGCACGCCATTGCCATGATGCTTGCCCTATCCCGCAACATCCCCCAGGCAACAGCCTCGCTCAAAGAAGGCAAGTGGGAGAAAAAGAAGCTCCAAGGCCGGGAACTCTACAACAAGACACTTGGACTTGTGGGAGCAGGGCATATAGGGAGGATCGTTGCAGACCGCGCAAGAGGCCTCAAAATGAACGTAATCGTTTATGACCCTTATATCAAACCTGAGACCATTGAGAGGCTTGACCTGGAGCCAGTGGACTTCGATGAACTGTTGCGCCGAGCAGATTACGTGACCATACATACCCCTAAGACAGAAGAGACCACCAATATGTTCAACCGTGAGACCTTCGCCAAGATGAAAAGGGGTGCCATGCTCATCAATTGCGCAAGGGGAGGCATTGTAAACGAGGATGATCTTTACGAGGCATTGGCATCGGGGCAGTTGGGAGGTGCGGCCTTGGATGTCTTTTCCAAGGAACCCCCAGGAAAGTTGAGACTCATGGAACTGGATAACTTCATTTGTACTCCCCATTTGGGCGCATCCACCAAAGAGGCCCAGGAAAACGTGGCGAAGATAATAGCCGAGCAGGTGGTGGATTACCTGCTCCATGGTACGGTGAGAAATGCGGTTAACGTACCCAGCATTAGTGCTGAACTGCTTGCTACCCTGAGGCCATACGTGAGGCTTGTGGAGAGAATGGGCGCCCTGCAGGCGCAACTGGCCGAGGGCGCAATTACAGAGGTACGCATTGATTATTCAGGTGCTGTGACTGAATACGACGTGGAGCCCCTTACCACAGCAATGCTAAAGGGTCTTCTCACACCCATCAAGGATGGTGTTAACTTTGTTAACGCCCCTTTTATTGCGGCTGAAAGGGGGATAAAGGTTGTGGAGTCCACCAGCAGCACATCTGAGGATTTTTCCACAATGGTGAGGCTTGTTGTCAAGACCATTGAGGGTGAGAACGTGGTATCGGGCACTATTTTTGGAAAAAAATTCCCTCGCATCTTGAGGATAAATAATTTCTACCTGGAAGCGGTCCCTGAAGGACATAATCTGCTTATTCATAATGAGGATCGTCCGGGTGTCATAGGGATGATCGGCTCGACCCTTGGAAAACACGGAGTAAACATCGCAAGGATGCAGGTGGGGCAGGAAAAAGACAAAGGGCAGAATGTGATCTTTTTGGCCACCAGTTCACCTGCAGGTGATGAGGCTATAAAGGATCTTATGGCGCTGGAGCAGGTGCATTCGGTGAAAAGGATTGAGCTGTAAAAAGGCATAGGGCATAAGGCGTAAGGGAGAAAAAACGGGTAACGAATATCGAATATCGAATGATGAATGCTGAAGGAACAGACCAAGGAACACAGGGCTGTGGCCGCTAGCGGAGAGGAACCAAATAGATTAGATAGAACAAAGGAACCAGACCAACCAGATAGACGAGATAAACCAATTCTGTGAGGTGATGCCATGGCTGAAGAAAAGGGTTTTATCATAAAGGACAAGAGAGCACTTGACGAGAAAGGAGAGCTGAAGAAGAAGCCTGAGGAGGAAAAGGCAAGAGAGCCGGAAAAGACAAAGCAGCAGGACACAGCCGATGCTGGGCAGGGGCAGCGCCGGCAGCAACAGAGCCCACCCTTGCCGGAAGTAACCTTCACCTCCCTGATATTCAGCCTCAGTTCCTCTGCCCTTTACCATTTTGGCGAGATAGCAGATCCTCAGACAGGGCAGAAAAAGAAGGATTTGGCCCTTGCGAAACATGCCATTGATACCATTGCAATGTTAAAAGATAAGACAAAAGGCAACCTTACGAAGGAGGAAGAAAGGTTTATTGACTCCGTCCTCACCGATCTGCGGTGGAGATATGTGAAGGAGGTGGGGTAAGATCCCCCTCCCAAAAACAAAAACTGAATATCGAATGACGAACAAGGAATGTCAAAAGAAGAAAAGGTATACGATCTTGAGGATCGCTTAATTGATTTTGCTGTCAGAGTTATACGGACGGCAGAATCATTACCCAAGACAAGATCTGGAAAGCATATTTCAGGCCAATTAATCAGGTGCGGTACTTCACCTGCAGCAAATTACGGCGAAGCACAGAGTGCAGAATCCCGAGCTGACTTTATTCACAAGATTAAGATTTGTCTAAAAGAATTGCGTGAAGCAAAGGTGTGGCTCGACATAATTGCGAGAAGTAATCTTATACGGCATCCGTTAAAGCTTGAATCTTTGATCAACGAAGCTAACGAGTTGATTTCGATTTTTGTGAAGAGCGTGAAAACCGCGCGACAGCAAGGTGCCAATACTTCGTGATTCAAAATTCGAATTCGATATTCGATATTTGTTTGCTTGCACTTTATCCAGATGAACCTGTCACAAATGGAGGTAAAGGTGCAAAGCCAGCAAAAAGATTAGAAAGGAAAATAGAAATGAAAGAAAAGCATCAACTTGCTATCTTGGCGCTTGCAGTTTTATTTGTTTTTACGGTTCTTATGTCGCAGCAGGTCTACGGGC